>JAEYWU010000105.1 GCA_023428785.1 Pseudomonadota bacterium
GGTCCGGCCCCCGCCCCCCCCCCCCCCCCCCCCCCCCCCCCCCCCGGGGGGGGGGGGGGGGCCCCCCCCCCCCCCACGGCCGCGAGACCGGTCAGACCGATCCGCGACCGCCTTCGGGGAGGAAGACTAGAAGGAACGACGGACATCCAGATACCAGTAGCGGCCCCAGGGGTTGTGGACCGAACCACGGTAGCCGCCATCGGCCAGCGGCGGACCCTCGTTGAACAGGTCACGCACGCCCACCCGCACCGCGGTCGAGTCGGCGAAGTCGTACTGTCCGTAGAGGTTCACGGTCATCTGGGAGTCGACTTCCCACGGATTGCCCGAGGCGCCCAGCAGGCCCGGCTGTTCGAAGCCGCTGACGTACTGGGTCGACAGGCCGGCGCGCCAGGACTCGTAGTCCCAGGTCACCGAGGTCGAGAAGCGCCATTCCGGCCGACCGTTCTGGCCGATGAGGTCCGACGGGTCCGGCAGGGTGGTGCCGGCATTGATGACGCCGGCCTCGCGGGCCTCGTAGAGCATGTTCACGATCGGACCCGGGTCGCGGGTGAACTCGTCCAGACGGCTGGCGTTCAGGCTGACCGAGAAGGAGCCGAAGCTCGGATCGCTGATCGACCAGAAGGCGCCGAAGTCGATGCCGCTGACGGTCTGGGGCAGCAGGTTGATGAAGCTGTCGTTGACCGAGATCGCCTCACCCACCGGAGCCAGGCCCGTACCGTCGAACAGCAGGATGTCGTCGGCGGTCGGGGCCGCGCGGTTCACGGCCGGATTGGTCTGGCCCTGCAGGCGATAGAAGTAGTCGAGCGCCAGGGCCGTCTGGGCGCCCAGCAGGCCGACGATGTCTTCCTGTTCGATGCGCCAGCGGTCGATGGTGAAGGTGAAGGAGCCCATCGACGGCGGGATGAACTCGGGCTGGAAGACCAGGCCGAACGAGCTGCTCGAGCTCGTTTCCGGCTCCAGGTCAGGGTTGCCCGCGACCAGCAGCGAGAGGCCCGAGGTGGTCTGGCCGCAGGCGCTGAAGCTGGTGATCCGGCCGGCCCGCAGGTCCGCCTCGCAGCGGATGTAGTCCATGCCGCTGGCGGCGCGGGCGTACTGGGTGGCGTTGACCTGCTCTAGGTTCGGGGCGCGGAAGCCCTCGGAATAGGAACCGCGCAGGCGCACGCCGGGGACGATATCCCAGGCCACCGCGATCTTGGGGCTCCAGACGGAACCGAAGTCCGAATAGTTCTCGAAGCGCCCGGCCAGCTGGAAGTCCAGCTGATAGACCAGCGGGATGCCCATTTCCGGAGAGACCGCCGGAACGGCGAACTCGACATAGGCGGCGCCGACGTTGCGGTCGCCCTCGGTGTCCGGGTTGGGGCTGACGGCCGAGACGTTCGACAGATTGGTTTCGCCGGTCACCATGTCAGTGAAGGTGAAGGTGCCGTCGAGGTTGGCGTCGCGGTCGTCGCTCTGGGTCTCACGGCGGGCCTCGACGCCCATGGCCACGCCGACGAAACCGGCCGGAAGTTCGAACAGATCCGACCGGGTCAGGCGGAAATCGGCCATGGTCAGGGTCGTGCGCGACACCCGGCGCATGTCGAAGACGATCGCATTGATCGCCGCCTGGGAGCTGGGCTGGCAGTCGTCGTAGCTGGTGGTGGTCACACAGCCGCCGCCGAAGGGGTTGTAGGCGTCAGGCGTGGAAAGGGCGAGCTGCTGCTGCAGCGCCGTCATGTTGATGTTGGGCGAGATGTCCTCGGCCTCGGCCTCGGAATAGAGGATCGCGCCTTCCCAATCGAAGGCGCCCCACATGCCCCGCAGTCCGGCGAGGGCGCGGGCCTGGTAGTTGTTGACCTGAACTTCCTGGAAGCCGGCGTCGACGAAGCGGTAGTTGGCCAGGAGCACAGGCAGACCCGAGGCCGGCACGCCGGTCAGGCCCGGCAGGCGGTTGGGGTTGGTCGAGCCATCGGCGAAGGTGATCGGACCGAACGGGTTCCAGTAGTTGCTGGCCGGAATCCAGAGGCTGTTGAGGTTGACCACCGGCGGCTGGACCGCATGGCTTTCGGCCCGGTAGAGGCCGAGTTCACCGAAGGCCTCGATGCCGTTGTCAAACTGGTAGTCGCCGGTGAGGAACAGGTTGAGACGCTGAGCGCTTGGCCGCACGGTTGTGCCCCAGCGGGTGTCGTAGCGCATCTCGCGGTTGGTCGTGTTGAAGGCGTGGTTACCGCTGGAGATACAGATCCCGTTGCCGACATTGACCCCGCAGCCAAACGTCGAGGGCTGATAGCGGAACTGACCCGAGGTGTTGGTGACAGCGACGCCGTTGGACCGGATCGTGGGGCGGGCGCCGACGCTGAGACGCGCCCAGGGCGTGTGCGACGAGCGGCCGTCGAGGGCCGTGACGCCCGCGAAATCCGGATAGTCGGCGAACAGGCCGCGCATGTCGTCAGAGTAGGTGTAGTCCTGATCCGACGCCCAGAGCTCCGAGCGATCGGTGTAGTTGGCGAACAGCGAGATGTTGCCGCGGTCGAAGTTGTGACCGGCGAACAGGTTCAGCTCGAACTGATTCATGCCCGTACCTTCGGCGCCGCCGTAGCGGGCGCTGACCGTCAGGCCGTCGAAGTTGTCACGCGTCACGGTGTTGACGACACCGGCCACCGCATCCGCGCCATAGATGGCGGCGGCGCCGTCCAGCAGGATTTCCGTGCGGCGCAGGCCCGAGACGGGAATGGAGTTGGAGTTGTAGCTGAGCACCGGGACGGTGCCTGTGTCGGAGGTGCCCTGGCTGGTCGGGTGCTGGACGATCCGGCGGCCGTTCAGCAGGACAAGGGTATTGCCCACGCCCAGCGAGCGCAGATTGACCGAGTTCACGTCGCCGCGCGCAGCGTTGGAGGTCTGGGGGTTGTTGGAGGCGTCAAACAGGACGTCGCCCATCTGGGGGATGGTGCGGAACAGTTCATCGCCCGAGGCGGCGCCGGTGGCGTCGATCTGGTCCTCTCCGAGCACCACGACCGGCAGGGCTTCGGTGGTGCGGGCGCCGGCGATACGGGTGCCGACGACAACGACGTCCTCGACCTGCTCATCCTCACCGGACACGGCGGGCTGGGTCTGGGCGGAGGCGGTACCGGCCAGGCCGAGCACCGCGACCAGGGCTGCGCCTGACATCAGGCGGCGCCTTTGATTGAAGTTCATGTTTTCCTCCCCGAGCTATTGTTATGGGCCGTCTCAGTCGACCGTCAGGACTTCCTTGTCGCCCGGCCCCGCGGCCGGATCGGCGGGTGCGGCAAGCGCCCCCGGCTTCGCCGCCAGCGCGGCCTGCATCTGTTCGACGTCGAGTTCGCCTTCCCAGCGCGCCACCACGAGCGTCGCCACGGCGTTGCCGATGAAGTTGGTCAGCGCCCGGCACTCGGACATGAAACGGTCGATGCCCAGGATCAGGGCCATGCCGGCCACCGGCACCGAGGGCACCACCGCCAGGGTCGCGGCCAGGGTGATGAAGCCGGCCCCGGTGATCCCCGCCGCGCCCTTGGACGACAGCATGGCCACCAGCAGAAGCAGGATCTGCTCCTGGAGGCTGAGGTCGATGCCGCAGGCCTGGGCGATGAACAGCGCCGCCATGGTCATGTAGATGTTGGTGCCGTCCAGATTGAACGAATAGCCGGTGGGCACGACCAGGCCGACGACCGACTTGGAGGCGCCGGCGCGCTCCATCTTCTGCATCAGGCTGGGCAGGGCCGCCTCCGACGAGGAGGTGCCGAGGACCAGCAGAAGCTCTTCCTTGAGGTAGGCGATGAGCTTGAAGATCGAGAAGCCGTTGCGCCAGGCGACCACGCCCAGCACGCCGATCACGAAGACGATCGAGGTCAGGTAGAAGGTCGCGATCAGGGCCAGGAGGCTGGCGATGGCCGACAGGCCATAGGCGCCGATGGTGAAGGCGAAGGCGCCGAAGGCGCCGATGGGAGCGGCCCGCATCAGGATGGCCACGAGGCGGAAGACCACCTGGCTGACCGAGGTCAGGAAGCGTTCGACCGGGGCGGCGGCGTCGCCGACGATGGCCATGGCCACCCCGAACAGGATCGAGACGAACAGGGTCTGGAGGATGTTGCCCTCGACGAAGGCGCTGACCAGCGTCGTCGGGATGATGCCGAGCAGGAAGCCGACGATGGTGCTTTCGTGGGCGGCGGCGGCGTAGCCGGCGACGGCGCCGGCATCCAGCGTCGCCGGATCAATGTTCAGACCCGCGCCGGGGCGCACCACATTGGCGATCACCAGGCCGATGATCAGGGCCAGGGTCGAGAAGAACAGGAAATAGGCGAAGGCCTTGAGCGCCACACGGCCGATCCGGCCGAGGTCGCGCATCCCGGCGATGCCGGTGACGATAGTCAGGAAGATGACCGGGGCGATGATCATCTTCACCAGTTTGATGAAGGCGTCGCCGAGCGGCTTCAGGCTCTCGCCGAATTCAGGCCAGAAATGACCGACCAGGCCGCCGAGCAGGATCGCGGCCAGAACCTGGGCGTAGAGGCTCTGATAGAGCGGGCGTCGCACGCCGGGCGTGGCGCCGCCATGAACGGACTGCAGCAAACTGACCTCCCAGGGTGGATCCGGCCTGGCCGAACCCTGAACACCCGTCTTTTCGCGGGCTGCGCACAGTATCCGGGCCGTTTCCGTCGCGCGGCAAATTTGTGGCGGATGGATCGACTGTTGTTTGAAAACAGTAGTTTGTCTGGATTGCACTCGAGTCGGGCATCGAGAAATGTGCGAAAATCCGCACATCAATCTCGCCAAGGGTGCGGAAATCCGCCCTAATGGCGCCATGGCGCGGCGCCCCCTGTCCGAATCCAGCCAATGGACCCTCTTCGGGCTGTTCTGGCTCGTGGCCGGGACATGCGCGGTCGTGCTGGCGGGCTATTGGGCGCGGCTGGATGCGACGGCGGCCGCGACCCGCCAGGCCGAGGCGGCGGCGGCCCTGCACGGCGCGGTGCTGCGCAGCGAACTGGAGCGCCAGCGCACGGTTCCCTCGATCCTGGCCATGGACCCGGACCTGATCGAACTGCTGGCCAGACCCGGTGCAGCGTCGCGCGACCGGGTCAACGCCAAGCTGGAGACCCTGGCGACAGAGGTGCGGGCCGCGGCCATCTATGTGCTGGATGCGCAGGGCGCCGCGCTGGCGGCCAGCAACTGGCGCGAACCGACCAGTTTCGTGGGCTCCAACTACCGGTTCAGACCCTATTTCTCGGACGCCGTGCGCGACGGCGAGGCTGACTTCTTTGCGCTCGGCACCGTCAGCGGACGGCCGGGGCTCTATCTGTCGCGCCGGATCGACACGGCGGACGGGCGGCTGCTGGGCGTCATCGTCGCCAAGGTGGAGTTCGATGCGCTCGAGGCGGCCTGGCGCAGCTCACGCGAGCCAACCTTTGTGACCGACGCCGACGGGGTGGTGGTCATCACCACGACACCGGACTGGCGGTTCAACACGACACGGGATCTGTCAGACGCGCAGAGGCGGCGGCTGGCCGAACGCCAGACGGCGGGAGCCACATTGAGCGACCTGCCCTTTTCGCCGCCAGAGGCGGGGCTGATGACGCTAGAGGAAAACGCCAACGGCAGCCGGTTCTCGCATGCGACCGACGCCAGCATGGGGCTGGGCTGGACGCTGCACCTGATGTGGCCGGCGGACCAGATGCTGTCGCGCGCGGTGGGCGCCGCTCTGGTGCTGGCGGCGCTGAGTTCGGCCCTGCTGGCGGGGCTCACGGGCGTTCTGCTCAGGCGGCGCCAACGGTTCGCGGCGCGGGCTGAAGAAGAGGAACGCGCGCGCGCCCACCTCGAGGAACAGGTGGCCGCCCGGACCGTCGAACTGCAATCGACCAATCGGCGCCTGAGCCGCGAAATCGAGGAACGGCGGCGGCTGGAGAGCGACCGGCAGGACCTGGAGGACAAGCTGGTCCAGGCCAACAAGCTGGCGACGCTGGGCCAGATCGTGGCGGGCGTGGCCCACGAGATCAATCAGCCGGTCGCCGCCATCCGGACCCAGGCGGATTCGGCCGGCCTCTATCTGGAGCGCTCCGATGGCGGGGCTGTGCGGCGAAGCCTGGAATCGATCGGCAAGCTGACCGAGCGCGTCGGGGCCATCACCGACGAGCTGAGAGCCTTCTCGCGCAAGACCCGGTCGGAGGTCGTGGCGGTGGATGTCGGACAGGCGATCGAGGGGGCTCTGCTGCTGGTGTCGCCCCGGCTGCGCGAGCGCGGCATCGCGCTGGAGCTATCGGTCGAGCCGGGCGGGCTGTCGGTCAAGGCCGAGCGCAACCGACTGGAACAGGTGCTGCTCAATCTGCTGCAGAATGCGATCGAGGCGCTGGACGGGTTCGCCGACGGTCAGATCCGCATCCTGGCCCGACCGAGCGGGCGGCGGGTGGCCATCACAATAGCGGACAACGGCCCCGGGTTGTCGGAGGCGGTGCGCGAACGGATCTTTACGCCCTTCACCACCGACAAGACCGACGGCGTCGGCCTGGGCCTGGTCATCAGCCGGGACATCGTGGCCGGCTTCGGCGGCGAACTGAGCCTTGAAGGGTCCGACCGGGGCGCCACTTTCCGGATTCTGCTGGCGAGGGCGCGATGATCGATCTGGCCATGCGTCAGGTCGTGCTCGTAGAGGACGACGAGGCGTTCCGCAACGCGCTGACCGAGCGATTGAGCCTGGCGGACCTGTCCGTGCGCGCCTTCGGCTCGGCCGAGGCGGCGCTGAAGTCGCTGACCGCTGATTTCGAAGGCGTGGTTGTCAGCGATCTGAGGATGCCGGGGATGGACGGCCGCCAGTTCGCCGACCGGCTTCACGCGATGGACCCGGACCTGCCTGTCGTCCTGATCACCGGCCACGGCGATGTGGCTGACGCCGTCGAGGCCATGAAGCGCGGGGCCTATGACTTTCTCACCAAGCCCTTCGCCTCCGAGCGCCTGATCGAGACCCTGAGCCGGGCCCTGGAGAAGCGCGCGTTGGTGCTCGACAACCGGCGGCTGGCGGCCCTGTCGATCGAGACAGACGAGTCCATCCCGCTCAGCGGAGACAGCCCGGCGGCCCAAGCCCTGCGCGAGGCGATCCGCGAACTGGCGACGGCCGAGGTCGATGTGCTGATCGAAGGCGAGACCGGGGCCGGCAAGGAGGCGATCGCGCGCGCCATCCACGCCAGCGGACGGCGCCGGCATCGGCCCTTCGTGGCCGTGGCCTGCGGATCGTTGCCGGACGCCGACGCCGAGGCGCGGCTGATGGGCCAGGAGGCCGGCGTCGGCTCGGGGCTCGCACGACGGCGGCCCGGCCAGATCGAGCAGTCGCACCTCGGCAGTCTGTTCCTGGACGAGGTCGATCTGGCGTCGCGGTCGGTCCAGCTCATGTTGCTCAGGGTTCTGGAAGAGCGCGAGGTGCTGGCGCTGGGCGCCGCCGAGCCGCGCTCGCTGGACCTGCGGGTGCTGGCGGCCACCAAGTCGGACGCGGCCTCGGCCGTGTCGAGCGGCCTGCTGCGCGAGGACCTCTATTACCGGCTCAATGTCGTGCGGCTCAGGGCGCCGGCGCTACGTGAGCGGCGCGAGGATGTGCCGGTGCTGTTCGCGCGCTTCCTGTCGCGGGCGGCGTCGAGGCTCGGACGCGACATCCCGCCGATGAGCCAGACCGTGCGACGGCGCCTGCTGGAACACGACTGGCCGGGCAATCTGAGGGAGCTGTCCAACTTCGCCAATGAGGTCGCCCTGGGCCTGGGATCACAGCCCGATCCGGTCGCCGGGGACCTGGGGCTGGCCGACCGGGTGGCCCGTTATGAGGCTGAGTTGATCCGCGAGGCCCTGACCCTGTTCGGTGGCAATATCCGCAAGGTCTGCGAGGCGCTGAGCATCCCCAGAAAGACGCTCTACGACAAGATGGCGAGGCATGGCATCCAGGCCGCCGAGCACCGTGGCGAGAGGGCTGTCGGGGGCGCTCAGGGCTGATTGTCCGACGACGCATTGTACAACAATCGCCGGTTAAGGTCCGACAAGCTTCTTGCCCTCGTGGTCAATGACGCATAGAATTTGATCGAATGCGGACGGGTGATCCTCATGGATCGAGCCGTCCCAACAAGGGTAGGGAATTTGGCAAAGAAGCCTGATGCGTCGTTGACCTCCAACGAACCGGCCGCGCCGCTGCGGCTGGTTCCGAAGGCCGATGACGTCGCCCAGATCCTGCGCCAGAGAATCCAGAAGAGCGAGATTTCGCCCGGCGAATGGCTGCGCGAGGTCAAGCTGTGCGGCGAGTTCGGCGTGGGCCGGTCCACCATCCGGCGCGCCCTGCGCACCCTGGCCGACGACGGCCTGCTCGAGATCGAGGAAAACCGCGGCGCGCGGGTCTCAGCCACGACGGTGGAAGAGGTCTTCGACCTCTATGAGGTGCGCGCGGCCCTCTACGGCCTGGCGGCGCGTTTCGCCTGCCTGCGCGCATCCGACGCCCAGATCCGCAATATTCTGGTCAAGATCGACCGGATGCTGGGCGACGCGGAAAGCGGCGCCCCGGCCGAGCAGATCATAGAGCTCTCCGAGTCGATCTTCAGCGACATGAGCCAGTGCGCCAGCGCCGACGCCCAGCGGATGATCGAGTCGGTCCGGCGCAAGACGCGCTTCCACTTCTCGTATGTCGCCCTGGCCCTGAATTCGAACTCGCCGGGACCGTTTGACCACTGGCGCCGGGTGCGCACCGCCCTGGTTGCGCGCGATCCCGATCAGGCCAGCCAGGCGGCCCGCGACATCCTGTATTTCATGCAGGGCGAGGTCGCCCGGATCATGCTGGCCCGCGGCCCTCGTCTGCGCGACGCCACCGCCGCCCCCTCCCCCAAGGCCCCCCGACGCCGGGCGGCCGGAACGAGGTCATGATGACAATGCGATCCCTCACCGGACTGGCCGCCGCATCGGCCATCGCCTTGGTCGCCGCCACAGGTGTGGTGGGTTGCGCCAGCGTCGCCACCGCGGCCCAGGAACAGCCGCAGCAGTCCGAGGCCGTGGCTGAGCTGTTCGACTATCTCGACGATCACAACACCACCGGCTTCGTGGTCCTGAGGAACGGCGAGGTGGTGCTCCAGCGCAACTGGGCCGCGCCGCGCGACGACCGGATGTTCGCCAACTTCGTCTATGGCACGACCGACGACGGCCAGCTGCTTGAGGACGTCGCGTCCCAGCAGAAGAGCTTCGTGGCGGTGCTGATCGCCATCGCCGTCGATCGGGGTCTGATCGACATCGAGGCCCCGGTTTCAACCTATCTCGGCGAAGGCTGGTCGCGCGCCAGCCGCCAGCAGGAAGCCGCGATCCGCGTCATTGACATCATGACCATGAGTTCGGGCCTGAACGAGCAGTTCGGCTATGTCGCGCCGGCGGGAACGACCTTCTTCTACAACACGCCCGTCTATGCCGTTTCGAAGCGGATCGTGGCGGAGGCGGCGGGCCAGCCGCTGGACGTCATCACGCGTGAATGGCTGACCGGGCCCGTCGGCATGTCGCAGACGGCCTGGCGCCGGCGCCCGGCCGCCCTGGCCTCGGTCGGCAACGACACGGGTCTGGTCACCACCCCGATGGATGTGGCCCGGTTCGGCCAGATGATCCTGAACGGCGGCGTCACCGAAGACGGGACGCGGGTCGTCTCCGAGGCCCAGTTGCAAGCCCTGTTCACGCGCTCTGACACCAATCCAGCGTATGGACGGCTGTGGTGGCTGAACGGCGGAAGCCACACGGTGCGCGCCGCGGGAGCCCAGATCCCCGGCCCGCTGATCCCGGCCGCGCCGGCCGATACGGTGGCGGCTCTTGGGGCGTTTGACCGCCGGCTCTATGTGGCGCCCAGCCAGGGGCTCGTGGTCGTTCGGACCGGCGCCGCGACTAATGACGCAGCCTTCGATCAGCAGCTCTGGCTCCGGCTGAACGCCGCGCTGGACTGATCAGGTCGACCGCAGGGCGGCTCCGG
Organism: Pseudomonadota bacterium; assembly: GCA_023428785.1. Classification (GTDB taxonomy): domain Bacteria; phylum Pseudomonadota; class Alphaproteobacteria; order Caulobacterales; family Caulobacteraceae; genus Brevundimonas. The sequence goes on from JAEYWU010000105.1 coordinate 9,956, forward strand.
TCGCCGCCTCTCCAACGCAGGACCCCGCCATGTTCGACGGCAGCATGCAGAGCTTTCCTCTGACGCTGGACAGGATTCTCGACCACGCCGCCAAGTGGCATCCGGACGTCGAGGTCGTGACCGCGCGTGAGGGCGGCGAGCGTGCGCGTATCGGCTATGCCGGGCTGCATGAGCGCGCGCGGAGAATCTCGTCAGTCCTGGCCGGACTGAATGTGACGAGCGGTGACCGGGTCGCCACCCTGGCCTGGAATACTCAGGGCCATGTCGAAAGCTGGTACGCCATCATGGGCATGGGGGCCGTGTGCCACACGCTCAATCCGCGCCTGACAGCTGTGCAGCTGGCGTGGATGCTGGACCAGTCCGGCGCCCGCATCCTGATCGTGGGCGCCGACCTGCTGAAGCTGGCGATGGCGGTCGCGGACGCGGCGTCCGGGCTGGAGCGTGTGCTGGTGATCGACGGCGATCCGGCGGGCGCCGCGTCGCGCCTGACGGCCGAGCCGATGGAGCCGATGATCGAGGCGGCCACTCCAGATGTCGTCTGGGGCCAGTTCGAGGAGACGGCGGCTTCTGGGCTCTGCTTCACCTCGGGCTCGACCGGGGCGCCCAAGGGCGTGACGTACACCCACCGGGCCAGCTTCCTGCACACCTTCAAGATGATGGCGGCGGATGTGCTGGGGTCGCGAACGACCGATACGGTCCTGCCGATCGTGCCCCTGTTCCACGCCAACGCCTGGGGTCTGCCGCTGGCGGTTCCGGCGGCGGGCAGCCGGCTGGTGCTGCCGGGGCGGCATCTGGACGGGGCGAGTCTGGCGCGGCTGATCGCGGCCGAGGGTGTGACGATCGCGGTCGGCGTGCCGACGGTCTTCCTGGGCCTTTGCGAGCATCTGGAAGCAACGGGTGAAAAGCTACCGTCGCTCGAGCGGATTATCCTGGGCGGGGCGCCGACCCCGCCGGCGCTGATGGAGCGACTGCAGAAGGATCTGGGCGTCGTCGTTCAGGCCAGCTGGGGCATGACCGAGCTGTCGCCGGTGGGCGTCTTCAGCGTGTTGGGCGAGCCGCATACCCAGGCGGCGGTCTCGGGCCGTCCGGCTCTAGGCGTCGACCTGCTGCTGCTGGATGCAGCCGGTGATCCCCTGCCCGAACAGCGGAACCATGAGGGCCGCCTTCATGTGAAGGGTGCGGCGGTGATCGACCGCTACTTCGGCCAGGCCGAGACGGCCACGAATGCGGACGGCTGGTTCGACACCGGCGACCTGGCGCGCATCGACACCAAGGGCAATCTGATCATCACCGGCCGGGCCAAGGACCTGATCAAGTCAGGCGGCGAGTGGATCAATCCGGCCGAGATCGAGGCCATCGTCTGCGAACTGCCGCAGGTGGCGCTGGCGGCTGTCATCGGCCGGGTCGATCCCAAGTGGAGCGAGCGCCCGATCCTGCTGGTCGAGGTGCGCGACGGCCACGAGATCAGCGACGAGGCGATCCTGGACTCGGTGCGCGGGCGCGTGGCGTCCTGGTGGATTCCGGATGCGGTGTTGCGTGTGCCGGCCATGCCGCTGGCCTCGACCGGCAAGGTCGACAAGATCAGCCTGCGCCAGACCTACAGCGCAGGCTGACCTGACCGATCAGGCCGCGTCGTCGACCCAGTCGCGGCGAAGCGGGCGAACCGCCAGGAAGCCGAGCACGGCGGCGACCACGTACAGGCCCGCCAGCAGGATCGCCGAATAGATCAGGGCGTCGGCGCCGAAGCGCGGGGTCATCACGTCGCTGATGCCGCCCAGCAGCCAAGAGCCCGCGCCGATGCCGACCAGGTTGTTGATCAGCAGGAAGCAGGCCGAGGCGGTGGCGCGCATGTTGGCGGGCACCAGATGCTGGGCCGCCGTCGTCATGGGCCCGACAAACAGGATGTTGAGGGCGTTGGGCACGACCAGCAGTAGCCACGCCCACATCGGAGACGGCGACAGGAAGGCGGCGATGAAGAAGGGCGCGGTGCATATCCAGGCGAAGCCCGAGACCTTGGCGTAGGCGCCGCGGTCGGACTTGCCGAGGCGGTCGGCCAGCACGCCGCCGGAATAGACGCCGAAGACGCCGCCGACGAGCAGCAGCGAACCGTAGAACCAGGACGTCTGGGTCAGGTCGAAGCCGAACTGCTGGATCAGGATGGACGGCGACCAGAAGGCCAGGCCGTAGCCGCAGGTGCTGCTGCTCGCGGCCGCGAATGCCATGAGCCAGAAGGAGCGCTTCTTCGCCAGCATGGCGAAAACGGCGCCGACCGGGATCCGCTCGGCGGCCTGGGCAGGCTTGGGTGGTTCCTTGACCACGAGGCGGAAGACAGGGGCGATCACCACACCCGCGAGGCCGACCACGATGAAGGCCGTGCGCCAATTCACGGCCTGGGCGATGGCGGCGCCGAACAGCACCCCGAGCGCCAGACCGACCGGAATGCCCAGGGCGTAGATCGACATGGCCCGGGCGCGCTGGTGTTGGGGGAAGTACTGGGAAATCAGGGCGTAGCTGGGCGCCACGCCGCCGGCCTCACCCACGCCGACGCCGACGCGGAAGGCGAAGAGCTGCCAGAAGCCGCCGGCCATGCCGCACAGGGCGGTAAAGGCGCTCCAGACGGTCAGGGAGGCAGTGATGACCCAGGTCCGGCTGGTCCGGTCGGCCAGGAGCGCGAGCGGGATGGCCAGGGTGGAATAGAGCGCTGCGAAGGCGATGCCGCCGAGCGCGCCCAGCTGGGTGTTGGAGAGGCCCAGGTCTTCCTTGATGGCCGGGGCGAGGATGCCGAGGATCTGACGGTCCACCCAGTTGAAGGTGTAGACGATCAGCAGCATCGCCAGCACGAGGCGGGCGTAGCCGGGGCTGTGGGCCGGGGCAGGCGTGGCCTGGGTCATGCGGGATCTCCGGATGCGGCGCGGGCCTGGGCGGCCTGGGCGGCGAGGAAGGCGGGACGGGCCGACAGGCGGTCCCAGTAGGCCGCCAACTCGGGACTGAACTTGTGATCGAGATTGAGGGTGCGGGAGAGCAGCAGCGCATAGCCCACGCACAGGTCGGCCATGGTGAAGCGGCCGGCGCAAAGCCATTCGCGATCGCCGAGCGCGCGGGTCACGTGCCGCAGCCGGGACAGGAACCATTGGGCGTAGTCGTCGGCGGCCTGCTGGTTGCGGCGCGCCTCGGGCTCAAGGCGCGTGTAGCGAAGCACGATCGTCTGCGGGAAGGTCAGGGTCGCCTCGGAGCGATGCAGCCAGTCGAGCCAGAGGGCGTAGTCCGGCTCGTCCATTTCGACCGCCAGCGGCGTAGGGCCGTAGCGGGTGGCCAGGTACTGGGGGATGGCGGCGGACTCGGTCATGCGGACCTCGCCGTCGATCATCAGCGGGATGGTGCCCAGCGGATTGAGGGCGAGATAGTCGGGCTGATGGATCCGGGGCGGAAACGGCAGCAGGCGCAGCCGGTAGGGAAGGCCCATTTCCTCCAGCGCCCACAGGGCGCGGAAGGATCGCGCGTCGACGCAATGATAGAGCTCGATCAAGCTCCGCTCCCTCCCTGATCGGCCTCTGATCATTCGAGCCGCTTGAGCCTGACTTTCAACGATCAGTCGTCAATGTCAAAGTTTTTGTACGACAATCATGGGTGCGCCGCTAAGGTCGGCGCCTGGCCTTGTGGCCGCGGCCCCTGCCCCGCAAAGAATGGGCGGCCGGAGGAAGAGGAAGACGCCCCATGAAGATCAGTGACCCGTGCAAGGCTGGATTCGACGCCGACCGGCTGGCCCGGATCGATGCATTCCTGAAGACGCGGTATCTGGACAGCGGCCGGCTGCCGCACGCCCAGCTGCTGATCAGCCGCGGGGGCGAGATCGTTCACTTCTCAAGCCAGGGCGCGGCCCGCGAGGGTGACAGCCGCGCAATCGACGAGGCCTCGATCTTCCGCATCGCCTCCATGACCAAGCCGATCACCTCGGTGGCCTTCATGATGCTGGTCGAGGAAGGCAAGGTCGGCGTGGACACGCCGGTCGAGGCCATCCTGCCGGAGTTCAAGGGCGTCGGCGTCTACAACGGCGGCGGGGCGGGCGTGCCCTTCCTGACCAAGGCGGCGACCGAGCCGATGCGGATGCTGGACCTGCTGCGCCATACGTCGGGCCTGACCTACGGCTTCCAGAACCGCACCAACATCGACGCCGCCCTGCGGGACGCCAAGTGGGACGCCGCCCCGGTTCCGAACTGGTACGGCGAGACCGACCTGGACGGATTCGTCGGTCATCTGGCCATGCTGCCGCTCGAGTTCTCGCCGGGCGAGGCCTGGAACTATTCGGTGTCGACCGATGTGCTGGGCGCGGTCGTCCAGCGCGTCTCGGGACAGCCGTTGGATCAGTTCCTGGCCGACCGCATCTTCAAGCCGCTGAAGATGAAGGACACCGGCTTCTCGGTGCCCGCCTCCAAGGCCGACCGGATTCCGGACTGCTACATCTGGGATGCGGAGACGCGTGGGAAGGTCCTCTGGGACCGGGGCGCCGAGAGCTTCTGGTTGCAGGCCCCCAAACTGATTTCCGGCGGCGGCGGCCTGGCCTCGACGGCGCTGGACTATCACCGCTTCTGCCAGATGCTGGAGAACGGCGGCGAGCTGGACGGCGCGCGGCTGCTGGGGCGCAAGACCATCGACCTGATGACGATGAACCACCTGCCGGGGAACGGCGACCTGACCAGCCTGTCGCGCTCGCTGTTCAGCGAAACCCAGAACGGCGGCGTGGGCTTTGGCCTGGGCTTCGCCGTCACCCAGGACGTGGCCCGGGCGATGATCCCCGGCTCGCCGGGCGAGTTCTACTGGGGCGGGATGTTCTCGACATCCTTCTTCGTGGACCCGATCGAGAAGCTGCACGTGGTCTTCATGACCCAGCTCAGCCCGTCGCTGCTCTATCCGATCCGACGCGAGCTCAAGACCCTGATTTATTCCGCCCTCGTCTGACGCGGCGGACCTCCGAACAAAAAAGAGCCGCTCCCGCCATCGGCGGGAGCGGCGGCGCTTCGGGGAGAAGACGCTCTAGAAGCGGTAGGTCAGGCTGACGCCGGTGGTGCGCGGGCGGCTGTAGCGGTTGGCTAGCGGAATGGCGCCCTGCTGCAGGCGGAGGACCGGCACTTCCTGATCGGTCAGGTTGGTGACGAAGAACGCCAGCTCGATGCGGTTATAGATGCCGCCGAAGCGCAGGTTCACATTGTCGATGTCAGACAGCGGAATGAAGGGCGTGGTCGCCGTGACCGTATCCTGACCGCCGCCGCGTTGGCCGTTGTATGCGACGTTCACGAAGCCGATCATGTTGTTGAAGATGGGCTGGCGGTAGTTGAAGTTGGTCGACCATGTCCACTCGGGCGTCTGGGCGACCGGGCTGCCGAGGACCGGCAGGCCGGCGATGCCGGGCTCGACCTCGGTGAACTCGGCCTCCTGGTGGGCGCCGTTCAGGTTCACGATCAAACGGCCGGGGCCGACGTTGAAGACCGCGTCGATCGAGGCTTCGACCCCGCGAACCTCCACGGTGCCGCCGTTGATGTTGAACAGGGACCCCGCCTGTCCGCAGACGTTGGCGACGGTGCAGCCGTCGGACACCGAGGCGATCGCGTCCTGGGTCTCCGACATGTAGGCCGACACGCGCAGGAAGATGTTGTCGGCGAGATCCGCCTTCACACCGACCTCGTAGCTGGTCGTCTCTTCGTTGCCGTAGGTCGGGCGCAGCGGGTTCGGGGCGACCGCAACGACCGTGCCGTTATTCACACCGCCAGCGCGATAGCCGGTGCCGGTACGCGCATAGGCCAGAATCGCCGGGGTGAACCGGTAGCTGGCCATGGCCGCCCAGCTAATGTTGCTCTCGTCGAACTCATAGGTCGTAGGCGTGCCGAACGGGACGTCAGTGTAGAGACGGAAGTCCGACTGGCTGGCTTCCTTCTGGTCCTGCGAATAGCGCATCTCGCCGCTGAGGGTGAGGTTGCCGATCTCGTAGGAGAGCGAGCCGTAGGCGGCGACGGAGTTGTATTCCGACGGCACGATCCGGCGGCTGCCGAACGGCAGGGGGAAGGTGGCCGGACAGTTCAGCGAGGTCGGGTTCAGGCGGTAGCATTCCGGATTGGTCGGCGTGCCGCCGCAAATCCCGGAGATCGCCGTCACCACGCACGGGCTGGTGCGCGCATCACGGATATAGAAGTCTTCCTGGTGCAGCCACTCCGCGCCGACCAGCCAGTCGAGCTGGCCGCCCATGCCTTCGCCGGCGATGTGGATGTCCTGATAGAGGGTTTCGTCGCGGGCGTCGGTGGAGGTGCCGCCAAGCGGATACAGGCCGACCCAGCCCTGGGACTGGAAATAGCCCTGCGTCGCCAGGTCGATGGCGGCCGCGAAGTTCTGGCGCGAGCGCGACTGCAGCCACATGGAGGTGGAGGTCAGGGTGCCCCAGCCGAGGTCGTAGTCCGCGATCAGCTGGGCGCGCTGGACGTTCTGATGCAGGCCGTTTGGGACGTCGGAACCGACATCATAACGCGGACCCGTATAGCCCATCGGCAGGGCCGGCAGCATGCCGGCCGGCAGGACCCACTGGTTCACGAAAGTCGGCAGGTCCATGTCCTGCGAGTCGAGCAGGATGTTCACATCCAGCGGGCCGGAGCTGTAGCGGAACTGGCCCCGGATGATCGTGCCTTCGGTGTGGTCGTAATACCGATCCTGGTTCGGATTGTAGTAGATGCCGCCCTGCTGGCCGGTGGCCTGGATGCCGAAGCGGACCGCCACTTCGTCGCTGAGGCGCTTGTTGACGATGCCTTCGAAACGCAGCTGTTCGAGCTCGTTCGTATAGGTCGCCGAGACCCGGCCGCCATCGCGGAACAGCGGGCGGTTCAGCACGATGTTGACGGTGCCGAACTCGGAGTTTCGGCCGTAGAGGGCGCCCTGCGGCCCTTCGAGCACTTCGACGCGAGCAAGGTCGAAATAGTCCAGGCGGCGGAAGTTGCGGCCGCCCAGGGTGCTGGATCCGACATAGGCGCCGTTGACGAACAGTCCCACGCCCGAGTCGGCGCTGGTGGCGCGCTGGGTGCCGGAGCCGCGCACCGAGACCTCGGCCAGGTTTTCGGCCTGGAGGCCGTTGAAGCGAACGCCGGGAACGGTGGCCAGCAGGTCGCCAGTGCCCTCGACAGGGCCCCGCGCCTCAAGCTGGTCGGACGTCACAGCGGTGATGGTGCCCGGCACGTCGCGGATGGCTTCCTCGCGGCGGCGCGCGGTGACGACGACATCGCCGACCTGGGTCGGGGCGTAGTCGCTGTCAGTGGATTCGGCTTCAGCCGGCGGCGCCTGGTCCTGGGCCAGCACAACGCCGGGAAAGGCCGCGGCCATGAGGGCAAGCGACGAACAGGCAAGCAAACGGACCATCTAGATTCCCTCCCATAGTCATTCATGCCGACGTTTTTTTTGGCGGCTGACCCTGACCATCTGCCTGTCCCGCGACCTTGTCAATATTGTACGACAATCGGCGGATTGAGGCGGATTTGGCGCGTATCAATAGGGCCGAGAGGCCAGAGCGAGCCGAAAACCGCTACAACGGTTGGTGAGTTGTCGTACAATTGATTGACACCCGGGACGTCTGGCGTTCCTCTAGGGACCAGGCGCGGAAAAGACGCTGGGAGAGGAAATGTCGGAAGCAGGTGCGGCCCCGCGCAAGCCGGGGTTGAAGGTCGCGGTCATGGCGTCAGCGGGCGCCGCGGTCGAATGGTACGACTTCTTCATCTACGGAACGGCGGCGGCGCTGGTCTTTCCGCAGCTGTTCTTCCCGGCGGACCTTCCGCCCTTCGTCGCCCAGATTGCGTCGTTCAGCACCTTTGCGGTCGGTTTTATCGCCCGCCCCATCGGCGGGATGGTGTTCGGCCACTACGGCGACATCCACGGCCGCAAGCATGCGCTGGTAGTGGCCATGTTCCTGATGGGGCTGTCGACCACCCTGATCGGGTTGCTGCCGACCTATTCGACGGTCGGGATCGCGGCGCCTCTGGCGCTGGTGGCCCTGCGCTTCATCCAGGGCCTCGCCGTCGGCGGACAGTGGGGCGGCGCCGCCCTGATGGCCATCGAGAACGCCCCGCCGAACCGACGAGGCCTCTATGGCAGCTTTGTCCAGGTCGGTGTGCCGCTGGGCGTGGTCCTGGCCAATACGGTGTTCCTGCTGACGTCATCGATGACCACCGAGAGCGACTTCCTGGCCTGGGGTTGGCGGATCGGATTCGTCCTGAGCGTCATCCTGATCGTGATCGGCTTCGTGCTGCACTTCGTCGCCGAGTCCGACGCGCCCGAGAAAGCCGTCGAGGCGATCGAGACGGCAGCCCCGGCCAAGCGGCGCTCGCCACTGCTGGAGGCGGCCCGTGGCCACTGGCGCGAGATCCTGCTGGCCGGCGGCGCCTTCATCGCCAACAACGTCTGCTTCTACATCGCCATCACCTATGCGGTGGCCTACGGCTCAACCACGGTCGGCATAGACCGCGATCACATTCTGCTGGCGGTCATGGTGGCCAGCGGCGTGATGGTGCCGGTGCTGATCGCCACCGGCGCGGCCTCGGACCGGTGGGGGCGGCGCGGCGTTTTCCTGGCGGGCGCGCTGCTGTCCGGCGTCTGGGCCTTCGCCCTTTTCCCCCTGATCAACCTGACCACCATCCCGGCCCTGATCGTCGCGATCTCGGTGCAGCTGCTGTTCGTCAGCATGATGTACGGCCCGCAGGCGGCCTTGTTCGCGGAGCTGTTTCCGAAGTCGGTTCGCTACTCCGGCGCCTCGCTCGGCTATCAGGTCGGGGCAGTCGTGGGCGGCGGCTTTGCGCCCATCATCGCCACGGCCCTGTTCGCCCAGTATCAATCCAGCCTGCCGATCGCGATCTATCTGGCGGCGACCTGCGCCATATCGTTCCTCAGCGTGATCCTGCTGGGCCAGCGGGCGCGCGGCGTCATGATCGACTGAGGCCGCGCCATTCCCTTGCCAAACCGCCCTGTTGAAAGGCTTGCGACATGATCGACACCAACAGACGGACGCTCCTGGGCGCCGGAGCCTTCCTTCCCCTGGCCGCGACCGCCGCCGGCAGCGCCCAGGCTTCACCGGCGATCGACCGGATCGAGGCGGACCTGCTGCGCTATGTCGGATTCGGCAACAAGCGCGCCGGCGGCGCGGGGGACACGGCCTGTGGCGAGTGGCTGGCGTCGGAACTGTCCGGCCTCGGCTTTGCGGTCGAACGCCAGATCTTCTCGGCGCCCTACTTCGAAGCCACCCAGGCCGAGCTGCGATGCGGCGACGCCACCACCGCCATCTACCCGCAGCCGATCGTGCGCACGACCGGTGCGGGCGGCGTCTCTGGCCCACTCGTCCGGGTCGATGGCGCGGGCCGATTCGCGGGCTCGCTGGAGGGCGCCATCGCCCTGGTGGACCTGCCCCATGCGCGCTGGTCGTCACTGCTGACCGCCGCGATCCGCACGCCGATCCAGGCAGCGTTCGAGGCGGGCGCCGTCGCTGTCGTCGCCATCACCAATGGCCCGACCGGCAAGGTCATCGCCCTGAACGCCGATGGACGCCAGCCGATGTTCAGCGGCCCGGTCGCCCTGCTGGCGCCGCAGGATGCCGGCCCGTTCCTGACGGCCGCGATCGATCACACCCAGGCGACCTTGGTCATCGAAGGACAGGGCGGGCGCCGCGACGCCTTCAACTTCGTCGGACGGATCGACCGGGGCCGCGGCCGCTGGGTGGCGGTCTCCACCCCGCGCTCGGGATGGTTCGGCTGTGCGGCCGAGCGAGGTCCCGGCGTCGCGGCCTGGCTCGACCTGGCGCGCTGGGCGGTTACCGGCCTGCCGGACCACGACCTGGCCTTCATCTGCAACACCGGCCACGAGTACGAATATCTGGGCGCGGCCGAGGCCATGCAGGCCATCGCTCCGCCCGTGGTGAACACGGACTTCTGGCTCCATGTCGGGGCCAATGTCGCGGCCAGCGACTGGCGCGAACTGGGCGGCAGCGCAACGCGGCTGCCCAATGTCGACAGCCAGCGGGTGCTGTCGCTCTCGCCCGAGCTCCTGCCCCTGGCGCGCGAGATTTTCGCGGGTCAGACCGGCTATGAGGATCCGGTCTCCAGCGCCGTGCTGGCGGCCGGCGAACTGGTCGAGGTCATGCACGCCGGCTATGCGCCCGCGGCCGGGGTCTTCGGCATCCATCGCTTCCATCACGTCGAGGATGACGACGAGCGCTGCCTGAATGTGCCGGCGACGGTGGCGGCGGCTCAGGGCTTCCGGCGACTGATCCAGTCCGTGGTGGCTGCCGGCTGAGGAAATCGGTGGTGGGGGCGTTGCGTCGGCGGTCAGGCCGGGGTCTGATCGCGGCTGACTTAGGCCGCCCCTCCCCGGACCGCTCATGCCCGCCGACCCGTATCGCTATATCAGCACGCGCGGCCTCGCGCCCGAGGTCGGGTTTGTCGAGGCCGTTCTGACCGGCGTGGCGCCGGACGGCGGCCTCTATGCGCCGACGGCCTGGCCGGGCCTGAACCCGGCCTTTCTGTCGGCGGAACCGGCGGCACGGGCCGAAGCGATCCTCAAAGCCTTCGCCGGTTCCAGCCTGACGGACGACGCGATCCGGCGCGCGGCGTCGCGCCTGACCGAGACATTCGCTCACCCGCAGGTGACGCCCCTGGTCGAGGCCGGGCCCGACCTGTGGATTCTGGAGCTGTTCCACGGACCGACGGCGGCGTTCAAGGACCACGCCATGCAGATGGTGGCGGTGCTGGCCGAGGCGGCGCTGGCGGCATCGGGTGAGCGCCTGCTGCTGGTAACGGCGACCAGCGGCGACACCGGGGCGGCGGCCGTGCGCGCCTTTGGCGGACTGGAGCGGATCAATCTGGTGGTGCTGCATCCGCTCGACCGGGTCTCGCCGATACAGCGGCTGCAGATGACGACCTCGGGCGCAGCGAACGTGCTGAACCTGGCGGTGCGCGGGGACTTCGACCGCTGCCAGAGCCTGGTGAAACAGCTTCTGGCCGACCAGGCCCTGGCCGAAGGGCGTCGGCTCAGCTCGGTGAACTCGATCAATTGGGCCCGGCTTGCGGGCCAGATCCCCTACTATGTCGCGGCCGCCGGGGCGCTGGGCGCGCGCGCGGGCGAGGCGACCTATGTCGTGCCGACCGGCAACTTCGGCGATGCCTTCGCGGGCTGGGTGGCGCGGCGCATGGGGACGCCGATGGGGGGGCTGGTCGCAGCGACCAACCGGAACGACGCCCTGGTCCGGGCGCTGGAGACGGGCGTCTATGAACGCGCGACGGCGCACGCAACGGCGAGCGTCAGCATGGACGTGCAGGCGCCGTCGAACTTCGAGCGGCTCGTGTTCGAGGCGTCGGGGCGAGACGCGGATCTGACCCGCGCGCTGTTTGAAGGCTTCGGCGCGAGCGGGCGAATGGACCTGCCATCTGCCCTGCTCAAGGCGCTGCGCCGGGAGGTGTCGGGCCAGGCGGTCAGCGAGGACGAGACCCACGAGGAAATGCGCCGGACCTATGCCGAGACCGGTCGGGTCGTCTGCCCGCACACGGCGGTCGCGCTGGCGGCCGCAAGGCGGCTGGGCGGCGCCCGGGTCGTGCTGTCGACGGCCCATCCCGCCAAGTTCCCCGAAAGCGTCGTCGAGGCCCTCGGCGTGGCACCGGAACAGCCGGATCAGCTCCGGGGTCTCAAGGGACGCACCGAGCGTTTCGAGGTCGTGGACGCCCGTCTCGACGCGGTCCGGGCCGCCATTTCCGCGTGACGATTTAGACGACGAATTTTCGGTGATTTCGGCGACGAGGACGACGACGGATACGGCAAACGGTCAGTCGGCGGGCGACGTCTCGCTCCACCACTCCAGACGTCGGAAGAAGGCCTCGGGGTCCTTGGGCTGGACCAGGGTCTCCGGGTCGTGGAACAGCAGGTCGTTCAGACGGGTCAGGGTGAAGCGAACGGCCGCGACCGCGCCAAGCCTTGGAAGAGCGGTTCGCTCGGCCAGCGTCAGCGGGCGGACGGCTTCATAGCCCGCCTGAAACGCCTCGAGTGCGCCCGGCAGGCGTTCTCCCTGCGCATCGAAGCCCCAGGCCGACAGGGCCACGGCCAGGTCGTAGGCCCAGGGCCCGGTGCAGCCGAGATAGAAGTCGATCACCCCGCTCAGGTCGTCGCCGTCGAACAGGACGTTGTCGGGAAACCAGTCCGCGTGGATGGGTCCCGACGGCAGGCCCTCGGCGGGATCGGGCGCGTCGGCCGAGACGAACGGCGCTATGACCGCGAGCATCTCGGCGGTGCGGCCGTCGGCGCGTTCCAGACACCGGACGTGCAGGCGGCGGCGGGCGTCGCGGCCGACCGGATCGGGGCGAACCAGCTTGAAATCGCGACCGGCCAGATGCAGCCGGGCCAGCATCCGTCCGGCCTGTTCGAGATCGGGCGCAGACGGCTCTCGCCGCCAGGCGCCGGGGAGCCATTCCAGAATGGCGGCCGGACGTCCGTTCAGGCGACCGAGGGTCTGGCCCGTCTCGTCGCGCAACGGTCTGGCGCAGGGCAGGCCGTGGTCGGCGGCATGTTCGGTCAGGCCAAGACAGAACGGTAGTCCCGCCTCGTCCGTCCGGTTCTCGAACAGGGTCAGGACATAGCGGCCCCGGTCCGTCTCGATCCGGTAGTTGGTGTTCTCCACGCCCTCGACGATGGCCGCGAGCTCATGCAGGCGGCCCAGGCCGAAGCCTCTAATGAAGGGCTCGGCTTCGGCCTCGTCCACGGGGGTGAAGACGGCCATGGTCAGGCCGCCTGAAGCGCGATGCGGCGCGCGGCCAGATCGGACAGGTCGGCCAGCAGGCTCTCGGCCGTGGCCCAGCGTCCGGCGCCGCGCCCGCGGCAGCGGAAGACCGAACCGTCAGCGCCGATGACCTTGAGCGCATTGCCCTCGCCCTTGAGGGCGGAGAAGAGCGGATCGAGGTCGCCGGAAACGAGGCGGACCGAGGCGACCGGGCGGCCATCGCGCATCTCGCACCGACAGACCTGACGCGAACCGGCCGGCGGCAGGGCGTCAGCCGCCAGGACGTCGCGCGGAATGTCGGTCTCCTCGGGCATCACGCCGAAGGCCTCGAAGGCCAGCAGTCGGACCTTGGCCAGGGCGTCGAGTCCTTCGAGATCGGCCGACGGATCTTCCTCCGCGAAGCCAGCAGCGCGGGCTTCCGACAGGGCCTGATCGAAGCTGGCGCCGGCGCCGAGCCGGGCGAGCATGAAGTTGACCGTGCCGTTCAGCACCGCCTCGAACGCGGCGACCGGACCTGCCTCTCGCGCCGCCCGGAGCGTCTCGATCATCGGCGCGCCGCCCCCAACCGCAGGGGACCAGAGAACGCGCGCTCCCCGGTCGGCTGCGAGTGATAGAAGTGCGCCCGGGTCCCGGCTGACGGCCTGTTTGTTGGCGCTGGAAACATCCACGCCCCGCTGGAGCGCCGCCCGGATCACGGCGTGGCCGGCGTCGGCCTCGGACAGGGCCTCCAGGACAATGTCGGGGTCGCGCGCCATGAGGGCCTCGGGGTCCGACACCAGCAGGGGACGGATGTGGCGGGGCGAGGCGCCGGGCACATCGCGCGGCTTGGCCGGATTGCGGACCAGCACGCCCACCACGTCGACGCGAGGGTCCTCGAGCAGGCGGGCCAGCGCTCCGCCCCCCACCACGCCGCAACCGGCCACGGCCACGCGAAGCGGTCGCTGGGGCGCCGCCAGACGCGGCGGCGCGCTGCGGTCGCCGATGACGGTGCGGTGGCCATCCAGATAGTTGCGGACCACCACATTGACCCGGCGCGCCTCGGCGATGTCGAGCGCGTCGGGCTGAACGAGACCGCCGCCGAGGACCTTGGCCTCGGACCAGCTGGCCTGATCGTAGCGGCGGGCGTCGATGTCCTGGTTGGGGTCGCGGTCATAGAGGCCGTCGACGTCCTTCACGAGCTGGACGCTGTCCAGACCCAATTCGGCGGCGATGAAGAGCGCGCTCAGGTCCGATCCTCCCCGTCCCAGCAGCACCACCTTGCCATCAGGAGACAGGGCGCCATAGCCCGGGGCCACCACGACCTCGTGACGGGCCAGCGCCGCCTCGAGCGCCGAGGGGTCGAGGCCGACAGGCCGGGCGTGTTCGCTGTCGCCCTCGGCGAAGAGGCCGAGCTCACGCACGGTCACGGTGGCGGCGTCCAGACCGACACGGTCGCAGGCCAGGGCCACCATGGCCGCCGCCCGCTCCTCGCCCTGGACGACGTAGGAAGGCAGGATCGAGTTGTCGTGGACGAGACCCAGCGATCGGGCCTCGGACAGCAGCTTGTCGGTCTCGCCGGCGAAGGCCGAGACGACCGCCACCACGCGGTGTCCCTTTCGGACCTCGGCATAGATGTCGGAGGCCACCTTGGGCGCATCGGCGGGCGAAACGAGGACGGAGCTGCCGAACTTCATCACCACCACCGACGCGCGCAATGCGGCGGGATGACTGGCGGCGGGTCGGTTTCGCGAGAGGAGATCGAGGTCTGACATGGGAGGGGCTTTCAGGGAGGAGTGGGAGGTTGTGGGAAAATGGAAAAGAAAAAGCCCCGCCGGGGGTCCGGCGGGGCTGGGTTTGAGCGATCCTTTGTCGGTGCGCTAACCAGTCCCCGCCATGAGCGTGGTGGTGGTCGTACCGGTCATGCCGATGACGCGCGCGATCGCGCCGCGCGAGGCGGTCGTTGCGATCTGGAGGCGGGCGTCGAGACGGGCCAAGGCCATGTCCTGTTCGGTTTCAAGGGCAGGCTGAGGGACAAAGGGGGCATCCGTCAAGCCTGAGTTGGTGTTCGCGGTTACGCCCAGTGCATCTGGACGCGGTGGGCGGCGGCCCAGTGGATGGCGCGGATACCGTCGATCACCGCATTGGCCGCGGCCTTGGTGCCAAGCGTGCCGCCCAGATCCTCGGTCACGGCGCCGGCCGACAGGACCGCGGCGACCGCCGCCTCGATCGAGCCCGCCTCGTCCTCCAGACCGAGGCTGTGCCGCAGCATAAGGGCCGCCGACAGAATGGTCCCGATCGGATTGGCCTTGTCCTGGCCCGCGATGTCCGGCGCCGAGCCGTGGATCGGCTCGAACAGGCCCGGCCCGCCCGAGCCCAGCGAGGCCGAGGGCAAGAGGCCGATGGAGCCTCCGAGCACCGAAATCTCGTCCGACAGGATGTCGCCGAACATGTTCTCGGTCAGGATGACGTCGTATTCGCGCGGCTTGCGGATCAGGTGCATGGCCATGGAGTCGACCAGGGCGTGCTCGAGGTACAGGTCCGGATATTCCTCGGCGTGGATGCGGGTGACCACTTCGCGCCAGAGACGGCTGGTCTCCATGACATTGGCCTTGTCGACCGAAGTCACCTTGCCGCGCCGCTGACGGGCGGTCTGGAAGGCGGCGCGGGCGACGCGTTCGATCTCGCCGACCGTGTATTGGCACAGGTCCGTGGCGCGGTCGGCGGTGCGGGTCTTTTCACCGAAATAGCTGCCACCGGTCAGTTCACGGAAGACGATCAGATCGACGCCCTGAACGATCTCCTTTTTCAGGGGCGAGCGATGGGCCAGGACCGGCGACACCTGCAGCGGCCGCAGGTTGGCGAACAGGCCGAGCTCCTTGCGCAGGCCCAGCAGGCCTTCCTCAGGGCGGCGGGGACCGCCATCCCATTTCGGACCGCCGACGGCGCCCAGCAGCACGGCGTCGGCCGACTTGCAGGCCGTGATTGTCTCCGGCGGCAGGGGATCGCCGGTGGCGTCGATGGCTGCGCCGCCGATCAGATGCTCGTGAAAGCGGAAGTCGTGCTCGAAGAAGTCGCCGATCACCGAGAGAACGGCGCGCGCGGCATGGGCGACTTCGGGGCCGACGCCGTCGCCCGGCAGGACGACGATGTCGAAGGTCTTGGGGGAGGCGCTGGGCATTACGCGGTCTCTTTCTGGCGTTCGAAGGCTTCGATTTCGGGGAGGCGGGAGTGGAGCCAGCCGAGGGTGTCGACGCCGTCCAGCAGGCACTGGCGGGCGAAGGATTCGACCCTGAACGGGACAGGTTCGGCGTTGCCGCGCTGAACCGTCAGGGCGTCGAGGTCGACGGTGATCGGCTGGTCAGGATGGGCGGCGAGATCGTCCCAGGTCGCCTGATCCACCACCACCGGCAGGAGCCCGTTCTTGAGGGCGTTGGAGGTGAAGATGTCGGCGATCTCGGTCGAGATGACGGCGCGGAATCCGTAGTCCAGCAGGGCCCAGGGCGCGTGCTCGCGCGACGAGCCACAGGCGAAGTTGCGGCCCGCGACCAGGATGCGGTGCTCGGCCGGATCGATGCGGTTCAGCACCGCCTCGGGACGCGCCGTGCCGTCGGCCTCGTAGCGCCAGTCGTGGAAGGCCCACTGGCCCAGACCCTCGCGGCTGGTCGTGGAGAGAAAGCGCCCGGGAATGATCTGGTCGGTGTCGATGTTGGACTGCGACAGGACCACCGCGCGCGAGGTCAGGCTCTTGAAGGCATCAGGCATCGGCCACCTCCATCAGAAAGACGCGCGGGTCGGTGAGGACGCCGGTGATCGCGGTCGCCGCCGCCGTGGCCGGGCTGGCCAGGATGGTGCGGGCGCCGGGACCCTGACGGCCCTCGAAGTTGCGGTTCGAGGTTGAGACAGCCAACTGGCCGGGCCCGACCATGTCGCCGTTCATGGCCAGGCACATCGAACAGCCGGGGATGCGCCATTCGGCGCCGGCCTCGATGAAGACGCGGTCGAGGCCCTCGGCCTCGGCGTCGCGGCGCACGGCCTCCGAGCCCGGCACAACCAGCATGCGCAGACCGGGCTGGACCTTGCGGCCCTTGAGCACCTCGGCGGCGGCGCGCAGGTCGGGCAGGCGGCCGTTGGTGCAGCTGCCGATGAAGACGACATCGACCTTATGGCCCGTCGTGGCCTCTCCGGGCGCGAAGCCCATGTAGGCCAGCGCCTTCTCGGCCGAGGCGTCGGCGGGCTGCGGCACCGCTTCGCCGATGGGAGAGCCGGCGTCCGGCGTGGTGCCCCACGTGGCCATCGGGCGGATAGCCGAACCGTCCATGTGGATCTCGGTATCGAAGACTGCTCCGGGATCGGAGGTCAGAGCCAGCCAGTCCCCGGCGGCGCGGTCGAAGGCCTCGCCCGTCGGAACGTGCCTGCGGCCTTTCAGCCAGGCCACGGTCTTGGCGTCGGGTGCGATCATGCCCGCCCGGGCGCCCGCCTCGATCGACATGTTGCAGACCGTCATGCGGCCTTCCATGTCCAGCGAGCGGATGGCCGAGCCGGCGTATTCGATGACGTGGCCTGTACCGCCCGCGAAGCCGAGCCGGGCCATGATGGCGAGCGCCACATCCTTGCCCGAGACGCCGGGCTGGAGGTCGCCGTCGACCGTCACGCGCATGGACTTGGGCTTGCGCTGCAGCAGGCACTGGGTGGCCAGGACGTGCCCGACTTCCGAAGTGCCGATACCGAAGGCCAGAGCCCCGAAGGCGCCGTGGGTGGCGGTGTGGCTGTCGCCGCAGACGACCGTCATTCCGGGCTGGGTCAGGCCCATCTCTGGTCCCATCACATGGACCACGCCGCGCTGATCGGAATCCCAGCCGGCCAGCGACACGCCGTGTCGAACGCAGTTGCGCTCCAGCGTCTCGACCTGGGCCCTGGACGCCGGGGTCACATAGGGTCGCTCACCGTCCGGCCCCGCCGGCAGGGTCGGGGTCGAATGGTCGAGCGTCGCGAAGGTGCGGTCGGGACGGCGCACAGTCAGGCCGCGCGCGTCGATCTCGGTAAAGGCCTGGGGGCTGGTCACCTCATGCACCAGATGCAGGTCGATATAGAGGACGGCCGGGGCCTCCTCCGTCTCCGGGACCACAACGTGGCGGGCCCAGACCTTGTCGAAGAGAGTCTCAGGCATAGGCGGCCTTGCGCGGGGTTTCGGCCTCGACCTCGATCGATTCCAGCCAGCCGAACCGGTCGGGCGTCGAGCCATCGAACAGGCCGCGGAAGGCGGTGTTGACCGCGCGGGTGATCGGGCCCGGCCCGGCCGAGCGGGTCGGGATGCCGTCGACCGAGCGAACGGGCGTGATTTCGGCGGCCGTACCGGTCATGAAAATCTCGTCGGCCACATAGAGGGCCTCGCGCGGCAGGATCTGCTCACGCACGGGAATGCCCTGCGCCTTCGCCAGCTTGAGGACGGTGTCGCGGGTGATGCCCATCAGGATCGAGGCGGCCGCCGGAGGCGTGACAATCTCGCCGTCCTTGACGATGAACAGGTTCTCGCCAGCCCCCTCGGACAGGCGACCGTCGGTGCCTAGGGCGATGCCTTCGCCGAAGCCGCCGACGCGGGCCTCGCGCCCGATCAGGTAAGAGGACAGGTAGTTGCCGCCTGCCTTGGCTCCCGAGGGCACGGTGTTGGGGGCGATGCGCGACCAGCTGGCGACGCAGGCGTCCACACCCTTCTCAAGCGCCTCTTCGCCGAGGTAGGCGCCCCACGGAAAGGCGGCGATGGCGACGTCGACGTTCATGTTCTCGGGCGCCGGGGTCACCCCCATGCCGCAGGCGCCGAGGAAGGCGATCGGCCGGATGTAGGCCGACTGAAGGCCCGTGGCCCGCACCGTCGCCTTGCAGGCCTCGACCAGCTCCGCCTCGGTCCAGGGCAACTGGAAGTGATACATGCGCGCGCTGTCGAACAGCCGGCGCACATGGTCGGTCAGTCGAAAGCCGCGCGGGCCGTCGGGCGTGTCATAGACGCGGATGCCTTCGAACACCGAGGTGCCGTAGTGGAGCGCGTGGCTCATCACATGGACCCTGGCCTCGGCCCAGGGCGTCAGGTCTCCGTTGACCCAGATGTACTCAGCCAGCGGCCGCATAAGCCCGCTCCTCGAAATGTGGGGGTGAGCTGGCGGCAATGATCGCCAGCAGTTCGGTGTCGTTGATCTCGCCGATCTCGTCGGCGCGGCGCTTGAAGCCGGCGAAGGCGTCGGACAGCCACTGGCCGCTGAGCTCGTGGCCGAGCGCGGCGGCGCGCTTGGCCACGGCGTGGCGGCCCGAGTGCTTGCCCAGCACGAACCAAGTGCCCTCGAAGCCGACGTCCTGGGGACGCATGATCTCGTAGGTCGACGGGTCGGCCATCACGCCGTGCTGGTGGATGCCCGCCTCGTGGGCGAAGGCGTTCACGCCCACGATCGCCTTGTTGCGGACCACCGGGGTCTCGGTGATCTCGCTCAGCAGTCGGCTGGTCTGGACCAGCTTGGGGGTGTCGACGGCCGTGGTCAGGCCGTAGCGATCCGCGCGGGTGCGCAGCGCCATGACCACCTCCTCGATGGAGGCGTTTCCGGCCCGCTCACCGATGCCGTTGATGGCGCCCTCGACCTGGCGGGCGCCGGCCTCGACGGCCGCCAGGCTGTTGGCGACCGCAAGGCCCAGATCGTTGTGGCAGTGGGTGGAGAAGACCACATCGGGATGCGACGGCCGGACCGCCGCGATCAGGTCGCGGTAGAGCTGGCCGATATCCGAGGGCGTGGCGTAGCCGACGGTGTCGGGAATGTTCAGGGTCGAGGCGCCTGCGCGGGCGGCCACGTCGCACAGCTCGGCCAAGAAATCCGGCTCGGTGCGGATGGCGTCCTCGGGGCTGAACTCCACGTCGTCGAACAGCGTCCGGGCATAGCGGATGGACCGGTCGGCCGCGGCCAGCACATCGGCGCGCGACATCTTCAGCTTGGCCTCCCGATGGATCGGGCTGGATCCCAGGAAGATGTGGATGCGCCGCTCGGACGTGCCCTTGAGCGCGCGCCAGGCGGCGTCGATGTCGCTCTCCTGGGCCCGCGACAGGGAACAGAAGACAGGGCCCTCGACCTCGCCCACCACGCGGCGCACGGCCTCCTCGTCGCCGGGCGAGGCGGCGGCGAAGCCGGCCTCGACGACATCGACGCGCAGTTCGGCCAGCATCCGGGCCATCCGGACCTTGGCGTCCGGAGACATGGAAAACCCGGGCGCCTGTTCGCCGTCGCGCAGCGTGGTGTCGAAGACGATGACCCTGTTGGGGTCGGCCGCCATGGCCTCTCTGATCCGGGTCATGCCGCTACCTCTGGATGGAAGGCCGGCTGGGGCCGCGGCGCGACTATGCGGGTCATGCCGAACAGGCGGTCGATCTGACGGCCCAGGTTCTCGACACAGCGGTCGGCGTCGCGGCCGCGCAGCTGCATCTGGATGCTGCGCTGGGCGCCCTCGTCCGAGAGGGTCAGGCCGTCAATGTGGAAACCGCGGCGCTCCACCAGTCCAATGAGACGCTGAAGCGACCCGTCGGCGCGATCGATCTGGATGTGGATGGTGGCGCTCATGATGCGGCTCCTTCGATCATTTCGGCGTTGGACTTTCCCGGCGGCACCAGCGGCCAGACGTTCTCCCGGGGATCGATGACGACGTGGGCCAGGCACGGCCCTTCGGCGGCCAGCAGGCGCGCGATCCCGGCCTCGACCTGGTCGCGGCTGTCGATGCGGAAGGCGTCGATGCCGAAGGCCTGGCTGACGGCCACGAAGTCGGGATTGTCGGAGAGGTCGATCTCTGAGAAATTCCCCTCGAAGAACAGCTCCTGCCACTGGCGCACCAAGCCCAGCGAAGCGTTGTCGATCAGCACGATCTTCAGCGCGATGCCGTAGCGTTTCAGCGTCGCCAGCTCCTGGATGTTCATCATGAAGCCCCCGTCGCCCGCGATGGTGACGACAGTGGCGGAGGGATCGGCCAGCTTGGCCCCAATGCCGGCGGGCAGGCCGAAGCCCATGGCGCCCAGACCACCCGAGGTGATGTGGCTTTCAGGACGGGCGAAGCGGCAATGCTGGGCCGCCCACATCTGGTGCTGGCCGACGTCGCAGGCGGCGACGAAGCGGTCGCCGGCAGCTTCGGACAGAGCTTTCAGCAGGGCGGGCGCATAGACACCTTCGCCAGGCGCATCGTAGCGGGGCGCGGTGTTCTGGGCCCGGACGGAACATCGGATGACCCAGGGATCGATGCTGACCGGTCTGGTGAAGCGGCGGTGCAGCGCCGACATCCCGGCCTTCAGATCGCCGACCACCTCGACGTTGGCCGGGCGCAGCTTGCCGACTTCGGAGGCGTCCGCATCGAAGTGGACGACGCGGGCGTTCGGCGCGAACTCGGCCAGCTTGCCGGTCGCCCGGTCATCGAAGCGCGCGCCGAAGACGATCAGCAGATCGGCTTCCTGGACGGCCTCGTTGGCGGCGCGCGATCCGTGCATGCCGATCATGCCCATGAATCCAGGCGCGTCGGTCGGGATAGAGCCCAGGGCGTTCAGGGTCGCGACCGAGGGAATGCCCGTGACCTCGGCGAAGGCGCGCAGTTCCTCAACGGCCCCGGCGATCTTCACCCCGCCGCCGAAGTAGATGACCGGCCGTGACGCCGAACGGATGACCGCCTCGGCATGGGCGATGGCCTCGTGATCGATCGCGGCCGAGGTGTTCGGATAGTGGAAGCCGAAGTCATCGGAGCTCTGGGCGAACTGGACGTCCTTGGGCAGGTCGACCAGCACCGGCCCCGGCCGGCCGGTGGCGGCGATATGGAAAGCCTCCTCGACCGCAGCGGGGATGTCGGCCGGATCGCGCACGATCACCGAGTGCTTCACGATCGGCAGGGTGACGCCCAGGATGTCGATCTCCTGGAAGGCGTCGGTCCCCATGACGCCCTGGGCGACGTTGCCGGTGATGCAGACCATCGGCACCGAATCCATCATGGCGTTGGCGATGCCGGTGACCAGATTGGTCGCGCCCGGACCGGAGGTCGCCAGGCACACGCCGACCCGGCCGCTCTTGCGGGCGTAGGCGTCGGCGGCGAAGGCCGCGCCCTGCTCGTGACGGACCAGGATGTGACGCAGGCTGGATCCGGCCAGAGCGTCATAGACCGGCATGATGGCGCCGCCCGGATAGCCGAACACCACCTCCACACCCAGCCGCTCCAGGGTGGAGATCAATAGGCGCGCGCCGCTCCGGGGAGCGGTTTGCGGCGCGGGTCTGATGGCGGCGGAAGCGGTCATGGCGTTCGGGGAGGAAACAGGTCTTGAGGGATCAGGCGGCCTGGGCGGGCTTGGCGGTCAGCCAGGCCATGCGTTCGCGCAGGCGCGCCCCGGTCTGTTCGATGGGCTGGGCGTTGTCGGCGGCCACCCACGCGTCGTAGGTGGCCTTGCCGGCCTCGTTCTCGGCGATCCATTCGCGGGCGAACTGGCCGGACTGGATCTCCTGGAGGATCTCCTGCATCCGGGCGCGGGTCTCGTCGTTGATGACGCGCGGGCCGGACTTCACCGAGCCCCACTTGGCCGTCTCGGAGATGAACTCGTTCATCTTGGTGACGCCGCCCTCGTAGAAGAGATCCACGATCAGCTTCAGTTCGTGCATGCACTCGAAGTAGGCGATCTCAGGCTGGTAGCCGGCCTCGACGAGGGTGTTGAAACCGCTCATCACCAGCTCCTTGGCGCCGCCGCACAGGACCGCCTGTTCGCCGAACAGATCGGTCTCGGTCTCTTCGCGGAAGGTGGTCTCGATCAGGCCGCCGGTCGCGCCGCCATTGGCCTTGGCGTAGCCCATGGCGCGGTCGCGGGCCTTGCCGGTCGCGTCCTTGTCGATGGCGAACAGGCTGGGGACGCCGCGGCCGCGCTGGTACTCGCGGCGGACCAGATCGCCCGGCCCTTTGGGCGCCACCAGGATCACGTCCATGTCCTCGCGCGGCGTGATCCGGCCGTAGTGGATCGAGAAGCCGTGGGCGAACAGGATAGCCGCGCCCGTCTTGGCATTGGGCTCGATGATGTCGCGGTAGATGTCGGCCTGGGCCATGTCCGGCGTCAGGATGGCGATGATGTCGGCGCCCCGAACCGCCTCGGCGGGTTCGGCAGTAGGGACACCGTCGGCCTGGGCGTTCTGCCAGCCTTCGCCGCCATGACGGACGCCGACGACCACGTCATGGCCGCTGTCCTTGAGGTTCTGGGCGTGGGCGCGGCCCTGCGAACCATAGCCGATGATGGCGATGCGCTGGCCGGCGATGGCGCCGGGGCGAATGTCGTCGTTGGTGTAGATGGTGATGGCCATGGTCAGGCGTCCTCCTTGATGGGCGACCCGGCGGGCCGGGCTTGGAACTCAGCCGGGATCTGGGCCGGCGGGGGGTTGGGAATGGTCACGGCGCCCTGCGCCGCCGAGGCGACCGAGGCGCGGTACTTGGCGAAGACCCCGCGGGCCTCGCGCAGCATCGGGGCGACGTGGGCCGCGCGGCGGGCCTTGAGGTCGGCGTCGACGTCGATGCGGCGATTGGTGACGTCGATGGTGATGCGGTCGCCGTCGCGGATTAGGGCGACGGGGCCGCCCGCCGCCGCCTCAGGCGAGACGTGCCCGGCGACGAATCCGTAGCTGGCGCCGGAGAAGCGGCCATCGGTCAGCAGGGCGACATTGTTGACGCTGCGCCCCTTCAGAGCCGCGGTGACCTGCAGCATCTCGCGCATGCCCGGGCCTCCCCGCGGACCCTCGTAGCGGATGACGATGACGTCGCCCTCGCCGACCGATCCGTCCTGGACGGCGTGGAAGGCGTCCTCCTCGCTGTCGAAGACGCAGGCCGGACCCTCGAAGCGGTCGACCTTGTGGCCGGTCAGCTTGATGACGGCGCCTTCGGGCGCGACGTCGCCATAGATCACCGCATAGCTGCCGCGATCCATGACCGGACGGGTGAAGTCGGTGACGACCTGTTGACCCGGCGCCTCCTCGGCGTCGGCGGCCTCTGCGAACAGGCTGCGGCCCGAGACGGTCGGGGTGTTGTTGATCTTGCCGCCTGCCGCCAGACGCTGGGTGACCAGGCGCGTTCCGCCGGCCGCATACAGGTGCGAGGCCAGGAAGCGACCGCCCGGCTTCAGGTCGCAGATGACCGGCGCCTCGACACAGGCCTGATGGCAGTCCTCGACACCGAAGGAGACGCCCGCCTCGGCCGCGATGGCGGTCAGGTGCATGACGGCGTTGGTCGAGCCGCCCGAGGCCGAGACCGCTACGGCGGCGTTCTTCAGGCTGGCGCGGGTGATGTACTTGCGGGCCGTGTCGCCCGCGAAGACCCGCTCGACGACCGTGCGGCCACAGCGTTCGCCCTCGGCGGCCTTGGCGGGATCGACGGCGGGTACGTCGTTGGCGCCCATCGGCGACAGGCCCATGACCGACAGGGCCATGGCCATGGTGTTGGCCGTGAACTGGCCGCCGCAGGCGCCGGCGCCCGGACATGCCTTGTCCTCGATGGCGCAGCGTTCGTCGGTCGTGATGCGGCCGGCCGCTTCGGCGCCGACGGCCTCGAAAACGTCCTGGACGGTGAGATCGCGCCCGTTGTACTTGCCCGGGTCGATCGAGCCGCCGTAGAGCACCACACCAGGCACATTCACGCGGGCGAGCGCCATGGCCCCGCCCGGTATGGTCTTGTCGCACCCGACGAGCGCGACGACGCCGTCGAGCTGGTTGCCGTCGACCACCATCTCGATGGAGTCGGCAATCAGTTCGCGGCTGATGAGCGACATGCGCATGCCCGACGTGCCCATCGTGATGCCGTCGGAAATCGATACGGTGTTGAACTCCATCGGCGTGCCGCCGGCCTCGCGGATGCCCTTGCGGACATAGTCGGCCAGTTCACGCAGGTGGTAGTTGCAGGGGCCTATCTCGGTCCAGGTATTGGCGATGCCGATGAGGGGGCGGCGCAGATCCTGGTCGGTGTACCCGACGGCCTTCAGCATCGCGCGCGCCGCGGCGCGGGATGGCCCTTTTACGAGTCGGTCGCTCCGGTGACCGGCCGCTTCGCCCGACTGACCCCGATCGTCGCTCATGTCCCCGAGTCTCCTGCCGGCCACTTGCCGCTGACAGGAACGTCGGTGGCCGGCCGGGACCATCAATTTATAGACAAGGGCTGTACATTTGGCAACGTAATAATAGTTGAATCTAAATCACTTATGCTTATGAATCCCGGCGCAGGCCGTCGCCGCGCCGCCGATTGCGCGGGTGCCACGGCCGCGCCCCGGACGGCGGTCCGGCGGCCGTCGCTATAAGATTCCCTGCATGTCCGAGGAGTCACTCGACGATCTGCGCGTGCAGATCGACGGCATCGACGATCAATTGATTGACCTGCTGGTCCGCCGGCAGGAGACCATCCGCCGCGTGGCCGACGTCAAGGCCCGCACCAATGCGCCGCTGCGCGACGTGCTGCGCGAGGCCCGACATGTGGCCCGGCTGGCCGAGCGCGCCCGCGCGGCCGGTCTCGACGAACTGTTTGTCGTGCGCGTGCTGCGCGAGATCCTGGATTTCTC
>JAEYWU010000077.1 GCA_023428785.1 Pseudomonadota bacterium
CTGACGGTCGCCGATGATCAGTTCGCGCTGGCCGCGGCCGATCGGGATCAGGGTGTCGATCGCCTTCAGGCCGGTCTGCATGGGCTCATGCACCGACTTGCGGGGGATGATGCCGGGGGCCTTCACGTCCACGCGGCGACGCTCGGTCGACTGGATCGGACCCTTGCCGTCGATCGGCTCGCCCAGCGGGTTCACGACGCGGCCCAGCAGGCCCTTGCCGACCGGCACGTCCACGATCTCGCCGAGACGGCGGACTTCATCGCCTTCCGAGATCTCCGAGTCCGAGCCGAAGATCACGACGCCGACGTTGTCGCGCTCCAGGTTCAGGGCCATGCCCTTCACACCGGCCTTGGGGAAGGAGACCATTTCACCGGCCTGAACCTGATCCAGGCCGTGGACGCGGGCGATGCCGTCGCCGACCGACAGGACCTGGCCGACGTCGGAGACATCGGCTTCGGCGCCGAAGGCGGCGATCTGCTGCTTGAGGATGGCCGAAATCTCGGCGGCGCGGATGTCCATGGTCGTCACGCTCTCTTGAGGGCGAATTTCAGGGTGTCGAGTTTGGTCTTCAGCGAGGCGTCGAACAGCTTCGAGCCCACCTTGACCTTGAGGCCGCCGAGGATCGACGGATCGACCCGGGCCTCGAGTTCGGGGTCGCCGCCGAGCGCGGTGCGCAGGGCGGACTTGATGTTGTTGAGCTGGGCCGCCGACAGCGGCCGGGCCGAAACGACCTCGGCCCCGATGACGCCCGTCTTTTCAGCCCACAGCTTTTCGTAGGCCGCGATGACGCCCGACAGGGCCGAGGCGCGGCCGTTCTGGGTCAGCAGGCCCAGGAACCGCGCGGTCAGCATGTCGAACTTCGCCTTCGCGGCGATCGCGACGAGCGCACGGCCCTTGTCCTCAGCCGAGAACATCGGCGAGGTCACCGCGCGTCGCAGGTCTTCACTCTCGGCCAGCATGGCCTTGAGGCTCTTCAGATCGCCGCGAACCTGATCGATGCTTCCAGCCTCATCGGCGAGATCGAACAGGGCGCGCGCGTAGCGTTCAGAGACTTCGTTGGCCTTGAAATCGTCCGCCACTTCGGGTCCGCCTAGAGGGTCAGCGTTTGGGTCACAGCCGGAAGCGACGAGTCGCATCCGTCAAGGGCTTGAAATGCTTGGAAAAGCACAAGACAGGAGGGGTCTGTTGGGACCACCCTGTCCGAAGCCGGGCGCCTGATAGCACCGAAGTTTCAAAGGGGCAACCGGGGCCGGCGTCAATCCGTTGCCTTGCGATCGCCACACCCCTAGTTAGGGGCCATCGACGCCCCGAGGCCCCAAGGACCCCAGATGGACGCCATTCTTCCCCTCTTCTCAGATCCGGCCGCCTGGGCCGCCCTCGTGACCCTGATCGTCATGGAGGTCGTGCTCGGCATCGACAATCTGATCTTCATCTCGATCCTCTCGAACAAGCTGCCCGAGAACCAGCGCCAGCGCGTGCGCCGCATCGGCATCGGCCTTGCCCTGATCATGCGGCTGGCCCTGCTGTCGATCATCGCCTGGCTGGTCGGTCTGACCGCCACCGTGATCGATCTCGGCATCGTGGGGCCGATGGGCGAGCATGGCGAACCCGCCTTCGAGACGGCCTTCAGCTGGAAGGACATCATCCTGTTCGCCGGCGGCCTCTTCCTGGTCTGGAAGGCGACCAAGGAAATCCATCACACCGTCGATCCCACGCCGAGCCATGACGTGATGGACACCAAGTCGGCGGTCATCAACAACGCCGGCGCGGCCATCTTCCAGATCATCCTGCTGGACCTGGTGTTCTCGATCGACTCCATCCTGACGGCGATCGGCATGACCGAGCACCTGCCGATCATGGTGGTCGCGGTCCTGGTGGCGGTGACGGTCATGCTGCTGGCGGCCGATCCGCTGGCCAACTTCATCGCCAAGAACCCCACCGTGGTCATGCTGGCCCTGGGCTTCCTGCTGATGATCGGCATGGTGCTGATCGCCGATGCATTCGGCGTTCATGTGCCCAAGGGCTATATCTACGCCGCCATGGCCTTCTCGGCCCTGGTGGAGGGCCTGAACATGCTGAGCCGGCGATCGGCGTCCAAGCGCGACAAGGCGGACCGGCTGCGCGCCGATGCGGATGCCGCCGAGGCCCGCGCCCGCGAAGCCGAGGCCGAGGCCGAGGCGGAGAAGGCCTGAGATGGCTGACGGTTCGACCCCGCCGCGCCGCGACCTCAACGAGGTCCGGCATGACTGGACGCTGGAGGAGGTCGAGGCCCTCTTCGACCTCCCGTTCATGGACCTGGTCTTTTGGGCTGCGGAGGTCCACCGCAAGCGGTTCGACCCGTCCGAAATCCAGAAGGCCCAGCTGCTGTCGATCAAGACGGGCGGCTGCGCCGAGAACTGCGGCTACTGCAGCCAGTCGGCCAGCTTCCGGACGGGGCTGAAGGCGTCCAAGCTGATGGACGCCGAGGCGGTGATCGAACAGGCCCGCGCCGCGCGCGACGGCGGCGCCGACCGCTTCTGCATGGGCGCGGCCTGGCGCGAGCTGAAGGATCGGGATCTGCCGAAGCTGGCGACCATGATCTCGGGCGTGAAGGCCCTGGGCCTTGAGACCTGTGCGACGCTCGGCATGCTGACCCCGGCCCAGGCCGAGGAACTCAAGGCGGCCGGGCTGGACTATTACAATCACAACCTGGACACCGGGCCGGAATACTATGGCGAGGTCGTCACGACCCGCACCTATCAGGACCGGCTCGATACGCTGGAATACGTCCGCAAGGCCGGGATGAAGACCTGCTGTGGCGGCATCGTCGGCATGGGTGAGACCCGGCGGGATCGTGCGGGACTGCTGCACGCCCTGGCGACCCTGCCGGAGCATCCGGACAGCCTGCCGGTCAATGCGCTGGTGCCGGTCGCAGGCACGCCCCTGGGCGAGCGGATGATGCGTGAAGGCGAGATCGACGAGATCGAGTTCGTGCGGACGGTCGCGGTGTCGCGGCTGGTTTGCCCGGCCTCGGTCGTGCGCCTGTCGGCGGGCCGCGAAGGCATGAGCCGCGAACTTCAGGCGTTGTGTTTCCTGGCGGGGGCCAATTCGATCTTCGTAGGCGGCAAGCTGCTTACGACGCCCAATCCCGAGGAGGATGAGGATGCGGCCCTGTTCCGCGATCTCGATCTCAGGCCGATGGTCGCCCCCCGGGCGACGGCCTGAGGCCCTGAGGTCCGCCGCCCGCCTGCTGGCCGGCCTGATGACGGCGGGGCAGCTGGGCCTGGCTGGCCCCGCGCTCGCCCAGACGGCGGCTGAACAGCCGCCGCCCGAGCCGCCCCACCCGCCGGTCGAGCTGTTCGAGGTGGTGCGATCCTATCCGCACGACCCCGAGGCCTTCACCCAAGGGCTGGTCTATGTCGACGGCCGGTTGTTCGAGAGCACCGGCCGGTTCCCCTCGACGGTGCGCGAGGTGAGGCTGGAGGATGGCGCGTCCCTGGCGCGGGCCGAGTTGGACACCACCTATTTCGGGGAAGGCCTGACCGAGATGGACGGCCGGCTCTACAGCCTCACCTGGCGCAATGAGGAAGGCTTCATCTGGGACCGCGACGACCTGAGCGAACCGGTCGGCGGCTTTGAATATGAAGGTGAGGGCTGGGGCCTGACCGACGACGGCGAACGCCTGATCCTGTCGGACGGCACGCCGGTCATCCGCTTCCTGGACCCCGAGACCTTCGCCGTCGAGCGCGAGATCACCGTCACCTTCCGGGGGCGGCCGGTGTCGCGGCTGAACGAGCTGGAATGGATCGACGGCCAGATCTTCGCCAACCTGTGGCAGCAGGACCTGATCGTGCGCATCGATCCCGAAACGGGCGCGATCGTAGGCGTGATCGACCTGACCGATCTGTTGCCGGAGGCATCGCGGGCCGATCCGCTCGATGATGTGCTGAACGGCATCGCCTGGGACGCCGAAGGCCGCCGCCTGTTCGTGACCGGCAAGAACTGGCCCCTGCTGTTCGAGATCCGCCTGATCCCCGCCGAACCGGCCGACGGCGCGTAAACCGATCCTCAAGCCGGATGTGATGGTATGGCGGCATGAAGCGCCGTGATCTCTTCGCCCTGAGCCTGGCCCTGGCCGCCGTTCCGGCGGTCGCCGTCGCCAGCGGGCCCTCCAGCGGAGGCGGCGACGAGCCGCGCTACACCCGGCTGGCGACCCTGACGGCCACCCTGATCCGCTCCAACGGCCGTCGCGGCGTCCTGTCGGTCGAGGCCGGCATCGATGTCGAGGACGCGGCGCTGCGCGCCACGGCGATCCAGGCCCTGCCGCGGCTAAGGGCCGCCTATGCGGAAATCCTGAGGAACTTCGGCGCGGCCCTGACGCCCCGCGAGGTGCCCAACACCGACCGCCTAGCGCGCGACATGCAGGCCGCGACCAATGAGGTGCTGGGCCGCTCGGGCGCCCAGCTGCTGCTGGGCACCGTCCTGACCAGCTGACCGGCGGCCCTACTGGGCCAGCGTCCCGCCGTCGATCACCAACTCGGTCCCGGTGACGAACTTGGATTCGTCGGACGCCAGATAGAGGACCGCATAGGCCACGTCGTCGGGCTCGCCGATCCGTTTCATCGGAATGCCGCGCATCAGGCGTTCGTGGGCCTTGGCCTCGTCGCCGCCGGCCATGGCCACGAAGGGATCCAGGATCGCTGTCTTGATGAAGACCGGGTGGACCGAGTTGCAGCGCACTTCCCAACCAGCCTTGGCGGCTTCGAGCGCGATGGTCTTGGAGTACATCCAGACGCCTGCCTTGGTGGCGTTGTAGGCGCCCATGCCGGGCGCGGCGCCCAGGCCCGCCACCGACGAGATGTTGACGATCGAGCCCGGCGCGCCATCGCGCAGATGCGGCATGGCGTGCTTGCAGCCGAACATGATCGAGCGAAGGTTGATGTCGAACTGGCGCTGCCAGTTCTCGGCGGTGTCCTGCTCCACGAAGCTGAGCGGGCCGCCCACGCCGGCGTTGTTCACGAGAATGGACATGCCGCCCATGTCGGCGGCGGCGCGGGCGACGACATCGGTCCATTGCTCTTCGCTGGTGACGTCATGGCCGTAGGCGAAGGCCATGCCCGGATGGCTCTCGTTGATCGAGGCCGCGACGGATGCGGCGCCGTCCGCGTTGATGTCGGTGAGGGCGACCCTGGCGCCCTCGCGGGCCAGCATGCGGGCGATCGCCTCGCCCAGCCCCTGCGCCGCTCCGGTGATCAGCGCCTTCTTGCCTTCGACACGACCGCTCATGACTGGCCTCCCAAGCCGCTGGCCGCCTCATCGATGAAGCGCGCGAGTTCGACATCCAGGGCCGTGACCCCGTCGGCGTCATGGGTCGTCAGAAGAATCTCGACCCGGTTGTAGACGTTTGACCATTCGGGGTGGTGATCCATACCGTCGGCCTTGAGCGCGACGCGGGTCATGAAGCCGAAGGCCGCGTTGAAGTCGGTGAAGCGGAGGGTGCGCACGATGGCGTCGCGCGGGCCGTCAGAGCGGATCCAGGCCGGCAGACCGGCCAGGGCCGCCTCCGCGCCGATGCGGGTTCTGTTCATATGCGGCCTCCTCCAAGCGCCTTCCGCGCCTAGCGCGGCGGCCGGCGGGCGGCAAGGGGTGCGGGAACGCAGGATCAAGCTTGAGCGTTCTTCCGGCTCAGCTTGTTCGGTCCAAGGAGGGCAGCATGCAGAACCAATGGCTGGCGGCTCTGGGCGGAGAAGACCGCGCCCGGCTGGCGCCTCATCTTTCCGAGCTGCGCTTCGAACGCGGCCATGTGCTTCATGAGGCTGGCGAGGCCGCCGAGGCCGTGTGGTTCCCGAAGGAAGGGGCGATCTCGCTCCTGACCATGGTTGACGAGGACAAGGCGGTCGAGACCGCGGTCGTCGGAACCGAGGGGCTGATCGGCGCCACCTGTGGGCCAATGAACGGCGCCCTGATGACCCGGGCCGTGGCACAGACCGACGGGCTCGCGGCCTGTATTCCGTCTGAGCGCTTCTCCGAGGCCCTGGCCGAGAGCGCCAGCCTGAGGGCGGCGACGGCGCGGCACACCGAGGCCTTGTTCGCCCAGGTCCAGCAGGTGGCCGCATGCAACGCGCAGCATCTGCTGGAAGAGCGGCTGGCGCGCTGGATCCTGATGCTGGACGACCGCGTGGGCGGCGGCCGGCTGAACCTGACCCAGCAGAGCATCGCCGACATGCTGGCGGTGCGGCGCGCGACCGTGTCCGAGGTCTCGGCGGCCTTGGAGAAGCGAGGCCTGATCCGTCGCCGTCGCGGGGCCATCGAGGTGTCGAACCGCCATGGCCTGGAGCATGCCGCCTGTGGCTGCTACGCCAGCATCCGCCGGGCCATGGACGAACTCGACGTCACGCCGAAGGGCGTCGCGGCCTAGAGCCGGGAGTTCTCGCGGGGACGGGCGACGCGGAAGGCGTCGATGACACCGTCGCGGTCCTTCTGGCGGGTCGGCTCGTCCAGATACTGCCAGCCGGCGAGGCCGGGATGCAGCTTTCGGCGGTTGTCACGCTCGCCGGGTCGCCAGCCGTTCAGCAGCCGTTCGGCGCACCAGCGCTCGTGCTCTAGCTCGGCCATGCGCTCCAGGAGGGCCCGGTCGTCGCGTGGGTCAGCGCCGGCGGCGTCGGCGTCGGCCAGCTTGACCGGAATATGGGCCGCCGCGGCCCGGTTCGCGGCCCATAGCGATTCCGGCAGGATCGACCAGCGCACACCGGACGCGTCAGAGCCCAGCTCGATATAGCCGTCGCGGCCCCGGCTTTCGTAGGCGCCGTGCAGGCGCTGGGCCCGGCGGTCGACGGCGGGCAGGATCGCGGGCTCCAGCCCGGCGGCGAAGCCGGACACGGCGGTGTGGACGCCCGGCATTATGGCGTCGAGCGGCTGTTCGCCGGCCACCACCACCATCGGCGAGACATCCAGGCGGGCGGCCAGCAGCGAGGCGGCGCAGGCCACGCCGACATCGGATTCGACGACCCAGCAGTCGGCCGCGGAGGTTTCGTCCAGAAAGGCGCCGACCGAGGCTGCGCGCGAAAAGACGATGGAGAAGGGTGGGCTGTCATAGACCGGGCCCAGGTCGCCAAGAGCGCCCGGGGCGATGCGACGCCAGCGGTCTTCGAGATCGCCGGTCGGGTCCCAGAAGGTGACCTTGGGCGGCGGCCGGCCCACACGCCAGCCCAGGGTCAGGGCCTGACGGGCCATGGACTGGGAAAAGGGCCCCAGACCCAGGCAGGCGACATGCAGGCCGCCCGACCGGTCCCATAGTTTCAGAGTCTCATTTGCCAGCCGCGCGGCTGCGGCCGCGAGCGAGAAGGGGCGGGGTGCGGGCCCCGGACCAGTGTGGGCGGCGGCCGACTGGCGCAGCTTTTCGAGGATGTCCTCGTCCTCGATCTGGACGTGGAGGTCCGAGGCGTCGGGGTCCATCTCGTGGGCGGCGCGGCCGGCCAGCGAGAGATTGGTGGTGGCGTCGGGGCCGACGACCACGACCCGGCGCGCGCGGCGCAGGGCCGATTTCTTCGTCGAGGCGCGAAGGTCGTCGCGGATGACCAGGACGCCCAGCTGGTTGAGATCCTCGGCCTGGGGCTCGGCGATGGAGGGGTCGATCAGGACCACGGCCGCGCCTTCCGAGCGGGCGACCTCGGCGGCCTGGGCGGCGTCGCGGCCCTCTCCGATGACGATCAGGTGGTCAGCGCCGGCGGCCTGCATGAGGCTCTCGCACAGGGCGTCGCCGATCTGGCGCGCAGCCAGGAAGATGATGCCCAGAAGCGGA
Organism: Pseudomonadota bacterium; assembly: GCA_023428785.1. Lineage (GTDB taxonomy): Bacteria > Pseudomonadota > Alphaproteobacteria > Caulobacterales > Caulobacteraceae > Brevundimonas. The sequence continues at coordinate 7,781 of JAEYWU010000077.1, forward strand.
ATGGCCGCGCCGAGATAGCGGGCGAGATCCAGCGCGATCGGCATTTCGCCCCAGACATCGCCCTGGGGCGTGAGCAGCCACAGGGCCAGATAGGGCAGATCGCTGGCCTGGCCGGACTGGATGCGGCCCTCGCCGGGCTCCCAGCCGTTCCAACCGACGATGCTGAGCACGGCCCACAGGACCACCAGGCTGACCAGGATGATGGTGCGGCGAAGCGGGGAGCGGGGGTGGCCCCATCTGAGCATGCGGGCGGCCAGCCAGGCCCAGAGGTTGCCCTCGCCCAGCCCCGATCCGCGCTCGCGCCTAGATGATGATCCGCTCATCGGCCCCTCACCGTCCCAGCCCCCACCATCGCGCGGCGGCGCGGCGGGAACAACGCCTATTCAGGGAGATGGCGCACCCGACACGATTGAGCGGTTTTTTGGGATCAGTCATGTGATCAGCGTCTCTCAAGACCGTCATACGTCAACCGTTTTCCGGCTCGTGTCGTAGGTGCCGGAGCAGGCGCCGGTGATGATGATGATCATCATCATCTGAGTGAGGAGACGGCGCCTGTGTCGGCGCCGACGTCGTGGGTGATCATGATCATCTAGATGATGTGACGGCGCCGTCGCCGCCGACGTCGGCGAAGTAGTGGCAGTGCTGCTCGTGCTGCTCGTGCTGTTCGTCGTGGTGATGCCGGTGGGCGGTGTTATCGACGGTCGGCCCTACGCCGCCTCGGCCTCGTTCAGAGCACGGTAGACGGAGGCTCGGGACACACCGGT
>JAEYWU010000108.1 GCA_023428785.1 Pseudomonadota bacterium
CCCCCCCCCCCCCCCCCCCCAAAATTAACCGCGCGCCCCGCCGCCGGCCCCCCCTTCCTGAAGCGCTCCAAGGGAAAGGGATAAGCGCCCCAGGTCGTCTCCTAGCCGGCCGACCGTTCGGCCCGCAGCGCGGGTCCGGCCAGATCGTACCGGTCGTTTTCCATCACCTGCACCCAGGCCCGGACGAAGTCCTTGATGAACTTGTCGCCCGCATCGGCCGAGGCATAGACCTCCGCCAGCGCCCGAAGCTGGGAGTTGGAGCCGAACACCAGGTCGGTCCGGGTCGCGGTCCAGCGCTGCTTGCCGGTTTCGCGGTCCGTGCCCACGAAGGTCTCGTCGGAGGTGTCGTCGGCCTGTTTCCAGGCCGTCTTCATGTCCAGCAGGTTGACGAAGAAGTCGTTCGTCAGCTGGCCCGGCCGATCCGTGAACACCCCATCTTTGGAGTCCTTGAAGTTCGCGCCCAGCACCCTCAGGCCGCCCACCAGCACCGTCATCTGCGGCGCCGTCAGGCCCAGCAGCTGCGCCCGGTCGACCAGCATCTCTTCGGTCGGGACATTGAACTTGACCTGCAGATAGTTCCGGAAGCCGTCGGCCCGAGGCTCCAGCACCTTGAAGCTGTCGGCGTCGGTCTGCTCGGCCGTCGCGTCCGTCCGGCCCGGCGTGAAGGGGACCTCGATGGTCTTGCCCGCGGCCCTGGCCGCCTGCTCGATGCCCACCGAGCCGCCCAGCACGATCAGGTCGGCGATCGAGACGTTCAGGCCCGAGGCCGACTGGATGTCCTCATAGGCCTTGAGGACCTTGGCCAGCTTGGCGGGTTCGTTGACCTCCCAGTCCTTCTGCGGAGCCAGGCGGATGCGGGCGCCGTTCGCGCCGCCCCGGTGGTCAGAGCCGCGCCAGGTCGCCGCCGACGCCCAGGCCGTGCGCACCAGGTCCGAAACCGGCAGGCCCGAGTTGGCGATCCGCTCCTTGAGCGCCTTCACATCGGCCTCTGTCAGCTTGGGTCCCGTGTGCGCCGGGATCGGGTCCTGCCAGATCAGGTCCTCGGCCGGAACTTCAGGCCCGAGGTAGCGGGCCTTGGGGCCCATGTCCCGGTGGCACAGCTTGAACCAGGCCCGCGCGAACTGGTCGGCGAAGTAGGCCGGGTCAGCCCGGAACTTCTCCATGATCTTGCGGTACTCGGGGTCGACCTTGAAGGCCATGTCGGCCGTCGTCATCATCGTCGGGACCTTCTTGCCCGGCGTATGGGCGGCCGGCGCGAGGGTCTCTTCCGGATTGCCGACCGGCTGCCACTGCTTGGCCCCGGCCGGGCTCCTCACCAGCTCGTACTCGTGGTCCAGCAGCATGTCGAAATAGGACATGTCCCAGGTGATCGGCGTCGGCGTCCAGGCGCCCTCGATGCCCGAGGTAATGGTGTGGTCGCCCATGCCGCTCTCATGGCCGGACATCCAGCCGAAGCCCTGCTGGGCGATGTCGCCGCCCTCGGGGCTGACGCCGACCTTCTTGGTGTCGCCGGCGCCGTGCGCCTTGCCGAAGGTGTGGCCACCCGCCGTCAGGGCCGCCGTCTCGACGTCATTCATCCCCATCCGTTCGAAGGTGATGCGGATGTCACGGGCGGACTGCAGCGCCTCCGGCACGCCGCCCGGGCCTTCAGGGTTCACGTAGATCAGGCCCATCTGGATGGCCGCCAGCGGCTCTTCCAGCGCCATGTCCTTGTCCGGCTGGATGCGGGTCTCATTGCCTTCATCGCCGACCCAGTGCTCCTCGGTGCCCCAGTAGACGTCCTTCTCGGGCTCCCAGACGTCGGCGCGGCCGCCGCCGAAGCCGAAGACCGGCCCGCCCATGCTTTCAATGGCCACGTTTCCGGCCAGGATCATCAGGTCCGCCCAGCTCAGGTTTGCGCCGTACTTCTGCTTGATCGGCCACAGCAGACGCCGCGCCTTGTCCAGGTTGCCGTTGTCCGGCCAGCTGTTCAGCGGTGCGAACCGCTGTTGGCCGGCGCCCGCGCCGCCGCGGCCGTCGCCGGTCCGATAGGTGCCCGCCGAGTGCCAGGCCATGCGGATGAAGAACGGCCCATAGTGGCCATAGTCCGCCGGCCACCAGGGCTGGCTGTCGGTCATCAGGGCGTGCAGGTCCTTCTTGACCGCGTCGTAGTCGAGCTTCTTGAAGGCCTCGGCATAGCTGAAGTCGTCGCCCATCGGATCGCCGGTCCGTCCCTGCTGATGCAGGATGTCGACCGCCAGGTGATTGGGCCACCAGTCGCGGTTGGTCCGCCCCAGCAGGGATCGGAGCGCGCCGCGTTCCTTCTTCGGGTCGCTCAGGGGATCTCCGGCGTTTCCGTCCATGGTCGCGTTCCTATCTGCTGTAGGGTTGTATTGAGACCCGTGTTCTACCCCCAACAGGCGATTAGGCTAAGTCGATAATCTCGATGCTCAGAATAGGTTTTGTTTATGGATGAGGGGGTCTGTCGGATCGACGTCTGGCTATGGCGCGCGCGCTTCTTCAAGACGCGCGGGCTGGCCGCGCGGTTCGTCGAGGGCGGTAAGGTCCGCCGCACCCGGCCAGGTTCGGGCGAAGTACGGCTCGACAAGGCCAGCCGTACAGCGAGGCAGTCGGACCACCTCGTCTTCGTCCTGGGCAGCCGCCTGATCGACCTCACCATCCTGTCCTGCGGCGACCGCCGCGGCCCGGCGGCGGAGGCGCGGGCGTTGTATCGGCTTGAGGGCGAGTTGACTTCCGGCTCCGGGCAGCCCATGTCCGGCGCCGCCCAGAACGAGCCGTCCTCCCCAGAATGACCTACATCGTCACCGACGCCTGCGTGCGCTGCAAGTTCATGGACTGCGTCGAGGTTTGCCCCGTCGACTGCTTCTATGAGGGCGAGAACTTCCTCGTCATCAGCCCGGACGAGTGCATCGACTGCGGCGTCTGCGAGCCTGAGTGCCCGGTCGACGCCATCAAGCCCGACACCGAGGACGAGCCCGACGGCAAGTGGCTGCAGGTCAACGCCACCTACGCCAAATCCTGGCCGAACATCACCGTCAAGGGCGCGCCGCCCGCCGACGCCGAGCAGTTCGAGCGCGAGACCGGCAAGTTCGAGAAGTACTTCTCCGACAAACCTGGCAAGGGCTCCTGACGTCGGGGCGGCCGGAATCAGGCCGATCCACGACGTTTTGAAATTGCGACATTTTGTGCTATGGTCTGGCGACAGGTCGGGCGGCGTCGCGGATTTCGCGGGCCGCCCTCCTTATTGAAGACGCCGTCCTTCAAGGCGGCCAGCATCGAGGTCGGGTGTCTCTTCTCAGGTAATGAGAGCGGTTTGAAGCGGTGGGGCCTCCCCGCCGTGACCGGGCGTCGCTTCGGCGCCGGGATGGTCTTCCTCGCAGAAAGAGGTGAGCAATGAGCAAGAGCGGTCTGGATTTCAAGGTCGGCGACAGCGTCGTCTATCCGGCGCACGGCGTCGGCAAGGTCGCGGGCATCGAGACCCAGGAAGTCGCCGGCATGGCGCTCGAGGTCTACGTCATCACCTTCGACCACGAGAAGATGACCCTGCGCGTTCCGACCAAGAAGGCCGTATCGGCCGGCCTGCGCTCGCTGGCCGGTGAAACCGTCGTGACCAAGGCGCTGACGACCTTGAAGGGCCGCGCCCGTATCAAGCGCACCATGTGGTCGCGCCGCGCCCAGGAATACGAAGCCAAGATCAACTCGGGCGACCTGGTCTCGATCGCGGAAGTGGTCCGTGACCTGCACCGGGCCGACAACCAGCCGGAACAGTCCTACTCGGAGCGCCAGCTCTATGAATCGGCTCTGGACCGCATGGCCCGCGAAGTCGCCGCGATCGAGCGTATCGACCGTGAGGCCGCCGTCGCCCTCCTGACCAAGTCGCTGATCAAGCCGGCCGCAGCGGCCGCCTGATCCAGCCGACAGGCTCCGGATACAAAAAACCCCCGGCCTCGCGGCCGGGGGTTTTACTTTGTCCGGTTGTCGGACCGATCAGCCGCGCTGGCTGATCGGCACGTAGGCCCGCTCTGTCGGGCCGGTGTAGAGCTGGCGTGGACGACCGATCTTCTGCGATGGGTCTTCCATCATTTCCTGCCACTGGGCGATCCAGCCGACGGTACGGGCAAGGGCGAACAGCACGGTGAACATGGTGGTCGGGAAGCCCATCGCCGACAGGGTGATGCCCGAGTAGAAGTCGACGTTCGGGAACAGTTTGCGCTCCTGGAAATACTCGTCGTTCAGAGCGACGCGTTCCAGCTCGCGGGCCACCTGCAGCAGCGGATCGTTCGGATCGCCAACGGCGTCCAGAACCTCGTAGGCGCTTTCCTGCATGACCTTCGCGCGCGGGTCGTAGTTCTTGTACACGCGGTGGCCGAAGCCCATCAGCTTGTACTTCTTGTCCTTCACGCCGGCGATGAACTCCGGGATCTTCTCCGGGGTTCCGATCTCCTTGAGCATGTTCAGCGCCTCCTCGTTGGCGCCGCCGTGCGACGGCCCCCAGAGGCAGGCGATGCCGGCGGCGATACAGGCGAACGGATTGGCGCCCGAAGAGCCAGCCAGACGCACCGTCGAGGTCGAGGCGTTCTGCTCATGGTCGGCATGCAGGATGAAGATGCGGTCCATGGCCTTGGCCAGGATCGGGTTCACCTCATAGTCCTCCGCCGGCACGGCGAAGCACATGCGCAGAAAATTCTCGGAGTAGCTCAGCTCGTTGCGCGGCGTGATGAACGGCTGGCCCATGTGGTACTTGAAGGCGCGGGCCGCGATCGTGGGCATCTTGGCGATCAGGCGGATGGCCGAGATGTTGCGCTGGACCGGATCATGGATGTCGAGGCTGTCGTGGTAGAAGGCCGAAAGGGCGCCGACGGTGCCGACCATGATGGCCATCGGGTGAGCGTCGCGGCGGAAGCCTTCGAAGAAGCGGTCGAACTGCTGATGCAGCATGGTGTGCATCGTGATCGAGCGCTCGAACGTCTCGTACTCCGAAGCCGTCGGCAGCTCACCGCGCAGCAGCAGGTGGCAAACCTCGACGAAGTTGGACTTCGAAGCCAGCTGGTCGATCGGATAGCCGCGGTGAAGCAGGACGCCCGCGTCGCCGTCGATGTAGGTCAGGCCGGACTCGCACGAGGCGGTCGAGGTGAAACCCGGGTCGAAGGTGAAGGCGTCGGTGGCCCCATAGAGCTTGCGGATGTCGATCACGTCGGGGCCGGTGGTCCCCTTCAGGATCGGCAGGTCGACGGTCTTGTCCGCAATCTTCAGCGTGGCGTTTTCGGTCATATGGATATCCTGTGACGCCGGGGGAGCGGCGTGATGTTGCGGCTCTTATAGCGCGTCAGCGCCGATGGGAAAGCGCGTCCTCCAAACGGCCGAGGCTTTCGGCCTTGCCGAGGGCGCTGAGGGTTTTGGAGATATCGGGGGACGGAGCGCCGGCTGCAAGCGCGGCGCGCAGGGCCGGCCCGACCTTGCCCATCCCCACGCCTTCGTCCTCGACGAAGGTCTTTATGACGGTCTCCAGCGTGGCGGGATCCCAGCTATCGGCGCCGGCCAGGCGCGGGCTGAGACGGCCGAGGCGGTCTACCGCTTCCTCGGTCAGCTGATCGGCGGGCTTGCCCTCGATGATCAGGGGGCGCGCCTTGAGGACGAACTCGGACTGGTCGGCCAGCTTGATCAGGGTGTCGGCCCGGTCCTTGATCATCGGAATGGCGGCGGTGAGCCGAAGCTGTTCGGCTTCGGTCAGTTCGCGGCCGCGCGAGGTCCAGACCTTTGCCACCAGTCCGGCGAGACGCTCGTCGTCGGCCTGACGAATCCAGTGGCCATTGACGTGGTTCAGCTTGTCGAAGTCGAGGCGGGCCGGGGCGCGGCCGATGTGCTCGAGGTCGAACCAGCTCTGCGCCTGGGCGTCCGAGAAGAGCTCGTCGTCGCCGTGCGACCAGCCAAGGCGGGTCAGATAATTGCGCATCGCCTCGGGCAGGTAGCCCTCTTCGGCGTATTCGGCGACCGAGGTCGCGCCGTGGCGCTTGGACAGCTTCTTGCCGTCCGGGCCGTGGATCAGCGGCACATGGGCGAAGACCGGCCGGTCCCATCCCATCGCGTCATAGATCAGCGCCTGGCGCGGGGTGTTGTTGAGGTGGTCGTCACCCCGGATGACGTGGCTGACTCCCATGTCGTGGTCGTCGACGACCACGGCGAGGTTGTAGGTCGGGTCGCCGGAGGAACGCAGCAGCACGAGGTCGTCCAGGTCCTTGGACGGGAAGCGCACTTCGCCCTGAACCGCGTCCTGGATCAGGATCGGCTCATCGACGGGCGTGCGGAAGCGGATGACGTGGGGCTGGCCGATCTCGGCCTCGGTCGGGGTCCGGTCACGCCAGGTGGAACGCAGGGCGCGGCCCTCGGCGCGGGCCTGCTCGCGCTGGGTCTCTGTCTCCTCGGCGGTCATGAAACAGCGGAAGGCGGCTCCGCGCTCGAGCAGGGCCTGAACCACCTCGCGGTGACGGTCGGCGCGCTGGAATTGGTAGACGGGCTCCTCGTCTGAGGCGAGGCCGAGCCAGGCGAAACCCTCAAACAGGATGTCGACATTCTCCTGGGTCGACCGCTCGCGGTCGGTGTCCTCCACGCGGATCAGGAACTTTCCGCCGTGGCGGCGCGCGTATAGGTAGTTGAACAAGGCCGTTCGCGCGGTTCCAATGTGCATGGAGCCGGTGGGCGAGGGGGCGATACGGGTGACGACGGTGCGGGACATTTCGCCGGGCGTTATAGCGCCGGATGCGGAACGGCCTAGTCCCACCCTGCGCGAGCGCGCGGCAGCGGAGGTCGCGGCCCAGTCGGAGCGGTGGCGGCTATGGGCGCCGGTGGCCCTGGGGATCGGCTGCGCCCTGTACTTCGCCCTGAAGGTTGAGCCGCCGGTCTGGCCATTGGCGCTTGGGGCGGCCGGGGCGATCGTCATGGCCGTGATGGCTTGGCGGCGGGGGACGTGGCGGCTGATCCTCTTCACCCTGATCGCCTTCGTGGCTGCGGGGCTGCTCGTGGCCAAGCTGAGGTCGGATGCGGTCGCGGCGCCGATCGCGGAGGCGTCCGATGGGCCGGTCGGGGTCGAGGGCTGGGTGATCGATGTGTCCTCGCCCGGGGCGAGGGGCGCGAGGGCGGTGCTGGCTCCGACCTGGATCGAGGGAGTGGGCGCGGACGCTATTCCGCATCGCCTCAATCTGTCGCTGACCGGGGAAGCGCCCCGGCCGGGGACACCGATGCGGGTCAGGGCGATCGTCAATCCACCGATGCCGCAGGCCAGTCCGGGGAGTTTCGACTTCGGCCGCAACGCCTGGTTCCAGAGCGTGGGGGGGACGGCGCTAGTGCTGGGCGAGCCGCGCCCGGTGATGCTGAACGAGGCGCCTTGGGGCCTGAGACTGCAGATGGCGATCAACGGCTACCGGTTCGATCTGGGCCGGAGGATCGTGGACCAGCTGGGACCGGAGACGGGCGGCATCGCGGCGGCCATGGTCACGGGCCACGAGGCTTGGATCGATCCGGCGGATGAGCAGGCGATGCGGGATTCGGGGCTGGCCCACATCCTGTCGATCTCCGGCCTGCACATGGCCATCGTGGGCGGCTTCGTCTTCTTCGTGGCGCGGTTAAGCATCGCGGCCTGGCCGTGGCTGGTGCTGAGGATACCGGGCAAGAAGGCGGCGGCCTGGGCGGGCGTGATCGCGGTCGGGGTCTATCTGGTGATCTCGGGAGCGCCCGCGCCGGCCGAGCGGGCGGCGATCGTGGCCTGGACGGCGTTCGCGGCCATCCTGCTGGATCGGCGAGCGATCAGCATGAACGCCCTGGCGCTCGCGGCGCTGATCGTGCTGCTGCGGCGGCCCGAGTCGGTGATCCAGCCGGGTTTTCAGATGTCGTTCGCGGCCACCGCTGCGCTGGTGGCGCTGGCCGAGGCATGGCCGCCGAGGCTGAAGGAGATTTCTGTGCCGTGGCCGATCGCGGCGGTCCAGAAGCTGGGGGCCTGGATCGTTGCGGCGCTGGCGGCCAGCTTCGTGGCCGGGATGGCGACCGGGCCGTTCGCCATGCAGCATTTCAACCGGTCTGCCCTCTATGGGCTCTTCGCCAATCTGGCGGTCGCGCCGATCTCGTCGTTCGTGATGATGCCGTCGCTTGCGGTCGGGTCGGTGATGGAGGCGCTGGGCTGGGGCGGGCCGGTGCTGTGGCTGGCGGGCGAGAGCGTCGGCTGGATGATGGAGATCGGGCGGTTCACCGCCAGCCTGCCGGGCGCCGTCGCGACCATCCCGAGCGCCCCGGCGATCGCCCTGCCGGTGGCCTTCCTGGGGTTGCTGTTCGTTTGCCTGTGGAAGGGGCGGCTGCGCTGGCTGGGGTTGCCGTTCGCCTGCGCGGTGATGCTGTGGCCCAAGTCGGTTGCGCCCGATGTCTGGGTTGGGCCGGATGGGACCAATCTGGCGGTGAGGATGGACGGCGAGGCCCATCTGGTGCGGCCCGCGGTGCGGCTGTTCCCGGCTGATATCTGGTCGCGCCGGTGGGGGTTGGAGTTGGTGGAGGAGGGGCCGAGCCGGGCCTGTCGGCGGTCGTGGTGCACCATGACTGACGCCGGGCAGAGCTGGCGGGTCTGGTTCGGACGGACACCTCCGGACGGGGAGCAACTGGCCGAGCTTTGCGATGGCGCGACGGGGGTGGTGGTGCGGACCCCCATGATGTCGATTCCGGCGGCGTGTGATGGCGCGCTTTTGCTGGACGGGCGGGATTTCCAGCGGGGATCAGTCGAGCTGTGGCGCGTGGGTTCGGGATGGCGGGGTGTGTGGGCCGCCGATGAGCGCGGCGCGAGGCCGTGGGCGGGATGAAGTCTGTCCTGGCGCGCGAATGACGCTGCGCGACGGCGGCCTCAGGAGCCTCATGAGCATCACGGGCCGGAATGGGCGGAACGGACGATGAGAAAGACCGGACCGCAGCCTAGTCCGGGCAGGTGGGTCGGGGATCAAGCAGCCTGCGCGAGAGAGGAAGCGCCGATTTATTAGAGGCGCGGTGCGCCCATGAGCGGGGGTTTGGCGCACGGCGCCTCTCCCTCGCGGGAGAAGCGGCAGGCGGCGAGGCGGTTCGAACGCGCGGTCGAGACGGAGCCGAAGTCAGGTCAGGGGTGGCTGGCCTGCTCGGCTAGGTAGCCGTCAGCGTCAGACTGCCGCCTCATGTCGCGCCAACTCTGGCGTCCCCCTCGGGGGACGGAAGTCGTCAGTGATACCGGCGGATCAGGCCGACGAGCTTACCCTGAACGGCGATCTGCTCGGGGGAATAGATCCGCGTCTCGTAGGCGGCGTTGGCGGGTTCGAGCGCGATGGAGGCGCCCTTCTTGCGGAAGCGCTTGAGGGTGGCTTCCTCGCCTTCGACCAGGGCCACGACGATCTCGCCGGACGAGGCTGTGTCGCCCTTCTTGATGACCACGAAGTCGCCGTTGTGGATGCCGGCCTCGATCATCGAGTCGCCCTCGATCTCGAGCATGTAGTGCTCACCCGAGCCGAGCATGGCCTCGGGGATGGAGAAGCGTTCGCGCTCGTGCTCGATGGCCGAGATCGGCGAACCGGCGGCGATCTTGCCGAGCAGGGGCAGTTCTCGAACCTCGGAGGCCGGGGCGTCGGCGGCGGCGGGGCGGCCGCCCTCGACCACCTGGGGCCGGAAGGGACCGCGCGGTCGGCCGGCGGCGGCGGTCTCGGGCAGCTTGAGCACTTCCAGGGCGCGGGCGCGGTGGGCGAGCCGACGGATGAAGCCACGCTCTTCCAGGGCGGTTATCAGCCGGTGGATGCCCGACTTGGACGCCAGGTCCAGCGCCTCCTTCATTTCATCGAAGGAGGGCGAGACGCCCGTTTCCTGAATCCGTTCGTGGATGAACATCAGGAGTTCGTGCTGCTTCTTGGTGAGCATGGCGGTTAGACACCCCGAATCTGTAAGCCTGTGGACAATAACGGAACAAACCGCAAACGTCCATGCTCTGTTCGTCAGGTGTTCCGGTTAAGGACCGGTTACCGCAGCAGCGCCCGCGTCGCCGCTTCGACATCCGTCTGACGCATCAGGCTCTCGCCGACGAGGATGGCGCGCGCGCCGGCCGCCTGGACGCGCGCCACGTCGGCGGGGGTAAAAATGCCGCTTTCGGCGACGAAGAGGGCGCCTTCGGGGGCCAGAGGCGCCAAGGTCTCGGTGTTGGCGAGGTCGACCTCGAAGGTGCGCAGGGACCGGTTGTTGACCCCGACCAGATCGGCGCCGAGCCGGGCCGCGCGGGCCATTTCATCGGCGTCGTGGGTCTCGACCAGGGCGTCCATGCCGAAGCGGCGGGCCTCGGCCAGGAGGTCGGCCGCCAGCGCATCATCGACCATGTCGAGAATGATCAGGATGCAGTCGGCGCCCAGCGCGCGGCTCTCGGCCACCTGCCAGGGATCGACGAGGAAATCCTTGCGGATGCAGGGCAGGGCGACGGCATTGTGCGCCGCGACCAGATAGGCGTCGTCGCCCTGGAAGCTGGGGCCGTCGGTGAGGACCGAGAGGCAGGCGGCGCCGCCGGCCTCATAAGCGCGGGCGAGCGACGGCGGATCGAAGTCGGCGCGGATCAACCCCTTGGAGGGTGAGGCCTTCTTGATCTCGGCGATCAGGGCGGGGCGGCCGGTCCGCGCATGGGCGGCCGCGAGCGCCTTGCGGAAGCCGCGCGGGGGCAGGGCCTCAAGCGCCCGACGGTCGATGTCGGACTGGTCGAAGCGGGCCTTGCGCGCGGCGACCTCGTCGCGCTTGTAGGCGGCGATGCGGTCCAGGATGTCGCTCATCAGCCGACGTCCTCGGCGGGGGAGTTGGTGGTGCGGACCAGCTCGGCCAGGGCATGGGCGGCGCGGCCGTCATCCAGCACCTCGGCGGCGATCCTGGCGCCTTCCGAAAGGGTCTCGGCCTGACCGGCCACGATCAGGGCGGCGGCGGTGTTGAGGATGACGATGTCGCGATAGGCGCCGGTCTCGCCGTCGAGCAGGGCGCGAAGGGCCCGGGCGTTGTCCTCGGGCTCACCGCCCCGGATGGCGTCCAGCGTCACGCGCGTCAGCCCGATATCCTCAGGGCTGACGGTGAAGGTGCGGACCGTGCCGTTCCAGTATTCGGCGACCTGGGTCTCGCCGGTGGTGGTCAGCTCATCGAGGCCCTGGCCGTGGACGACCCAGGCATGGACGGCGCCCAGCCGGCCGAGCGCCTCGGCCAGCGGTTCGACCAGTCGCGGATCATAGACCCCCATCAACTGGCGCCGCGCGCGGGCCGGGTTGGACAAGGGGCCGATCAGGTTGAAGACGGTGCGAAAGCCCAGCTCGGCGCGGATCGGCGTCACATGGCGCATGGCTGTGTGATGGGCGGGGGCGAACAGGAAGGCGATGTTGGCCTCGTCCAGCGAACGGCGCTGCTGGGCCGGGGAGGCGGCGAGGTTCACGCCGAGGACGGCGAGGACGTCGGAGGTGCCGGATTTGGAGCTGAGCGCGCGGTTGCCGTGCTTGGCGACCTTCACGCCCGCCCCGGCCAGCACCAGGGCCGCGGCGGTCGAGATATTGTAGGTGTGCTGGCCGTCGCCGCCGGTGCCGCAGGTGTCGACCACATCATAGGGATGGTCGAGCGTGGTGGCGGCCTCCCGCATGGCCTGGGCGAAGGCGGAGATTTCCTCGACGGTCTCCCCGCGCATCCGCAGCGCCGTCAGGGCGGCGGCGACCTGGGCCGGGGTCGGCTCGCCCTTCAGGCAAGCGGCGAGGAAGTCGCGGGCTTGATCCGTGTCGAGCGTGCGGCCGTCGGCGAGGAGCGAGAGGAGGGGCTTGAAGGCGGCGGACATGCCTAGACCGTCGCGAGGCGCTTTACGCCGGCCAGATCCATGAAGTTGGCCAGCATCTGGTGGCCGTGTTCGGTGGCGATGGATTCCGGGTGGAACTGCACGCCGTGGATGGGCCGCTCGTGGTGCATCAGGCCCATGATCTCGCCGTCCTCGGTCCAGGCCGTGACTTGCAGAGTATTCGGCAGGGTCGAACGGTCGACGGCGAGGGAGTGATAGCGGGTCGCGGTGAAGGGCGAGGGCAGGTCCTTGAACAGCGACTGGCCGTCGTGATGGATCGGGCTGGTCTTGCCGTGCATCAGGGTCTTGGCGCGGATGACGTCGCCGCCGAACACCTGACCGATCGCCTGATGGCCCAGACAAACACCGAGGATAGGCAGGGTCTCGGGCGCCGTCTCGATCAGCTCCATGCAGATGCCCGCCTCGTTGGGCGAGCAGGGCCCCGGCGACAGCAGGATCGCCTCGGGCTTCAGCGCGAAGGCCTCGGCCGCCGTCAGAGCGTCGTTTCGGACGACATGCGTCTGCGCGCCCAGCTCCGCGAGGTAGTGGACGAGGTTGTAGGTGAAGCTGTCGTAGTTATCGACGACGAGGATCATGCGCCGCTTCTAGGCCGAGAAAGGCGGGGCCGTCGAGGCGGCAAGACTTGGTTAACCATGTTTGGGCCTGATCGGCCCATGTCACCGATCGATCAGGCCCGCGCGCACCTTGCCGAACCCAAGCCCGGAAACGGTCTGTGGGGCGCCCTGTTCGCCGCCGGCTTCTGCGCGCTTTCGGCCGTATTGCTGGCCGGCGCGATGATCTTCGGACAGCTGACCTGACGGAATCGGTCCGAAGCGCCTAAATCCTCTCCATGGCCTCTTCCGCCGGACCCGAGATCGAACGCCTGATCGGCCTTTTGGCCAAGCTGCCCGGCATGGGGCCGCGCTCGGCCCGCCGCGCGACGTTGGCGCTGCTGAAAAAGCGCGAGCAGCTGATGGAGCCGCTGGCCCAGTCGCTGGCCGAGACGGCGGCGAAGGTGCGGCCGTGCTCGGTCTGCGCCGCGCCGGATACGCGCGATCCCTGCTCCATCTGTTCGGACCTGGCGCGCGACCGCAGCCTGATCTGCGTGGTCGAGGAAGCCGGCGCCCTGTGGGCCATGGAGCGGGTCGGCGCCTATCGCGGGCGCTATCATGTGCTTGGCGGTCTGCTGTCTGCGCTGGACGGCGTGGGGCCCGACGCGCTCAGGATCGGGGAACTGGTCCAGCGGGTCAGCGACGGTGGCGTGGCCGAGGTGATCCTGGCGCTGCCGGCCACCGTCGATGGCCAGACCACGGCCCACTATCTGGCCGAGCGGCTGTCGGCGTCGGGCGTGACCGTGACGTCGCTGGCGCGAGGCGTGCCCGTGGGCGGCGAGCTGGACTGGCTGGACGACGGCACCATCGCCCAGGCCCTGCGAGCCCGTCGGCCGGCCTGACGCATCTGGTCATCGGGCCTGGACGTATAATCCGGCATGGCCCAGACACCTCACCGCCGCGGTCTTCTGCTCTCCAGCGCCGCCTTCCTCACCGCCGCCTGCACCAGCCGCGAGGCCGAGGCGCAGAGCCGATCGGCGGAGGCGGCCTACGCTTCATCATCCTTTCGGCGCGTGACCGACGCGCAGTGGCGCGAGCGGCTTCCGACCCTGGCCTATCGGGTGCTGCGCCACGAGGCGACCGAGCGGGCGGGGACCAGCCCGCTGAACGACGAGCACCGGCGAGGCGTCTTTCATTGCCGGGGCTGCGACCTGGCCCTGTTCCGGTCGGAGTGGAAGTATGACAGCGGCACCGGTTGGCCGAGCTTCTTCCGCGTCATCGAGGGCGCGGTCGCGACCCAGGCCGACTATGCGCTCGGCGTGCCCAGGACCGAATATCACTGCGCCCGCTGTCTCGGTCATCAAGGCCATGTGTTCGAGGATGGGCCGCGTCCGACCGGCCTGAGATACTGCAACAACGGCGTCGCCCTGACCTTCCGCCCGGCCTGATCCCATGACCCTGATCCTGATCGCCTACGTCGGTGGTGTGCTGACGATCCTGTCGCCGTGCATCCTGCCGGTGTTGCCGTTCGTTTTTGCGCGAGCGGGCCGTCCCTTCGTGACCTCGACCCTGCCCATGATGGCGGGTCTGGCCCTGATGTTCGCGGGCGTCGCGACCCTGGCGGCCATCGGCGGTGGCTGGGCGGTCCAGGCCAACCAATGGGGGCGGTGGATCGCCCTGGTTCTGCTGGCGGGCTTCGGTCTGATGATGCTGTTCCCGGCTGTCGGGGACCGGATCATGGCCCCGCTGCAAGCGCTCGGCTCGCGGCTGACCGAGCGGGTTCAGCCGGGGCGATCAGACGCCCTGAACGAGGTCGGCGGGTCTCTGGTGCTGGGGCTGGCGACGGGTCTTCTGTGGGCGCCGTGCGCGGGGCCGATCCTGGGGCTGATCCTGACGGGTGCGGCGTTGAACGGGGCGAGCGCCTCGACCTCGCTTCTGCTGCTCGCCTATGCGATGGGCGCCGCGACCTCGATGGCCCTGGCGCTGCTGGTGGGCGGCCGCGTACTCAAGGCGATGAAGGGGTATCTGAAGCACGAGCGGATCGTGCGCCGGGTGCTGGGGGCCCTTGTGCTGGTCGGGGTCGTGTCGATTGCCCTGGGGCTGGATCGCGGTGTGCTGGCGCGGGTGTCTGCCGCCTCGACCGAGCGCTTCGAGCAGGGTCTGCTGGGCGCCGGCGGCATGGGCCACACCGAGCCCGAGGCCGAAAGCTCGGACTTCCGCGACTTCGGCCCGGCGCCTGAGATCGAGGGCGTCACAGAGTGGCTGCAGGGCGATCCGGCGACGCTGGAGAGCCTGCGCGGCAAGGTCGTGCTGATCGACTTCTGGACCTACTCCTGCATCAACTGCCTGCGGACCCTGCCGCACGTCATCGAGTGGGACCGGCTTTACCGAGACCACGGCCTGGTGGTGATCGGCATGCATGCGCCGGAGTTCGCCTTCGAGCGCGACCCCGACAATGTGCGCCGTGCGGTGGAAGATCTGGGCATCGACTATCGGGTGGCGCTGGACAACGATTTTGCGGTCTGGCGCGCCTATCAGAACCGCTTCTGGCCGGCGCACTATTTCATCGACGCTCGTGGCCGACTGCGTCACGTGCGGTTCGGAGAAGGGGAATACGAGCGCTCCGAGGCCATCATCCGGACCCTGTTGATGGAGGCGGGCGCCACCAACCTGCCGCCGCCCGCGGGCGGATCGGAGGCCGAGGGCGTGATGGCGGCCGACAGCGGGGCCGAGCGCTCGCCCGAGACCTATCTCGGCACTGATCGCGGAATGAACCTGCAGGCCTCCGCCGACAGCCTGGCGTTCGACCAATGGGCGCTTCAGGGCGACTGGACCCGCGAAGGGCAGCGCGCGGTCCTGACCGGCGACAACGGCGCGATCGTCTACCGCTTCCGGGGCCGGGACGTGCATCTGGTGCTGGCTTCCACCACGGGGCGGCCGGTGCGGTACCGGGTCACCCTGAACGGCCAGCCTCCCGGCGAGGCGGGCGGCTCGGACATCTCGCCTTCGGGCGAGGGCGTGATCGGCGACCAGCGGCTCTATCAGCTGCTTCGCCTGCCGACGGCGGGCGAGGGTGAAATCCGCATCGAGTTCCTCGATCCGGGCGCGGCGGCCTACGCCTTCACCTTCGGCTGATGCGTCCGTCCCTGACGTAGACCCGGTCCAGGTTGGAGGATGGCGGGACTCCACTTAGGGATTGGACATGGATCTTCTGGCGATCGTACTCGCAGCCGTCGCGCTGCTCGGCCTCCTGGCAGGCGGCTACGGCCTGATGCAGGCGGGCCGGGAGCGCAGGCGCGCCGACAGCCTGATCGAGCAGGCGCGTGAGGCCCAGGACCGGGCCATCCGCGCCGAGGCGGTGGCGGAAGCTGCTCGCAGCAGCCATGAACAGGTCGGCACCGCCTTCAAGGCCATGTCGGCCGAGGCTCTGGAGAAGGCGTCCAACGACCTGCTGCAGCGGGCCGAACTGACCTTCCGCCAGCGCGACGAACGAGCGACCGAGCAGTTGCAGGCCCAGCTCAAGCCGGTGGCCGAAACCTTGACCAAGTTCGAGGCGCAGGTTCAGGCGCTGGAGAAGGCGCGGGCCGAGGAGACCGGCGGCCTGAAGGAACAGCTCGGCCTGCTGATGTCGGCTTCCAACGCCACACGCGACGAGGCGCGCAAGCTGACGGAAGCCCTGCGCGGCAACACCGGGCGGCGCGGGCGATGGGGCGAACAGACGTGCCGCAACGTGCTGGAAGCCGCCGGCATGGCGGGCCGGTTCGATTTCATCGAGCAGTCCAGCCAGACCGATGACGAGGGCGCGCGCCAGCGTCCGGACTTCCTCGTGCGCCTGCCCGGCGGCGGCCTGTTCGTGATCGACGCCAAGGTGCCGCTGGCGCTGGACGACGACGAGGAGGGCGACGAGGACGCTCGCGCACAGGCCCGCTCGATGCGGATCGCCGCCAGCCTGAAGACCCACATGCGCCAGCTGTCGGCCAAGGCCTATCAGGACCAGTTCAAGCCGAGCCCCGACTTCGTGGCCCTGTTCGTACCGGGCGACGCCTTCCTGGCCGCCGCTCTGGATCACGAGCCGGAACTGATGAACCAGGCCATGGCCAGCCGGGTGGTCATCGTGACGCCCACCACCCTGTTCGCCCTGTGCAAAGCCGTGGCCTACGGCTGGCGCGCCGAGGAGCAGGCGCGAAACGCCGACGAGGTCGCGCGGCTGGGCAAGGAACTCTACAAGCGGCTGTCGGTCATGGGCGGCCATGCGGCCTCGGTCGGCAAGGCGCTGGACGCGGCGGTCGGCCGATACAACCAGTTCGTCGGCTCGCTGGAGAGCCAGGTCATGGTCCAGGCCCGCCGCTTCGAGGACCTGGCCGTCGACCATGAGGGGCGCGAAATTCCCGAGATCACCCCCGTCGAACAGGCTCCGCGCAACCTGTCGCGGCCCGAGCTGCTGGAATCTGCGAAGGAAGGCGCTGAGTGAGCGGCTGGGTCTGGACGGCGATCCTGCTGACCGTCTCGAACGCCTTCATGACTTTGGCCTGGTACGGCCATCTCAAGTTTCCGCACCGCGCCTTGTGGGTGGTGGTGCTGGTCAGTTGGGGCGTAGCCTTCTTCGAATACTGGCTGGCGGTGCCGGCCAACCGGATCGGCTATGCGTCCGGCCTGAACCTCGCCCAGCTCAAAATCATGCAGGAGGTGATCACCCTGATCGTCTTCGCGGCCTTCATGGTGCTGGTCATGGGCGAAAGGCTGAAATGGAACGATGCGGCGGCTTTCGTGTGCATGGTGGCGGCGGTCGCCTTCGTTTTTCTGGACAAGTTCCGCGCCGTGTGATGGCTCAGGGCCATGACCGACGAACGCCTTAAGCCGCCCGGCGAAGCGCCCCAGATCCGCGTGATCGCCATGCCGGCGGACACCAATCCCAACGGCGACATCTTCGGCGGCTGGCTGCTGTCGCAGATGGACCAGGCGGCGGCCACGGCCGCCTATGAGGCCGCCCAAGGTCGCTGCGTGACCGTGGCGGTCGACGCCATGGTCTTCCACAATCCGGTCTTCGTGGGCGATGTGGTGAGCCTGTATGCGCGCGTGGTGCGCCGTGGCCGCACCTCGGTCGGCGTCTTCGTCGAGGCCTGGCGCAGCCCGCGCGAGCGCGACGAGAGCGTCAAGGTGACCGAGGGCGTCTTCACCTTTGTGGCCATCGACGAAAACAAGCGGCCGCGCGTGCTGCCGGACGCCTGAAAGGCCTAGTGACGGCCTTCGGCGAACTCCTCGATCATCTTCGCATTGAACGCCGGCAGGTCGTCGGGGCAGCGGCTCGTGACAAGGCCCCGGTCGACGACGACCTCTTCGTCCACGACCTCGGCGCCGGCGTTCTTCAGGTCGGTGCGGATGGTCTTGTAGCTGGTCAGCTTGCGCCCCCCGGCCACGCCGGCGTCGATCAGCACCCACGGTGCGTGACAAATGGCGGCGACGGGCTTTCCGGCGTCGAAGAAGCCCTTCACGAAGGACTTCGCCTCATCGTCGGTGCGCAGGGCGTCCGGGTTGTGGGCGCCGCCCGGCAGCATCAGGCCGTCGTAGTCCCCCACTGAGGCGTCAGAGAGCGTGCGGTCGACCTTGAAGGTGTCGGCCCGGTCGAAGTGGTTGAAGCCCTGGATCTCGCCGTCCTTCAATGAAACGATCTCGACGATCGCGCCTGCGTCCTTGAGCGCCTTCATCGGTTCGGTCAGTTCGACCTGTTCAAAGCCGTCGGTGGCGAGGATGGCGACGGTCTTGCCGGATAGCTGGGCCATGGGGCGGATCCTTCTTCGGTTCGGGGAGTGTGACCTGTTCAACCCGCAGGGCGGCCCTCGGGTTTCGCGACGCTTTTCGATCGCGGCGCTCGGGCCTATCTTCGGAGGCGATGATCGATGATCTCTACAGCGCCCGGATCCTGAAGCTCGCGGCCAACATGCCGCGCGCCGGAAGGCTGGCCGCGCCGCAGGGGTCCGCCGAGCGTGTCGCCAAGCTGTGCGGCTCGACGGCCGTCGGGGATGTGGTGCTGGACGACGAAGGCCGGGTCGCCGACTTCGCCCAAGACATCAAGGCGTGCGCGCTCGGTCAGGCCACCGCCGCCATCGTCGGCGAGAGCGTGATCGGCGCCTCGGTCGAGGAGCTGGAGACGGCGGTCGAACAGATGCGCGCCATGCTGAAGGATGGCGGCCCGGTCCCAGCCGGACGCTTCGCGGGCCTGGCCCTGCTGGAGACGGTGCGGGACTATCCTGCCCGGCACGCCTCTTCGATGATCCCGCTGGAGGCCGCGGCTGCCGCAGCCCGTCAGGCGCTGGACCGAACTAGGCTCGCCGGCGCAGCTTGATCACTGCTTTTCGCGGGTGCGATAAGCCCCCGAATTGCTTTAAGAGCGCGCCGGCATGGGCATCTATGAATCGAGCGTTCGAGGCGCCCATCGCGCTTACAAGCTGACGCTCTCTCCCTTGATCGGGAACCAGTGCCGCTTCCTGCCGACCTGTTCGGACTATGGAAGGGACGCGCTGCTCGATCACGGTCCGGTCCGAGGTGGGTATCTGACCCTGCGACGACTGTGCCGGTGTAATCCTTGGGGTGGGTCGGGATACGATCCCGTGCCGCCGAAAGACGAAGAGAAATGATCGACCTGGTCTTCCCCGACGGCAACGTCCGTCAGTACGAGGATGGTGTGACGGCGCTGGACGTCGCCAAGTCCATCGCGCCGTCGCTGGCCAAGCGCGCCGTGCTGGCCGAGCTGGACGGTGAGCTGCGCGACATCAACCGCGAGATCGAGAAGGGCGGCGCCTTCCGCCTGATCATGCGTGACGATCCGGAAGCGCTGGAAACCATCCGCCACGACGCCGCCCACGTGCTGGCGGAAGCCGTGCAGGAGCTGTTCCCCGGCACCCAGGTGACGATCGGCCCGGCGATCGACGACGGCTTCTATTACGACTTCGCCCGCGACGAGCCGTTCTCGACCGACGACTTCGAGAAGATCGAAGCCAAGATGCGCGAGATCGTGGACCGCGACGCGCCGATCGTGCGCGAGGTCTGGGAGCGGGAAGACGCGATAAAGCATTTCGAGGGCATCGGCGAGGCCTACAAGGCCGAGATCATCCGTGATCTGCCGGGCTCCGAGACGATCACCCTGTATCGTCAGGGCCAGTGGCTGGACCTGTGCCGGGGGCCGCACTTCCCGTCGACCAAGCATGTCGGCAAGGCCTTCAAACTGACCAAGCTGGCGGGCGCCTACTGGCGCGGCGACCACAACAACGCCCAGCTCCAGCGGATGTACGGCACGGCCTGGGCCAACCAGGCGGACCTGGACGCGCACCTCCAGCGTATCGAGGAGGCCGAGAAGCGTGACCACCGGCGTCTGGGCAGGGCCATGAACCTCTTCCACATGCAGGAAGAGGGTCGCGGCATGGTCTTCTGGCATCCCAAGGGCTGGCAGCTGTGGCGCACGCTCGAGGCCTATATGCGCCGGCGTCTGGATGACGCGGGCTATGTCGAGGTCAAGACGCCCCAGGTGCTGGACCGGACCTTCTGGGAGAAGTCCGGCCACTGGGACAAGTACCGCGAGAACATGTTCGTCTGTGAGACTGTCGAGGGCGAGACCCTCTCCCTCAAGCCGATGAACTGCCCGGGCCACGTGCAGATCTTCAAGGTCGGCCAGCGGTCCTATCGCGAGCTGCCGATCCGCATGGCGGAGATGGGCTCGTGCCACCGGTATGAGCCGTCGGGCTCGCTGCATGGCCTGCTGCGTGTGCGCGCCTTCACCCAGGACGACGCCCACATCTTCTGCCGCGAGGACCAGATCGAGGAGGAGACGGCCAAATGGATCGATCTCTGCCGCTCGGTGCACGCGGACCTGGGTCTGACCACGGACTACATCTCGCTGGGGACGCGGCCTGAGCTGCGCGCCGGGACCGATGAGTTCTGGGACAAGGCCGAGCAGCAGATGATGAACGCCGCCCGGCAGGCCGGCGTGGAGCCCGTCATCACCGAGGGCGACGGGGCCTTCTATGCGCCCAAGCTGGACTTCATCGTCCGGGACGCCATCGGCCGTCAGTGGACGTGCGGCACGATCCAGCTGGACTACGTGCTGCCCGAGCGGCTGGACGCGGAATATATCGGCGAGGACGGTCTCAAGCATCGGCCGGTGATGCTGCACCGCGCGATCCTGGGCTCGTTCGAACGGATCCTCGGCATCCTGATCGAAAACTACGCCGGCGCGTTCCCGCTGTGGCTGGCTCCGACCCAGGTCGTGGTCACCACCATTACGTCGGACGCCGACGCCTATGCGCTCGAGGCTGCGGAAAAGCTTCGCAAAGCCGGGCTAAGGGTTGAGACGGATCTGAGGAACGAGAAGATCAACTACAAGATTCGTGAACACTCTCTGGCCAAGACCCCGGTCATCGCCGTTGTCGGCCGCAAGGAAGCGGAGCAAGGCATGCTGGCGCTGCGCCGCCTGGGGTCGGATTCCCAGGAACTGCTGTCTCTGGCTGACGGTATCGAGAAATTGTCGGGCGAGGCTCTGGCTCCGGACTTGAGGAGAGCCCGTTCATCCGTCTAGGTTGAGTGCGAGGGTTGTCGTTAGTATGCGTTGAGGGGGCGCGCGAGAGCGTGAACAAGATCGTTCCGGTCAGACACCTTCCGGTTTTCGAATGGGAAGAACCGTCTGCGGAAGTGTCGGTCGTCATGGTCGTCTATATGACCGGACCGGCGCTTTTCACCTCGATCGCGCGTGTGCTGGCGGATCCGGACGTCGATGATTTCGTCATTGTCGACAACGGCTCGTCCGAAGTGGATGAGGCGCGCCTGTTCGCGATAAGCCAGACCGACGCCCGCATTCGTCTGCTCCAGGGCCATGGCAATATCGGCTTCGCGCGTGGCGCAAACCTCGGCGCCTCGGCTGCGCGGGGGCGGTTCCTCATTTTTCTGAATCCGGACGCCTTCCTGGAGGCCGGCTGCGTCCAGTTGCTCGCGGATACGGCCAGGGACGGGCCCGAGCCTTGTATCGTCGGGGCCCGCGTGTTGAACGAGGACCGAACCGAGCAGCGTGGCGGCCGACGCTACGAGGTGACGCCCGTCACCACGCTGCTCAGCTTCACGCGCCTGGCTGAAGTCGTTCCGAGCCTCAAGCGATTCGAAATCCACCTGGAGGACCAGCCGCTGCCCGAGGGTCCGATTGAGGTCCCGGTCATTTCGGGGGCCTGTTTCGGGGTCCGCCGGGCGGATTTCCGCCGGCTCAAAGGTTTCGACGGGGACTTTTTCCTGCACGTCGAGGACATCGACCTGTGCTGGCGGGCCCGCCAGATGGGCGGGCAGGTGCTCTTCCACCCGACCGCCGAGGTCGTGCACCTGGGCCATACCAGCCTGGTCGAACCCTTCTTCGTGGAATGGTTCAAGGGGCAGGGCCTCGCCCGCTATTTCGTCAAGCGCGCCGAGAGCTGGCCCCGCAAGCTGCTGGCCTATGCTCTGGGGCCGCTGATCGTGGCCGCCTCTATCAGCCGGCCGCTCCTGCGCAAGATCACAGGACGCAGTTAGCCAACCTCGCCCAGCGTTCAGCCGGGCAAGCCGGTGCGCTGCCGCAGGATGGCCTTGAGCGCCTCGACCTGCTGATCGACGGGGTCGGGAGCCAGGTCGAAGGTCATGCCGATCTCATGGGCGTTGCGCCAGACGATACGGGCCTTGCGAAGCTGGCCGTGGATGTCGAGCTCCAGCTCCCAGATGTCGGCAGGATAGCCGTCGATGAGCCGGATGCGAGCGCCGGCCGTGGTCAGGTCGCGGATCACGCAGGACAGGCGCTCGCGCCAGGGGCCGAGGTAGCAGGTCGCGGAAATCATCAGACGCTCGCGCTCCTGGACGCGGCGCTCACGTCCCTGACGCGGCGTACTGCCGATGTGACGGGCGGCGAACACGGCCTCTCCTTCCCCCACCGGGCCCATTCGGCCCTCACGCAGAAGATGCGCATTCGGGGTTAAGGGCGGGTCGATAAAAGCGGTGAACAGGCGTTAGCCATGCCTGCCGCCATAACCCGCCTCGACGGCCTCAGGCGGTGGCCTGTTCGCCGTCTCCGCCCTTGCCTCCGTACCAGTCGATATTGCGGGTGAACCACATGACCGCGGCGATGGCCGCGAAGCTGGCCAGGGCGCCGACCAGCAGGGCGTAGTCCTCCAGCCGCATCAGGACGTAGATCAGGCCGTACAGGAAGGCGAAGGCGACGAGCGCCCGGATGCCTTGCGCGCGGCTCTCGAAAGTCCAGCCGGCATAGGCCGAGATCAGGGCGACGGTGGCGGTCGCGGCGATGGCGAAGGCCAGGTCGAAGCCGGTGTGCTCGGCGATCGACAGCAGCAGCATGTAGAAGATCACCTGGGCCAGGCCCACCAGGATGTACTGGGCCGGATGGACCCGGCGGCCGGTCGTGGTCTCGAACAGGAAGTAGGCCAGGAAGACCAGGCCGATGAACATCGGGGCGTATTTCAGGCTGCGGCTGACCGACTGATAGGGGTTGGCGGGCTCCACGAAGCTGACGGCCAGTTCGGTGGCGCCCAGCCGGGTCAGGGCGTCTGACGAGCCCTCGGCGGGCACGCCGCGCGCCACATAGGGCACCGACCAGCGGGCCGAGAAACCGCCGTCGGGCTGGGACTGTTCGGCCGGCAGGAAGCCGCCGCCATAGGACGGATGTGGCCAGTCGCCCGCGATGGTGGCGGTGGTGGTTCCCGCAAAGGCCACGGCCGAGACGCGCTGGGCGCCGGTGAAGGCGGCCTGACCCTGAACCCTTAGCAGGCCGGCTGTGCGGTCGATATCGCCCAGCGGCGTGCCGAACAGTGTCAGGGTCCCGCGCCCGAACTCAGTCGTGTCGCGATAGGGGGTTTCAGCGTGGCCGTTGGCGATGGCGACGCTGGAGACCAGATTGCCGGGGGCTAGGGCCACGGGGTCGTTCTGGCCGATGGTGACGGTCAGGTCCGAACGGGCGCCGCGGGCGTCGGACGCTCCCACCATCAGTTCGGCGCGGGTCCAATCGAGCTGGGCGCCCGCCGGGGCCTCACGGCCCGCGTCGGTCAGGTCGAAGACGGCCGAATAGCGGACATCGGCCTGATAGACCGGCACCCGGAACAGCGAGCGTTTCCTGACCTCGCTCTCGGAGCCGATGGTGATCTCGCCGGTCTCGGGGAATACGAACCAGACGTCACGGGTAACGGTCGGCTGGCCGGTCTCACTGGTGCGGGTCAGCGTAAAGGGCACCGCGATTACGGGCCCGAGGAAGGTCTGGGGCCCGCCCATCATGCCGCCCACCTCGACGGCGACGGACTCGGCGCGGCTGGTGCGGTCCATCAGAAGGCCGAACACCATCAGGGCCGGAATGCTCATCAACAGCGCCAGGCCGCAGACCAGCAGCAGCTTGAGCCCCAGCGAACGCCGCGGAAAAGGCAGTTTCAGCGAGCCGGTCTCGGCCATGTCGGTGTCTCCATCCCTGCAAGGAGGGGAGGCCGGGCGAGCGGCGAAATCAAGGCGGGGATGCGAGGGCGCGGGCTGACGGAGTCTGACTCATCCGTCTCCGCCCCTAAGCGCAGCGAATGGGGAGGGGGACCCCGAAGGGGTGGAGGGGCCGGCGGCCGCCGGCCGCCGGGG
>JAEYWU010000119.1 GCA_023428785.1 Pseudomonadota bacterium
CCCGAGGACCTGCGCAGGCCCGCCGTCGCCGCCGAGGCCGCGACTAGGCTGGCGGGCGCGGGACGCGCCGCCGAAGCCCGCGCCGCTCTTGAAGCCGGGCGTGCGCCCCCGCCCTCTCCGGGCCGCAAGCTGTGGGGCGGCAAGACCGCCGAGCCCCAGGCCCCGAGTGACGCCTTCGCCGAGGCCGAGATCGCGGTCCTGACCGCCGAGGGCCGCACCGAAGAGGCCGCGGAGGCCCACTGGATGCTGTTCGAGCGCACGCTCGATCCCGAGGTGCTGAAGGCCATCACGGCGGGCATGGCCGACTTCGACGACGTGATCGCGGTGGACCGCGCCGTCGCCTACGCCCGGACCTATTTCGACCTGAACCGGGCGCTGCGGCTCCTGATGGCCTGGGGCGCCCTGCGCGACGCCGCCGAAACGATCACGGCACGGGCGGACGAGCTGAACGGACGGGCGGAAGAGTTCCCGCTGTGGGCGTCAAGGCTGGCCGCGAAGTGGCCGCAAGCGGCGGGGCTTTTGCTGAGAGGCCGGATCAAGGCGCTGAGGGCGATGGGCACGCGGGGCGTGGAGATGGAAGCGCTGGAGGCGGAGGCGGAGGCGTTGGGAGAAATCATGCCTGGACGCCTCAGTGGCTGACCCGACGCAGCGCCTCCTCCAACACCTCGTCCTCGCCCCGCGCCACACCGTCTAGCGTTCGAAGGACCTGTAGGTCTGGCTGGAGCCCTACGCCGTAAAGTCGGCCTCCATCATGCAAGGTGACGTGCATCCCGGTCCAGGAGACGGCATGGCCGGTAGGCAACACAACGCGATTGACGTTTCCATTCGCGCCGGAGGTCGGCGCTCCGACTATGTCTCCCAGCTCGTAGGCTTCAACGATCCCCAGGATCGTTTCGCTGAAACTGATCGCTCGAGCGTCCGTGAGGAAGATGACGCGTGCCTCAACCATTGGAGCGAGAGGCTCAATAACCCAGCCGCCGTTGTAAATCTCGCGCCCCTCGGGAGCTCCGTCTGGACGGGTGACACCCGTGATGACAAATGGCGCGCTGCTCAGGGGACGGTCAGTAAGATGTCCAAGGACCGAAGCTTCCAGTCCGTCTGGATAACCCCGCATGTCGAGGATCAGCCCGCGAGCGTTTGCGAAGCGAGCAAGTCCCTCATCCACCTGATCGGCGGGCGCTCGCGTGAGGTCGATGTAGCCGACCCCGTCAGAAAGTTCCGAGACGATGCCGGGCCGGTTCTCCAGAACGATGTCCGCCTCTGGCAGAGTGCTTGCGCGCGCTGTAACGACCTGAGGAACACCATCTCGCTCGATCCCCAGGCTGACGAGCGTGCCGCCGTCAAACCTGCGTAGTCGTTGCAGGGCCTGAAGGCGCTGGTGTTGAGGCGATCCGGTGACCTGCGCCATGGATTCGGCCACCAACTCGTCAACGGACCGCCCGTCTATGCTCAAGACTATGTCGCCAGCCTCAAGACCGGCGACCGGCTCACGACGGACGATGACCAGTCGATCTTCTATCCAATCCCATTGAGCGGCGATGACCAGCTGACGAGCGGATGAAGCCGGAAATACCCGGCCATGCCCATCCTGGATCGGAACAAGCATGCGCTCCAGCATCGCGGTGAACTCGGCAGGACCGGCTGCCAAGGCCGCCTCTTCGAGGGCCGAGCCCAAGCGACCAGACCAGGCGTCATCGACCTCGCCTAGATAGGGATGGAAATGCTCCATCAAATTCCACAGGATGACGACAGCCGCCAGGCGCTCATCAAGGCTTCCGCGGCCTGAATAGACAGGCGCTGGTCGCCCTTCGAGGGCAGCGTCGGCCAGGGTGGCGGTGCGCATCGAGAAGGCCACACCTCCTTCAAGTCGCCCCGTCAAGATGTCTTCAGGCCCGCCCGGCTCCAGCAGACTTTCGTAGTGTGTTCCGGGATGTGAAAAGACACCCCAGTGCCGCCAGCGCACGACCGGGCCACCTTCAAACGCCGTCAATGGAGGCGGCTCATCACCCGCAACGACAACAAGGTCCGGTGCGACTCCTGCAAACACATCCAACAGGACTGAGGCCAACTCATCAGGGCCTCTTGCTTGCCTTGCACGCCCGGAGCCGGTGACGGCCAGCAGGTTCCAGTCAACCGGCTGCGATGTGGGATGAAACCAGCGCAAATATCCGTAGAGCCGGGCGAAGGCCTCCAAGTTCGATCGTTCACGGAGGCTGAGAGGCGCGGGCGACTCGCGGGCCGGCAGCGTGACGTCCCTCGCTTGAGAGATGGCGCGCTCATAGCTGGAGCCGTCATCCAGACGGCTCTGCGCCTCTGCCGAAGCGCAAGCGGCCCAACACAAGATTGCTGCTGCCAGAATTCGCAACGCCCATCCTCCGCGCAACAACGGTGGGTTGGCCGCCAGGCGAAATTGTGACGTCGAGACCAGTAGAGGCGGACCGCGCCCTACCCCTTTTCCCGCATCAACCGCGCCTTGTCCCGCTGCCAGTCGCGCGCGGCTTCAGTCTCGCGCTTGTCGTGGACCTTCTTGCCCTTGGCCAGCGCCACCTCGAGCTTCGCCAGGCCCTTGTCGTTGAAATAGAGCTTGGTCGGGATCAGGGTGCGGCCCTCGCGCTGGACCGAGGCGATCATGCGGTCGATCTGGCGGCGGCTGAGGAGCAGCTTCCTCGGCCGGCGCGGCTCGTGGTTGAAGCGGTTGGCCTGGCCGTAGGGCGGGATGTCGGCGTTGATGAGCATGATCTCGCGCCCCTCCACCGCCGCATAGCTCTCGGCGATGTTGGCCCGGCCCTGGCGCAGGGACTTCACCTCGGTGCCGGTCAGCACGAGGCCCGCCTCGACGGCGTCGTCGAGGAAATAGTCGTACCGGGCCCGCCGGTTCTCGGCGATCAGCTTGCGGGACGGGGCGTCGCTCATTCGTTCACGCCGGCGGCGGCCAGCGCCTGATGGATGGCGGGCTTGACCGCGTCGTTGCAGGCGACGAGCGGCAGGCGGATCTCCTCCGAGCACAGGCCCATACGCGACAGGACGTATTTGGTCGGCGACGGCGATGAGTCCATGAACAGCGCCTTGTGCAGGCCGATGAGGCGATCCTGCATGGCGCGGGCGATTTCCAGATCGCCGTGCTCGAAGGCCTCATAGAGGTCGACCATCGAGCGCGGCGCGACGTTGGAGGTAACCGAGATGACGCCGTGGCCGCCGTGGGCCAGGTATCCGAGGAAGCTGGGGTCGTCGCCCGTGATCAGGGCGAAGCCCTCGGCGCAGTCCAGCCGCTGACGGCTGATGCGGCCCATGTCGGCGGTCGCGTCCTTGATGCCGACGATGTTGGGCAACTGCGACAGGCGCGCGGTCGTTGCGTCGGCCATGTCCACGCCCGTGCGGCCCGGCACGTTGTAGAGGACGACCGGCACCTGAACCGCGTCGTTGATCGCGGCGAAGTGGGCGTACAGGCCCTCCTGGCTGGGGCGATTGTAATAGGGCGTCACGACCAGCACACCGTCGGCGCCGACGGTCTTGGCGTGGCGGGCCAGGTCGATGGCCTTGTCGGTCGCCGAAGCCCCTGCCCCCGCGATGACGCGCGCGCGGCCGGCGACGGCCTCGACGCACAGTTCGACGATGCGCTTGTGCTCTTCAACCGAGACGGTGGCGCTCTCGCCGGTGGTGCCGACCGGCACGACGCCGTGAACCCCGCCCTCGATCTGGCGTTCGATCAGGGCGCGAAAGGCGGCCTCGTCCACTTTTCCGTCACGAAAGGGTGTGATGAGTGCGGTGATCACACCCTTGAAAAGGGGGCGGTTCATGGGAAAAGGGTCTCGCTCGAAGTGTGTGGCGCGAACCTAGGCGCGGCGCCTGCTCGTCGCAACGTCTGAAACGGATTTGGAGGCTCGAGGCATGGCGGATTGGTTCCAGGCGGCGATGGCGGCGATCGTGGCGCTGTTCCAGCCCGTAGCCGAGCCCGCGGTGACGACCGCCAGCGCGGTGAGCGTGGCGCAGTCGGCCTCCTTCTCCTCGGGCCTGGCCGCCGCGCGGTCGGGCGACGTCAACCTGGCCATGGCCTATGCCTCCAGCGCCTCGCCGATCGAGGCGCAGATCATCCGCTGGGCCCTGATCGATGTGGTCGAGGACCGCGTCGGCTGGGGCGAACTGTCGGCGGCGCGTTCGGACCTGAACGGCTGGCCGCGCGCCGAGACCCGCCGGGCGGCCATGGAGCGGGCCCTGGCCAACGCCTATGGTTCGCCGCAGGAAGTCGTCGCGGTCTTCTCGGCCGAGCCTCCGACGACCCCGCAGGGTGCGCTGGCCTATGCCCAGGCGCTGTCGGCCTCCGGTGCGACCGCCGAGGCCCAGGACGTTGTGCGCAGCTGGTGGCGGGACCGGTCCTTTGATTTGGCGATGCAGGAGCGGTTTCTGGCCGCCTATGGCAGTTGGCTGACCCAGGCCGACCACGAGAAGCGCCTCGACACCCTGCTCTACGGTCCGCAGGGACCGGCGACGCGGGCGATGATGAATCTCGTCTCGGCCGACTACCGGGCGCTGGCCGAGGCCCGCATGGCGCTGAGGAACGGCTCTTCGAGCCCCTACGTCCCAGCCCAGTACGAGAATGATCCCGGCCTGGCCCTGGAGCGCGCGCGACGCGCCCGGCTGAGCGGCCAGGAATGGAACGGCTTTTCGCAGCTCTCGCGCTTCCCGGCGGCCCCGACCCACACGGAGGGGCAGGACCTCATGTGGACCGAGCGGCGCAACTACTTCATCGATGCCCTTCAGGCGCGGGACTACACCTCGGCCTATCACGCCATGGCCGGGCACGGATTCCCGGGCGGTGACCGCCGGGTGGACGCGGAGTTTTTCGCGGGCTGGGTCGCGCTGGTGAAGCTGAACAACCCGGCACAGGCAGCCCAGCACTTCGAGGCCCTGCGCCAGATGTCCTCGACGCCGATCACCCAAAGCCGGGCGCTGTACTGGCTGGGCCGCGCCGCCGACGCCCGGGGCGATACGGCTGCGGCGGACGCCTACTATCAGCAGGGCGCGCAGTACACCTGGGCCTTCTACGGACAGCTGGCGGCCGAGCGGGCGAACATGCGCACCCTGCGCCTGCCGCCCGAGCCCCAGCCGACGGAGGCGGATCGCGCGCGGTTCGAAAGCTATCCGCTGGTGCAGGCCATCCGCGTGCTGGCCGGCGCCGGCGAAATGAGCCTGGTGCGCGTGTTCGTGATGCACCTGGACGACAATCTGAACAGCGCGGTCGACTATGCGCTGCTGGTGGATCTGACCCGCAGCTACGGCGTCCAGGACCTGTCGATGCACGTGGCCCGCACGGCGGCCCAGCGCGGCTTCCCGCTGGCCGAGCGGGGCTATCCCGTGACCTATGTTCCGGACGTTCCCGGCGCCCCGGACCCGGCCTTCGTCCACGCCATCATCCGTCAGGAGAGCGCCTTTGATCCGCGCGTCCGCTCCAGCGCCGATGCGCGCGGGATGATGCAGCTTCTGCCGTCGACGGCGTCGGGCGTGGCCCGCCGGCTCGGCGTAGGCTGGCGCGGGGCCGAGGCGCTGTACGACGCCGACTACAACGTCCAGCTCGGCACCTATCACCTGGGCGAGCTGAGCGCGGACTTCGGCGGCTCCTATCTGCTGGCGACCATCGGCTACAACGCCGGACCGGCGCGCCCGCCCCAGTGGATTCCCTATTGCGGCGACCCGCGCGGCGCCTCGACCGACCCGATCGACTTCATCGAGTGCGCGCCCTTCACCGAAACTCGCAACTACATGATGCGAGTGATGGAAAACATGCAGGTTTATCGCGCCCGCCTGAACGGCGGCGAGGCCGAGATTAACATCTCGCAGGAACTGTCGCGGGGCGCGTCCTTCTAGACGCGGTCGGCTCGCAGCAGCCGGACATCGCCCGCCTCGATCCAGCGGGCCTTGAGACCGAAGGCGCTCTTGAGCACACGGGGCCGAAGCGCCTCGTGCGGCTGATCGTCGGCCACGACGAGACCGTCCTTCAGGACCACAACCCGGTCCGCGAAACGGGCCGCCAGCTCCAGATCGTGAAGCGTCGTCAGGACCGAGCCGCCGGCGCGAGCATGTTCGGCGAGGCGCTCCAGACAGAGCAGTTGGGCGTCCGGATCGAGCCCGGCGACAGGCTCATCGGCGACCAGCAGCGGCGCCTCGGTCGCGAACAGCCGCGCCAGCAGGACGCGGGCCCGCTCACCGCCCGACAGGGAAAAGACGGATGTCGAGGCCAGATGCTCGATCCCGAACAGCGCAAGCGCTCGCCGCCCCCGTTCGAGCGCCACGGCGGGCGCTTCGAGCGGCGCGCCTAGGGCGGCCACCTCGGCGGCTTCGAGGCCCCAGGCCAGCCGGCGTTCCTGCGGCAGATAGCCCAGCCGCAGCGCACGCTGGGCGGCGTCCATGCGATGCACGGGCTCGCCGTCCAGCAAGCTCTCGCCCCGGCTGACGGGGTGCACGCCGACAGCGGCTCTCAGGAGACTGGTCTTGCCGGCGCCGTTGGGGCCGACCAGGGCTACGATCTCTCCCGGTGATACCTCAATCGAAACGCCAGAGATGACCTGGCGGCCCGACAGTTCGGCGTGAAGGTTGCGGATCGACAGCCGGCTCATGTGCGCCAGCTCCGGGCGGCCTTCCAGGCGATCAGGGCGAATAGCGGGGCGCCAATCAGGGCGCTGAAGACCCCCAGCTTCAACTCCTGATCCGTCGGCGTCAGGCGGGCGGCCAGATCGGCGAGGACCAGCATGACGGAGCCCGCCAGGGCCGAGGGAACCAGCAGCCGCGCGGGGTCCTCGCGAACCAGGCGACGTACGACGTGGGGCGCGGCCAGTCCGACGAAGCCGATGACCCCGGCCATGGCGACCGCGGCTCCTGTCGCCAGCGAGGCGCCGAGCACTGCAGCCAGCTTGAGCCGCCCCATGGCCAGGCCCGACGCGGCCGCAGCCTCTTCGCCCAGGGTCAGGATTCTGAGAGCCGGCGCCGCCCGAAGGGCGAGGACGACGGCCAGGGCCAGGGCGGGTCCGGCCCAGACGACATCGATCCAGCTGCGCGCCTCGACCGATCCCATCATCCAGCTGAGCACCTCGGCCGTCGCGATCGGGGACGGCGACAGGTTGAAGATCAGGGCGGTCGCAGCGCCGAAGAAGCTGGTCAGGGCCACTCCGAACAGGATCAGGGCCTCGGGCTCGCGGATGCGGGCCGAGAAGCCGGCCAAGGCGCCGCCACAGGCGAGCGCGCCAAGCCAGGCCGCGATCTCGACGGCGCCCGGGGTCAGGCCGAGACCCATGACTATCGCCATGGCGGCGGCGAAGCCCGCCGTAGCCGAGACGCCCAGGACTCCGGGGTCAGCCAAGGGATTGCGCAGCAGGCCTTGTAGAAGGGCGCCCGAAAGCCCCAGAGCCGCGCCGACGAGGGCCGCCGCTATCGCGCGCGGCGCGCGCACCTGCCAAAGAATCTCGGCGGGCGCCGACGCCATGTCGGTAAAGGCCGACCTGTACTGGGCTGCCGACAGGGCGGCCTCTCCGAAGGTCACGGCCAGCGCCAGTCCCAGAACCAGCAGGGCGCCAAGGACGAGATTCAGCGAGGGCGCCCTCATCGCGCAGCCCGGGCGATGCGACGGCTTCCGTCCGCTACAAACCAGGCGGGACAACCCAGCATGGCGCCTGGCAAGGAAACGACGGAGCGTGTGGCGGTCCGACTGCGCACACTGGGATGGCGGCCCACGCCGCGACGGTCCGCGCGAACGGCGTCGAAAAAGCCGAGCACATAGCGGCGCGGAGGCTGCAGGATCAGGCGCTCGACCGACACCGGCGCGAAGGCGGGCCCCTGCCGCGCGTTGCTGAGCCCGGCGGCGCGCATCATGGCGTCGATCAGGCTGCCCGGCCCGGTCGTCCAGCCGGCGCTGGTGAGGTAGAGGGCGTCCTCACCCTGCCAGGCATCGCGGCTCTGGGTCAGATTGCGGTTCATACCCGCGATCAGGTCGTGCCCGCGTCCCTCACGCCCGAGGGCGGCCGCCACCGTTTCGATATTGGCCCGGACCCCGACGAAGTCCTGGACATCCTGAATCTGGACGACCCGCACGCCGCGCCGCTCGAGCGCAGAGACCAGGCGCGGATCACCGCCCCAGTAGCGCACCACGATTTGGGGCCGGGCCGCGGTCACCGCTTCGAGTGTCGGCCGTACCCGCGGTGCATCGCGGACCTGTGCGCGCAGCCAGGAATCGGGGTCATCGGCGCGCGGCGACACCCCAGCGATGTCGTCATGAGCAGACAGGGCCAGGACATACTGGTCGGCGCATTGATCCAGAGAGACGACGCGAGGTCCGGCCACGACCGGACCCGCGGCGAGAACGGCCGCGGCGATCAAGGCGGCCGCTGCCTTCATTCGGAGGTGAGGTCCGCCGTCAGGGCGTCGAGCATGGAATCCAGCAGCACATCGCGCCCTGCCCAGTCGAAATACGGCTTGGTCAGCATCAGCGACACTACGCCGTGGACGCCGGCCCAGATCATCTGGGCGGCGACATCCGGATCGCGATTGAGCCGGCCTTGGGCATGCAGGTCGACCAGCGGCTGGCGTAACCTCTCGAACAGCCCCCGTCCGACCCGGCGAGCTACGTCCTCGGCGCTGCCCGCCTCGCCGGGCCGGGTCAGATAGATCAGACGATACGCGTTCGGATTCTCGAAGCCGAAGGTGGCATAGGCGTGCATCTTTCGCCGGAACACCTCTTCCGGCGCCCCGCCGGCCTCTTCGATCGCCTCGGTGACCGCGATCAGCTTGGCGAAGCCGGCCTCGCAGATCTGGGACAGTATTTCCGACTTGTCGCGGAAGTGCATGTAGAGGGCGGTCGAGGAGACCCCGACCTCGTCCGCGATCTTGCGGATCGTGGCGCCCTCATAGCCGCACTCCACGAACAGCCGCTCGGCCGCGGCCAGAATCTCGGCCTTGCGGACATGGCCTTCGCCCTTGGCCTTGCGGGCCGAACGGGCGGCGCCGGAGGGAAGATCAGTCAAGGCCAAGCGCGTCTCCCGGGGCTGCGCGAACCCATCCCTTACCCCCTCCCCCGACATGGGGGCAACCGCCAGGCGGTCACACAACGCTTGCGTGTAGAGCGCCGACATGGTTCGAATACTCGCGTTAGACGATCCTTTGGGGGAGCGCAGCTTGGACGGCAGTCAAACTGCGCGCATGGTCGTCCTCGGCCCCGAGCCATCGCTTAGCGCGCGCCGGCGCGGCCTGAACCGTCTCCAGCTCTCGATCGTCGGACTGGCCTTGCTGGGCTTCATGTTGCTTGGCTCGCGCGATCTCGGCCTGCCGGCTCTCGTCGCGCGCTGGCTGCTTGCGGGCGGATTTTTCGTCGTGGTCTGCTCGCGTCTGGCCGCGACGCTGCTGACGCTGGAGCCGCGCCCGGCTCCGCGCCCGATACCCAACCGGAACCTGCCCCACTATACGGTCGTGGTCGCCCTCAAGGACGAGGCCGCCGTGGCCGACCAGCTGGTCGCGCGCCTGACCGCCCTGGACTATCCGCCCGATCGCCTGACCGGATATCTGATCGTCGAGCCGGGCGACCATGAAACCCGTAAGGCCCTCATTGAGGCGCCGCGTCCTCGCTGGCTGCAGGTCCTGACCGCCCCGCCCGGCTCTCCGACGACAAAGCCCAGGGCGTTGAACGTTGGACTGTCTCTCGCGCGGCCCGGGCTCCTCACCGTCTATGACGCCGAAGATGAGCCCGACCCCGGACAGTTGCGCGAATCCGCCGCCCGGTTCCACCGCGCCGGGCATGACCTGGCCTGTCTGCAGGCGCCGCTCCGCATCCGGACGCCGGGTCGTCGCATGAGATGGATGGAGCGCCAGTTCGCGCTGGAATACGCCGCCCTGTTCGAGGTCACCCTGCCGGCCCTGGCGCGCCTCCGGATGCCCCTTCCGCTCGGCGGCACCAGCAATCACTTCCGCGTGGACGTGCTGCGCGAGATCGGCGGCTGGGACCCGTGGAACGTCACCGAGGACGCCGACCTGGGCTTTCGGCTGCACCGCCTCGGCTACAGGTCCGGCGTTCTGCGCCTGCCAACCTGGGAGACGCCGCCGCCGAATCTGAGTGTCTGGCTGCCGCAGCGGGTCCGATGGTTGAAGGGCTTCATGCAGACGTGGGGCGTCCATACGCGAGAGCCCCTTCGGCTCGGTCTGGGCGGCCTGGCCGGCCTGCACCTGACGCTGGGCGCGGCGGTGGCCTCCGCCGCGCTTCAGGGCCTGTTCCTGTCATGGATCGCCGCCAGCGTCCTGGCCGCCGGCCTTCAAGGCGTGACGCCAAGTCTGCCGACCCCTGACCTGTCGCTGGCGGTCCTGGGCTGGGCCGTCGCCACCCTCGGAATGCTGATCGGAGCAGCGCGCGCAAATGTTCAGACAGGCCCCTGGGACATGGTGAGCGCGCCAGCCTACTGGGCCCTGCTGAGCGTCGCTCAGGCCCATGCGATCTGGCGCCTGATCAGCCAGCCTTTCTACTGGGACAAGACACCCCACTGTCCGGATCAACCCGTAAGCGCCACACCCTCGCCTTGAGATTTCGTGATACAGTGGCCATCTGAACGCTCCACTCCCCGGGACGCCCATGGAAATC
Organism: Pseudomonadota bacterium; assembly: GCA_023428785.1. Taxonomy (GTDB): domain Bacteria; phylum Pseudomonadota; class Alphaproteobacteria; order Caulobacterales; family Caulobacteraceae; genus Brevundimonas. The sequence goes on from JAEYWU010000119.1 coordinate 10,610, forward strand.
CTAGACCTCGAAGACGACGCCTACATCCGGACCAGCGTGATCAAGCGCCACCGCCCCGAGGACTTCGAGGGCATGCGCCGCGCCGGCCGGCTGGCGGCGGCGTGCCTCGATATGCTGACGGACCATGTCACGCCCGGCGTCGAGACCCAGTATCTGGACGATCTGGCACGCGAGTTCATCCTGGACAACGGCGGCCTGCCGGCCTGTCTGGGCTACAAGGGCTACACCCACACCACCTGCATCTCGCCCAACCATGTCGTCTGCCACGGCATCCCCGGCCAACGGACGAACTACACTCTCGATGAAGGCGACATCGTCAACATCGACGTGACCGCCATCGTCGACGGCTGGCACGGCGACACCAGCCGGATGTACCCGGTCGGCGAGATCAATGTGCGCGCCAAGCGCCTGATCGAGACGACCTATGACTCGCTCGAGAAGGGCCTGGCCATGGTCAAACCGGGCAACACCTTCGGCGACATCGGCTGGGCCATCCAGCAGCATGTCGAGGCTCACCGCATGTCTGTGGTCCGAGACTTCTGCGGCCACGGCGTCGGGCGCGTCTTCCACGACAGCCCCAACGTCCTGCACTTCGGCAAACGCGGTCAGGGCGCGACACTGGAGCCGGGCATGTTCTTCACGGTCGAGCCGATGGTGAACCTCGGCAAGGCGCAGGTGAAGGTCCTGTCCGACGGCTGGACCGCCGTGACGCGCGACAAGTCCCTGTCGGCCCAGTGCGAGCACTCGGTCGGGGTAACCGAGACCGGCATCGAAATCTTCACGGCCAGCCCCAAGGGCATCTTCCGCCCGACGCTCGCCTGACACTGGACGTTCCCGTTCCGTTCTGACATGGTGGCGCTCGCTGAACGCGAGGACGCCATGCCTGCTGCTTCGACGGTTGTCGCCTTTCCCGAGCTTTTCGCGCCGCGTGCAGAGACGCCGCCTGCCAGGCCTAGGCCGCATCATGACGGTCATCGCGAGCGCCTGCACGAACGAGCGCGCAAGGCGGGTCTGGGCGCCCTGCCCGACTATGAGCTGCTCGAATTCTTTCTCTTCCGGAGCCAGCCGCAGGGCGATGTGAAGCCCCTGGCCAAAGCCCTTCTGGCGCGGTTCGGTTCGCTCGGCGCGGTGCTGGACGCCTCGCTCGAAGACCTGACCTCCATCAGCGCGGAGGATTCGCGCGGACGGACCAAACGCATCGGCGTCGAGACGGCGCTGGACCTGATGGCCTTGCACGAAATCATCCGCCGCGTGACCGGAGAGGTGGCGGCGGCGCGCACGGTCATCTCATCCTTCACGGCGCTGGTGGACTATGTGCGGGTCACGCTTCAGCACCAACCACGCGAGCAGTTCCGGGTGCTTTTTCTGGACCGCAAGAACCAGCTGATCGCCGACGAGGTCATGGGCCGGGGCACGGTCGACCACGCCCCCGCCTATCCGCGTGAGATCGTGCGGCGGGCGCTCGAGTTATCCTCCTCGGCCCTCATCCTGGTGCACAACCACCCCTCGGGCGACCCGACTCCCAGCCAGGCCGACATCGACATGACCCGCCAGATCATGGAGGCCGGGCGGATGCTCAAGGTCGAGGTCCACGACCATCTGATCGTGGGCCGTCAGGGCGTGAAGGGCTCCGCGACAGACCAGCGCGTGGTCAGTCTCAAGGCCATCGGCGCGATCTAGCCGGCCGCCGGCAGGCGGCGGATCAACTGGCTCATCTTGTCGATGAAGGCGCTGGTCGAGATGCCGATAGCGGGGTCCGGGTCCGGATAGGGCGAGGTGTCGGTCCGGTCGCCCACATGCGTCAGGGCGTAGTCCCCCGGCGCGGGCTCGGCCGGGCCCTCTCCGGCGTAGGGCTGGCTGGTGTAGGTCAGAGGTGTCGGCCACCAGCCTTCGGCGTTCAGATCGGAAACGATATCCGACGCCGCCTCGGCCGTGGTGGGCTCGAACGTCTGGCCCACGCCCTCGAACAGGTCGGGCAGATCGACAGTCCTCACGATGAAGTAGCGCGGCAGGTCGCGCGCCTCGGCGCTGAGCAGCGGCGAACCCTGTGAGGCCTCCTCCGGCGCCATGGCCTGGAGCTGGGCCAGACGCGCGCGCAGGGCCGCGACATTGATCGCGCGGAACGATCCATAGTGCGCCAGCGTACGGGTCGGGTCCTCGTCCGCGTAGTACTCGCCGTTGACGACGTTCGAGCCACGGCGATGGATATAGAGCGGCCGGTTCGTCCCGATCTGAATGAAGGTCGGATGGGTCCGGCCCGCCGGCGCGACGCCTGGCGCCGACTGCAGGCCGTCCAGCCAGTCCAGCGCCTCGCCCAGACGGGCCAGGAACCGGCGGTCGCCGGTCAGCTGGTAGAAGGTCATCATCGAATTGACGTTCGTCGCCGTCGTGTGGGTCGCGAAGGCCTCGGGCTCATAGCTGCGGGCCGCTGCCGGCGTCAGGTCCTCGACATGGTGCTGCAGGCCCCAGGCGGGCTGCGGCATCGGTTGCTGGGTGACGATGAAGATGTCCATCGCCCGACGGATGGCGTCCTCGATGCGCGGGTCGGGACCAAGCGCGCCGCGGACCATGAGCAGGAACTCGATGTTCTCGCCGGCCACGTCGTCGTTGAAGGTGATCAGGCGGGTATAGTCCGCCATCCCGTGCAGACCGTGCGCCTCGGCGAACGGATAGCGCTGGGGCCAGCCGCCGTTCGGATACTGGCTGTCGAGCACAAAGCTGATCGCCCGGTCGAGCGGGCCGCGCCAGCGCTCGTCGCGGGTTTCCAGATAGAGCCGCAGCATCAGCTGGGACGCCTCTGCAGTGCCCGCGTCATCGAAGGTGGCGTTACCGTAGTAATGCTGGAATTCCTCCAGCCGCCAGCCGTTCTTGCCGATGGTGTCGTACCAGCGCCGCAGCGATTCCTCGCCGGCCGTGTCGATCAGATAGTTCCAGCCGCCTGCCGGGTGCTGGCCATCGGCCAGGGCCTGACCGGCCGCCTCAGCGGCGCGCAGATAGGCCTCGTCTCCGGTCGCGTGATAGGCGTCCAGGAACAGATGGCCCATGGTGCCGGTGCCCTGGGGCTGAACCCAGATCTGGCTCGGGAACGCTTCCAGTTCGCCCCAGCGCCGCGAGAAGTCCGGCAGATACGACCAGACATAGCCGCCGTTGGTCGCGACCCGGTCGGTCATGAAGGCGGTCGCCCGGCGCATGGTGGCGCGGATCGCATCGGCTTCCGACGGCGGGGCGGGCGGTCCGGCTCCATTCAGGCCGAGGGTGGAGCAGCCGGCGACGAAAAGGCCAGCCGAAGCGGACGAGGCAAGCAGGGTACGGCGGGTAAGCATGGTTGTTATTATCCTCCCACAGGCACCTTAGACCCAAATTGCTACCGGTGTCATTCCTTAGGGGGCACCAGCTCCTTCAGGCCCATCTCGGTCCATTCCAGGAAGTCGGGATGATTCAACAGCGCCTCGACATAGGCCTGGGCCGTCCCGTCGTCGCCATGGGCGGCCAGATCGATCTGATAGTGCCGGATTCGGGTCGCCACCGGCGTGAAGAATGCGTCGGCCACCGACCATTCCCCGAACAGCCACGGGCCGGCGGCGGCGAATCGTTGGCGCATACCGCCGAAAATCTCAACCAGACGACGCACGTCGGCGGCAACCGCCTCGCTGGCGGGCGCGGGGGCCCGGTCCGGCCCGACCATGGTGTGGATCACCCCCTGCCCGTCCGGTCCCATGCCGCATTCACTGCGCAGGCCGCCAAAGGCCGAATGCATCTCGCAGGTCACCGACCGCGCCAGCGCCCGCGCCGTCGGATCGCTCGGCCAGAGCTTGGCGTCCGGATAGGCCTCTTCGGCCCACAGGCAGATGGCCAGGGAATCCCAGATCGCCTCGCCATCGACGATCAACAGCGGGACCTTGCCGGACGGCGTCACCTTGGCCAGCGCCTCCTTGTAGCCGTCGCCGTACAGTTGGACGACGCGCATGTCGAAGCGGGCGTTGCACCGCTTAAGCACCAGCCAGGGCCGCAGCGACCAGGTCGAAAAGGCGGTGTTGCCGGCGATCAATTCCATGGTGCGCTCCCGTTTGGCTACATGGCTTTCCTTGACAGATTCGGCCTTCGGGGCCTTTAGGGGCGCCCATGATCTCCCGATATTCCCGCCCCGACGCCGTCGCCATCTGGTCTCAAGAGACCAAGTACAAGATCTGGTTCGAGATTGAGGCCCACGCGGCCACCAAGATGGCCGAACTCGGCGTGATTCCCGTCGAGGCCGCCGAGGCCATCTGGGCCAAGGGCAAGGACGCGACCTTCGACGCCGACCGGATCGACGAAATCGAGCGCACCACCAAGCACGATGTCATCGCCTTCCTGACCCACGTCGCCGAGATCGTCGGCGAGGAAGCCCGTTTCCTGCATCAGGGCATGACCTCGTCGGATGTTCTGGACACCTGTTTCGCGGTCCAGCTGGCCCGTTCGTCGGACCTGCTGCTCGGCGGCGTTGATCGCGTGCTGGCCGCGCTGGAGGCGCGGGCCAAGGAACACAAGTTCACTCCGCAGGTCGGTCGCAGCCACGGCATCCATGCCGAGCCGATCACCTTCGGCCTGAAGCTGGCCGGCTATCACGCCGAGTTCCAGCGCGCGCGCCGTCGTCTGGTCACGGCCCGCGAGGAAATCGCCACCTGCGCCATCTCGGGCGCGGTCGGCACCTTCGCCAATGTCGACCCGGCCGTTGAGCAATACGTCGCCGACCAGATGGGCCTGCAGGTCGAACCCGTCTCGACCCAGGTGATCCCGCGCGACCGTCACGCCGCCTTCTTCGCGGCGCTCGGCGTGGTGGCTTCCTCGATCGAGCGTCTCGCCACCGAAATCCGCCACCTGCAGCGCACCGAGGTGCTGGAGGCCGAGGAGTTTTTCGACAAGGGCCAGAAGGGCTCGTCGGCCATGCCGCACAAGCGGAACCCGATCCTGACCGAGAACCTGACGGGCCTGGCCCGGCTGGTGCGGTCGTCGGTCGTCCCGGCGATGGAGAACGTCGCCCTCTGGCACGAGCGCGACATCAGCCATTCGTCAGTCGAGCGCGGCATCGGGCCTGACGCGACCATCCACCTCGACTTCGCCCTGCATCGCCTGGCCGGCGTGGTCGAGCGGCTGAACATCTATCCGGACCACATGCAGAAGAACATCGACCTGCTGGGCGGGCTGGTGCATTCGCAACGGGTCATGCTGGCCCTGACCCAGGCTGGTGTGTCGCGCGAGGACGCCTACGCGGCCGTTCAGGAGAACGCCATGAAGGTCTGGCGCGGCGAAGGCCGCTTCCTCGACTTCCTCAAGGCCGACGCCCGCGTGGTCCTGCCCGAGGCCGATCTCGAGGCCCTGTTCGACCTCGGCTACCACACCAAGCACGTAGACACGGTGTTCGCGCGGGTGTTCGGAGCCTGAGCCGCAAGGCCGCCTTCGCTCCGGTCGTCGATGCGCGGACGCGTCTGCTGATCCTCGGAAGCCTGCCCGGCGACGCCTCCCTCAAAGCGGCGCAATACTACGCGCACCCGCGCAACGCCTTCTGGCGACTGGTCGGCGGAGTCGTCGGATGCGACCTGCCCGCCCTGCCCTATGAGGCCCGTCTGGACGTCCTGCGAGGCGTGGGCATCGGCCTCTGGGACGTCCTGGCGTCAGCCCAACGAGCCGGCAGCCTCGACGCGGCCATCCGCAGTCCGGAGGCCGCGGACCTGCGTGGCCTGATCGATACCCTGCCCTGCCTGCGCGCGGTCGCCTTCAACGGCGGGACGGCCGCCCGGATGGGGCGCCGTATTCTGGCGAGCGCTGCCATCTCCCTGATCGACCTGCCGTCCTCCAGCCCGGCGCTGGCGAAACCGCTTGCGTGGAAGGCGCAAAGCTGGGCCGTTCTAGGCGAGCACCTTCTTCGACCTCCCCCAGACCGTTCATGATCCTGACCCGGTCCTGCCCGGACCGCCGCGGCATCGTCGCCGAGGTGTCGACCTTCCTCGGCCGGCGCGGCGCCAGTATCTCGGACGCCCAGCAGTTCGCCGACCCGTCGACCGGGACCTTCTTCATGCGCGTGGTGTTCGACCCGGCCGACGGGGCGTGACCCCCGCCAATCGGCGCTCGGGGTGCTGCGCCATCCCTGTGACCGAACGGCGGGTCATCCGAAGCGGGATGGCAACCGTACCTGGAGCAGACCGCGCCAATGCGGTCGCAGCTCAGGATCAACGAGATGAAGACTACCTACGCCTTCGCAGCCGCTGCGGCGCTCATGCTCGCCGCCTGCAACAGCAACGCCGATGATGGCTCGGCCAACGCCGACGCGTCGATGGAAGCCGCCGCCGACACGGCCATGACGCCGGAAGCGTCCGGCACCATCGTCGAGGTCGCTCAGGGGAACCCCGACTTCTCCACCCTGGTCACCGCCGTCACCACTGCCGGTCTGGCCGAGACCCTGAGCGGGGAAGGCCCGTTCACGGTGTTCGCCCCGACCAATGCGGCCTTTGCAAAGATCCCGGCCGCGACGCTGGAGGGCCTGCTGGCTCCGGAGCAACGAGACGCCTTGACCGGCATCCTGACCTATCACGTCGTCTCCGGACGTGTGGACGCTGCGGCCCTGATGGACCAGATCGAAGCGGACGGCGGCAGCGCCACCCTGACCACAGTTCAGGGCGAAACCCTGACGGCCCGCGCGACCGACGGCGGCGTCACCCTCACCGATGCGGCGGGCGGAACCAGCATGGTCGTCATGACCGACGTGCCGGCTTCTAACGGCGTCATCCACGCGATCGACACGGTGGTGATGCCAGGCTGACCTGGCCACTGGAGAAACGCACAACAAGAAAAGGGCCGCGCCTGCGCGCGGCCCTTTATCGTTCCTGCAGCCAATATTGTCTGGCTATTCCCCGGCCTTGATCTGCTCGCGGGCCACGGCCATCAGCTCGTCCATCTTGGAGCGCAGCTCGCCTTCGCGAACGCCCAGGCCCGAGCCTTCCAGATCCTGCATGACCTTGCGGAAGACGTCCTCGTCGCCGGGCTGTTCGAAATCGGACTTCACCACGGCCTTGGCGTAGTCGGCGCGATGCGCGTCGGCCAGGCCCATCTTGTCGGCGGCCCATTCGCCCAGCAGGCGGTTGCGGCGAGCGACCGCCTTGAATTCCTGCTCCTGATCCAGGGCGAACTTGGATTCGAAGCCTTGTTCGCGCTTGTCGAAAGTGGTCATGGTCAGGTTGGTCTCGTTGGTAGGGTGCGCCCTCATATAGGGCGGAACGAGCGCAATCAATCACAACCGGACACGCCGTCCACATACGAAATCCAACTGTGTCGAACCCGCCCGGTCCAAACGCCTCGCAATTGCGAAACCGGGCCCGTTCCGCTAAGGCCCGGGCCGACCTATTCTCACCGAAACCTGAGTCGCCGCCGCGCTCCCCGTCCCGGGGCCTCGCGGTCGTCGCGCCGGGCTCTTGAAGGAGCCACCATGAGCAAGAGCCGCAAGAAGATTTACGAAGGCAAGGCCAAGATCCTCTACGAGGGTCCCGAGCCCGGCACCCTGATCCAGTATTTCAAGGACGACGCCACCGCCTTCAACGCTCAGAAGAAGGCCGTGCTCGAGGGCAAGGGCGTCATCAACAACCGCATCTCCGAATTCGTGATGACGCGGCTGAACGCGATCGGCGTGCACAACCACTTCATCAAGCGGCTGAACCTGCGCGAACAGCTGATCAAGGAAGTCGAGATCATTCCGCTGGAAGTGATCTGCCGTAACATCGCCGCCGGTTCGATGAGCCAGCGTCTCGGCATCGAGGAAGGCACCGCCCTGCCCCGCTCGATCATCGAGTTCTGCTACAAGGACGACAAGCTCGGCGACCCGATGGTCACCGAGGAGCACATCACCGCCTTCAACTGGGCCACCACCCAGGAGATCGACGACATTCTGGCCATGACGGTGCGGATCAACGATTTCCTGACCGGCCTGTTCGCCGGCGTCGGCATCACGCTCGTGGACTTCAAGATCGAGTTCGGCCGCATCTTCGAGGGCGACTTCAGCCGCGTCATCCTGGCCGACGAGATCAGCCCCGACAGCTGCCGGCTGTGGGACATTGTCTCGGGCGAGAAGCTGGACAAGGACCGCTTCCGCCGCGACCTCGGCAATGTCATCGAGAGCTACGCGGAAGTCGCCAAGCGTCTGGGGATCATGAAAGACATGCCCACTGTCATTCAGGGAGGCCTGCACTGATGGCCAAGGTCAAGGTTCACGTCTTCCTCAAGCCCGGCGTCCTGGACGTTCAGGGCAAGGCCGTCGAAGGCGCGCTCAAGGGTCTGGGCTGGGACGTGGGCGACGCCCGCGTCGGCAAGCTGATCGAGTTCGACTACGCCGGTGAAGACCCCCAGGGCGAGGTCAAGAAGATGTGCGAGACCCTGCTCGCCAACACGGTGATCGAAGGCTACCGGATCGAGGTGGGCTGATCCGTCTGGCGCCGGTCGAACGTTTGGCTAAGCTGAGCGTTAAATCGCCATCATCGCCAAGGGGATCCGCATGACCTTCACCCTCACCTCCGATAGTTTCTCCGACGGAGGCGTGCTGCCGGACGCCCAGGTCAAGGCCAGGGGCGACCGCTCGCCGCATCTGAAGTGGTCAGGCGCGCCGGAGGGCACGAAGTCCTTCGCCGTCACCTGCTATGACCCCGACGCGCCGACCGGTTCGGGCTTCTGGCACTGGACCGTCGCCAACATCCCCGCCGATGTGACCGAACTGGCCGAGGGCGCCTCGCCCGGCCATATGCCCGACGGATCGGTAGAGGGCCGCACCGACTATGGCCCGGCCGGCTTCGGCGGCGCCGCCCCGCCTCCGGGCCACGGCCCGCACCGCTATATCTTCACCGTCTTCGCCGTGGACGTGGAACGGCTCGACGTGACGCCCGACAACTCAGGCGCCGTGTTCGGCTTCAACCTGCATTTTCACACGCTGGACCGGGCCACGATCACCGCGACCTATGAGAACACGGGCGCCGGCTAGTCCCCGCCCATCAGGGCAAAGTCGCCGGCCGGGAAGTCCATCACATAGCCGCGTCTCAGGACGTCCTGGCCAAGACGGCCATGGATGTCGTCGCCGCCTGCGGACTCATCGGCCACCGACACATTCTGCAGTTCGACGGTCACGCCGTCGAAGCGAAGGGTCACGCGCGGGATCTGCCGGCTCTCGACCTCCACCACGCCGCCCGCGCCGCCGACCCGCTCGGTGCGGGCGCGGGCGCCCTCGGCCAGGGCCGGCCGCTCGATCAGGACGACGGGCCTCAGCCCCGTACGGTTGGCGCCGGTGTCGAGGGCGAACTGCACCGCCGGCCCGTCGCCGATATGGCCATAGACACGCGGCGTCAGACCATCGACGAACAGGTCACGCTCCATCACCGGACCGGCGCTGGCCGCCCAGGCGAGACGCGTCTCGGCCACGCTCAGCCGCTCCATCTGCGAGATGACCGGAAAGCCCAAAATGCCGGGGATCCGATAGACCCCGCCCGCGAAGCTGAGGCTGGAATCCGGCATCACCAGGAAGACCACGTTCTCGAACGTCAGGTTGCCGATCGTCAGAGTGTCGGCCATGGCCAGATGGGCAGCCGTCGTATCCTGGGTCACGCTGCCGATCCCGGCGCTCTGGCCCAGCATGCGCAGGCCCAGCTCCGCCGCCTGGCTCTCGGTCACGACCGAGAAGTTCGCGCCGGTGTCGAAGACGTATTCCCGCGCCTGTCCATTGATGGTCAGGGGCACACGCGGCAGGCCCGCCATGTCGCGCTCGAACGCCACTGATCCTTCGGCAAAATCTCGCCGGACCTGCGGCGGCGCTCCGCTCAGGGCGGCAGCCACGCCCCGGGTCTGCTCCAGCCCCCGGCGGGTGTCGTCAGAACCCTCGAAGGCGGCAAGGGCGGTGTCCAGGGTCTCGACGGCGTCCGCATAGCGGCCCTGACGAAGCTGAACCATCGCCAGGGTCCCGCGCGCCGTCTGACGCGCCTCGCCATCGCCGGCGCCGCTCGCCAGAAAGATCTCCAGCGCCTGGGCCGCATCGGCGTCGCGCAGCTCATAGGCCGCCAGCATCCCCGACAGCATCAGGTCGTCGCGCATCACCAGTTCGCGCCGGATGGTCGCCGGATCGGACCACGGGGTCTGCTGGGCGACGGCCATGGGCGCGACCGCCATGACGGCGGCGCTGGCGAGCAGGGCGGAAATGGATCGCATGGCGAGCTCCAGATGACGCTTCATCCTCTCACCGGAGGAGAAGCCGCCGAAGTGAATTCCCGGTCATATCGCTCAACCCGACCTCCGGCCTCTTGGGGAGGATCGGTCTGCGGATGCTGGCCGTTGGACGCTATCACCAACTAGGCAGGGGGTAGCCAAATTCCCGCCACACCTGGATGACGAGAAAGAATAGAGCCACGGCTGAGATGATGAGAAACTGCCGCTTTCTGTCCACGGTTCCGCTATGCGATGCACCCCCTTGGGGCCAACGAGACCGTATCAGATGTGCCGGAGCCTACAATCGCATGGGGTGGTGCAATAGGACCGCCCCTAGCAGAGACATCGATTGCGGCAGAGCCGGAGTTCGAAAGCCCAGAGGCGGAGAACTCACCAAGCGACAGCTCTCCGCCAGCACCTCCTGACGGCCACGCCAGACGGTGCTACCGATGAGGCTATGAAACGCGCAGTCCTGATCCTGGCCTCCCTGGAGCTTGGTTGCGCCATCCCCATGGCCGCGACGGCGCAGCCCGCAGATGACGTCGTCACCGTCGCGGAAGAACGGGAAATCCCGGCCTGGCGACAACGTGTGACCACCTTCGCTGAAGAGCAGCTTCAGCATCCGAGCTGGGGCTTCCGGCATGCCGAGCGGAATCTGGCCTTGGCTCTGAGCCTGGCGGCCGCCGAGAGCCTCGACGTCGACTATGAGGTGCTGGCCGCCGCCGCCTACCTCCACGACTGGGGCGGTCTGGAGCCCTTCGCCGTCGAGGGCACGCCGCATCAGATCCGCTCCGTCGATCTGGCTGAGCCCTTTCTGCGCGAGGCCGGCTTCCCGATGGAGAAGTGGCCCGCCGTCCGCGACGCCATCCTCGGCCACGTCCCGAACGGCCAACCCACGACGCCCGAGGGTATCGTCCTCCACGACGCGGACCTGCTCGACTTCATGGGCGCAGAGGGCGTAGCCCGCTTCTTCGGCGCCCCGTCCGACGAGCCCAATCTGGATCAGGGCGTGTCGTACATCGAGGATTTCGGCCTGACGCTGGGCGACCGGCTGCTGACCGAAACGGCCCGCCGAATGGCCGAACCCCGCCTCGCCTATATGCGCGGCTTTCTGGAACAGCTCCGCAGAGAACTGCCACAGGGCACTCAGCCCTGACAGCACCGCTGAATCCTGCTAGACGCCCGCGCCATGAGCGCAGCCGTCATCGTCTTCCCCGGTTCCAACTGTGACCGCGACTGCAAGGTCGCCGTCGAGCGATCGACGGGCCAGCCCGTCTCGATGGTCTGGCATCAGGAAACGGAACTACCTTCAGGTCTCGATCTGATCGTCCTGCCGGGCGGCTTTTCCTACGGCGACTATCTGCGCTGCGGCGCCATGGCCGCCCAGTCGCCGGTCATGCAAGCCGTGAAGAAGGCCGCGGACGACGGCGTCACCGTCGTCGGCATCTGCAACGGCTTCCAGATCCTGTGCGAGGCCGGGATGCTCCCCGGCGCCCTGCTGCGCAACGCCGGCCTGAAATACGTCTGCAAGCCCATCACCATGACGGTCGCCAACGGCCAGACGCGCTTCACCGCCGGCTATCAGGGCCAGCGCGAGGTCATCATGACCCAGGGCAACGGCGACGGAAACTTCTTCGCCGACGCCGAGACGCTCGCCCGCATCGAGGGCGAGGGCCAGGTCGTATTCCGCTATGTCGACAACCCGAACGGCTCGGTCGCCGACATCGCCGGCATCCAGAATGCGCGCGGTAATGTGCTGGGCATGATGCCCCACCCGGACCGCGCCTTCGAGGCCGAGCTCGGCTCCGCCGACGGCGCCATCCTGTTCCAGTCGATCTACGCCGCCGCCTGATTTTTTCGGGCCGATTATCCCCGCTCGGCGGGGAGGCTCGATAATCGGCGGATGATGCCTGTCCGCCTCGACCTTCCTGCCGCCTCGCCTGTGGGCGTTCGGCCTGGCGGGATTTCGCATAATCTGGCAGCCCTGCCAGACTGCGCTCGACTCCGACGCCTGAATTTCCTGGGCTTTCCGCCGCCCCCTGGCGCTTTGGCAGGGTTTGGCAGTATGTTTTTGCGGTGGCCAAAGCGGGGAAAATCGATCCCTCGCGCAAATCTGACAGCGACCCTGTCGGAAACACTCCCCTCCGTTCGTCGTTCCGGCATCAACGGCAAAGGAGGCCCTGATGGCCACGATGTTCCCGTTTCTCTGGTACGCCCAGGACGCCGACAAGGCGGCGGAGTTCTACTGCTCGATCTTTCCGGATTCGAGCATACAGCGGATCACCCCGATGCCGATCGAGAGCCCGTCCGGCCCGCCCGGATCGGTGATCGTGGTGGAGTTCACCCTCTTCGGCCAGCCTGTCCAGGCCATGACGGCCGGCGAGCATCATCCCTTCAATGACGCCATTTCCCTGAAGGTCGAATGCGGCGACCAGGCCGAGCTCGACCGATACTGGGACGCCCTTGTCGGCAATGGCGGACAGGAAGTCGCCTGCGGCTGGTGCAAGGACCGCTGGGGCGTCTCCTGGCAGATCGTCCCCCGCCGCCTCAATGCGCTGATGGCCGACCCCGACATCGAGGTCCAGAAGCGCGTCGCCTCCGCCATGATGCAGATGGTCCGCATCGACCTCGCAGCCATCGAAGCCGCCGCGCGCGGCTAATCACACCAGATCAAGGAGAAACGCCTGTGTCCTACGTCGATGGATTTGTTCTCGCGGTCCCGACCGCTAACAAGGACGCCTATCTCAAGCACGCCCAGGACGCCCTGCCCTATTTCAAGAAGCTGGGCGCCCTGCGGATGGTGGAATGCTGGGGCGACGACACGCCCGACGGCCAGGTCACCGACTTCCGCCGCGCGGTTCAGGCCAAGGAGGACGAGACGGTCGTCTTCAGCTGGGTGATCTGGCCAGACAAGGCCACGCGCGACGCCGCAGGCAAGACCATGATGGAGGACCCCGCCATGGAGGACATGATGAAGTCCATGCCATTTGACGGCCGTCGCATGATCTACGGCGGCTTCGCCCCCATTCTCGACGAATAGAAACCGTTTCGGCTCCCATGCGTATCTCCCCCGACAGGGAGATACGCATGACCGACGCCACGGCCCCCGCGGCCGCCAATACCAGCTATCCGGTCCGCCGGATCCTGATCCTCATCGCCGCCTTCGCCGCGCCGCTGATCGGCTACGGCCAGATGGCTCTGGGACTTGGTATGAGCCCAGCTGAGTTCTCGGCCCAGGGCGATTCCACCCTGCGGGTCGCCGGCTTCGCCTTCACGATCTGGGCCGTGATCTACAGCTGGCTGCTGGTCTACGCCGTCTATCAGGCCCTGCCCTCGACGACCGAGGGGGACTTGAGCCGGTCTCTCGGCTGGCCGTCCTTCTTCACCCTCTCAGGCGTCGGTCTGTGGGTGGTGGCCTCGGCGGCGAACTGGGAATGGGCCACGGTCGCGATCATCGTGGCGTCCAAGCTGTGTCTGGTGCTCGCCCTTTATCAGCTCGGGACCCGCTGGCTGTCCGAGCCGCGCAGGCGCCAGGCTCTGGTCGTCTGGCCTCTGGGCCTGCTCGCGGGCTGGCTCAGCATTGCGGCCCTGGTCAACATCCTGACGGTCGCGACGAGCCAAGGCCTGATCACGCCCGAAACCGCGAACCTGTGGGCGTTGGTCGCCGTCGGCGTCGCCGTGGTTCAAGCCATCGTCGTGACCTGGCGCACCCGCATCTGGACCTATCCGGTCCCGATCGCCTGGGGCCTGATCGGCGCCTTCTTCGCCCAGCGGACCGACGGAAACGACCTTCTGGCCTTTTCGGCCCTGGGCGCTGCCGTGGTCATCATTATCGGCGCGACCCTGATCCTGTCACGCCGCAGAGCCTAGGCGCCCGGAGCGCGGCGCTCGTTCTCGTCGGGATCGTCCGAACCGACCTCGAAGGCGCCGTCCTCGTCGAAACCGACGCTGCCTACGCCCTCGGCCGAGCCGGCCTGTTCGTCATGGGTCTTTGCCATGGCTTCCTCGGCGCGTTGGGCCATCGCGGTGGCGCCGACGTCGTCGGCGGCGATCTCACGGTCGTCAAAGCTCTTCTTTTCCTCGCCCATATCGGCCTCCTGTAGGATGAAGGGGTAAGCCGAATGGCCTTCTTGCGGTTCCAGCGGCTGACTCGAATCCCAACTGCGGCTAGAAGGCCCGCCCATGAGCGCTCCGCAAAAGACCATGGCCGAACTGGCCGCCGAATACGGCCTGGCCCCGAATGAATATCAGGTCGTCCTCGACCGGCTGGGCCGCGAGCCCAACCAGGTCGAACTGGGCGTCTTCTCGGTCATGTGGTCCGAGCACTGCTCGTACAAATCCTCGAAGATCCATCTGGGCAAGTTTCCGACCACGGGCGACCGCGTGATCTGCGGTCCGGGCGAAAATGCCGGTGTCATCGACATCGACGATGGCGACGCCTGCATCTTCAAGATGGAGAGCCACAACCACCCCTCCTACATCGAGCCCTATCAAGGCGCGGCCACGGGCGTCGGCGGCATCATGCGCGATGTCTTCACGATGGGCGCGCGGCCGGTGGCCCTGCTGAACGCCCTGCGCTTCGGCGATCCGGAACATGAGAAGACCCGCCGCCTCGTCTCGGGCGTCGTCTCGGGTATCGGCGGGTACGGCAACTGCGTCGGCGTTCCGACCGTGGCGGGAGAGACCAATTTCCACGCCGGCTACAATGGCAACATTCTCGTCAATGCCATGTGCGTGGGCTTGGCCAAGGCCGACAGCATCTTCTACTCGGCCGCCCCGGCCGCCGGGTTCAGCGTCGTTTATTTCGGCTCCAAGACGGGCCGCGACGGCATCCATGGAGCGACGATGGCCTCGGCGGAGTTCGACGAGGATTCCGATGAAAAGCGCCCGACCGTCCAGGTCGGCGATCCCTTCGCCGAAAAGCTGCTGATCGAGGCGACCCTCGAACTCATGGCCTCGGGCGCCGTGGCCGCCATCCAGGACATGGGCGCGGCGGGCCTGACCTCGTCGTCGGTCGAGATGGCCGGCAAGGGCGGCGTCGGCATCGAGCTGAACATGGACGCCGTGCCACAGCGCGAAACCGGCATGACCGCCTATGAGATGATGCTGTCGGAGAGCCAGGAGCGCATGCTGGCCGTCCTCAAGCCCGGCCGCGAGGAAGACGGTCACCGCATCTTCCAGAAGTGGGGCCTCGACGCCGCCGTCATCGGCGTGACGACCGATACGGGCCGGCTGGTGCTCAAGCATCACGGCGAGACCGTCTGCGACGTGCCGCTGGCGCCGCTGTTCGACGATGCGCCGCTCTATGACCGCCCGTGGGTCCAGCCGGATCTGCAGCCGCGCCTGACGCCCGCAGACGTGCCGGCGCCGGAAAGCTGGCCCGATGCGGTGCTGAGCGTCGTCTGTTGCCCTGACATGGCGTCCAAGCGCTGGATCTGGGAGCAGTACGACCGGCACGTGATGGCCGACACCCTGCATGATTCCGCGACCGGCGCGGATGCCGGCGTGGTCCGAGTTCACGGCACGGACAAGGGACTGGCCGTCACCTCGGACTGCACGCCGCGCTATGTGCAGGCCGACCCCTACGAAGGCGGCAAGCAGTGCGTGGCCGAAGCGTGGCGCAACCTCACGGCCGTCGGTTCGCGCCCGATCGCCATCACCGACAACCTAAACTTCGGCAATCCGCAGCGGCCCGAGATCATGGGCCAGATCGTGCGCGCCATCGACGGCATGGCCGAGGCCTGCCGCGAGCTGAGCTTCCCGGTCGTGAGCGGAAACGTCAGCCTCTACAATGAGACCAATGGGGTCGCGATCCCGCCGACGCCGACGGTCGGAGCGGTCGGCCTGTTGCCCAACTACGATGTCACCGTCGGTTTCGGCGGCATGGTCGAGGGCGATGTGCTGGTTCTGATCGGAGAGACGCACGGCGAGCTCGGCTCGTCGATCTATCTGCGTGAAGTGCTGGGCCGCGAAGACGGCGCGCCTCCGCCGGTGGACCTGAAGCTGGAGAAGAAGACCGGCGACTTCGTGCGCGGCCTCATCGAGGCCGGCGACCTGACCTGCGTCCACGACCTGTCGGACGGCGGCCTGATCGGCGCCGCGGCGGATCTGGCCCTGGCCAGCGATTGCGGGGTTGAGCTGGACGCGACCTCGGCCACCCACGCCCACATCTTCCTCTTCGGCGAAGATCAGGCTCGCTATCTGACGGCCGTGACCGATGCGGCGGACCTGATCGAAAAGGCCCAAAAGGCGGGGCTCCACGCCTCGGTCGTCGGCCGAGCGATCGGTTCTGACTTTGCGTCGGGCGACCTGTTCCGCATCCCGCTCGCTCATCTGCGCGAGATGCACGAGGCGTGGCTGCCGAACTGGATCGAGGGCAAGGCGTGATCCGGGCTTTGACCGGCGCCCTGCTGCTGGCCGGCTGCGCCGCTGGGGGATCTGCGATGACTGGGCCTATCGGAGCAGGCTGCGATCTCGAGGTCATATTCGGCAGCTACGCCATGGGCGTCGATCGGGCCCTGAAGGTCGAAATTCAGAACCGCATCGATGGGGAGGCCTCCGTGGCGTCCATCGAAGAACGTCACTGGGGTCGCGAGGGCGAATCGACGGTCTGCGTCCGGACGTTCGACGCAGCTGGCGCGGATCGGCTCTATGCGGCGATCGCGTCGATGATCCCCGAGCATAGCGAACAGGCGCCAACGACGGTGACGCACCGTGACGGTCGAAGCCAGGCATCAAGCTGGCCGGAGAGACCCTGATGCGAGTTCTGCCGTTGCTGGTCGCCTCATTAATGCTCGCCGCCTGCGAAGGCGGCGGTGATCCGGTCAATCAGGCGCTTCGCGAAGAAGCCGCCAATAATCACGCCGAGGCGGAGTTCGCCCGCCAGCAGCAGGAAGAAATCCGCGCCGCGGCCCTAGCCGAACGCCAGACCGAAATCGAACGGCTGCGCCGCGAAATCGCCGTGGCCGAGGTCGCCCTGAACGCCTCGACGGAAGCTGATGTCCGCGCCGCTGCTCAAGCCAGCCTCGACGAGAGCCGCACGGCCCTTGCCGAACTGGAAGCCAGCGTGACGACCGAAGCTGGCCGCTAGGACCGAAGTCGCTTCATACCGCGCGGGGCGACCTTGCCGGCCTGGGCGCGCTTGCCGAGCCAGTCGCGCCAGTCGGGCCACTGACGCGTGCGGCCGCCGGTTTCGGGCCAGGTCGGGCCGGGCTCGGCGGGGAAGACCGACAGGTCGGCGATGCCCTTCTTGTCCGAGGTCAGCTTCACGCCCTTGCCGCGCGGCATTTCAGGCAGTTCGTCGAGCGCGAACACCAGCGCCTTGCCTTGCTTGCCGAGCACGGCGACATGGTCGCCTTCGGCCGGGGTGCAGACCAGCGCCTTCCCGTTCAGCACCTGCTTGCCCGCGCGGCGGGCCGAGACGGCCTCGTCCTCCGGCAGGATGAAGCCGTAGCCCTCACCTGACGCCATCACCAGCTTGCGGCCCGGCTTGTGAGCCATGACGGCGACTAGCTGGGCGCCCTCCTCCAGATCGAGCATCAGGCGGAGCGGTTCGCCGTGCCCGCGACCACTTGGAAGCTTGTCGCAGCCGAGCGTGAAGGCCCTGCCGTCCGAGGCGAAGATCAGCAGCTTGTCGGTCGTCTCGGCGGGAACCAGCCAAGCTAGCTTGTCGCCTTCCTTGAACTTGAGCTCCGAAGGGTCCTCGACCTTGCCCTTGGCGGCGCGAATCCAGCCGCGCTCGGACAGGACAACGGTGATCGGCTCGCGCACAATGAAGGCCTCAACGGGCGCCGCGGCCGCGGTCTCGGCGGCCTCGCCGAAGCTGGACCGGCCGTTGACGCCCGAAGGACGATCGGCGTCGCCGCGATCCTCGGCGACGAGTTGCTTGCGCACGTCCTTGAGCCCGGCCCCGACCAGGCGCCACTGCTTGCGGTCGCTGTCGAGCAGCTCGGCGATGCCGGCGCGCTCCTCGGTCAGATCGCCGTGTTCCTTCTTGAGGGTCATCTCCTCGAGACGGGCGAGGTTTCGCAGGCGGGTGTCGAGGATGTAGTCGGCCTGCATCTCGGTCAGGCCAAAGCGGGCGATCAGTTCGGCCTTGGGATGCTCGGCCTCGCGCACGATGCGGATCACCTCGTCCAAGTTCAGGAAGGCGATCAGCAAGCCGTCCAGCAGATGCAGTCGGCGGTCGATCTTCTCGAGCCGGTAGCGGGCGCGGCGGACCAGCACCTCGCGGCGGTGATCCAGGAAGGCCTGCAGACACGCCCGCAGCCCCATGACGCGCGGCGCGCCCGAGGCGTCCAGCACGTTCATGTTCACCGAGAACCGGCTTTCCAGCGACGAGAGCCGGAACAGGCTCTCCATCAGATGCTCCGGCTCGACCGTGCGGCTCTTGGGCTCCAGCACGATACGGATGTCCTCGGCGGACTCGTCGCGCACGTCGGCCAGCAGCGGAGCCTTCTTGGACTCAATCAGACCGGCCAGATCCTCGATCAGCTTGCCCTTTTGGACCTGGTACGGGATCTCGGTGATCACGACCTGCCACTGTCCGCGGCCGAGGTCCTCGATGGCGTAGCGGCCCCGCATGCGGATCGAGCCCCGGCCGGTCTCATAGGCCTCGTGAATGGCGGCAGGCCGCTCGACGATGACGCCGCCGGTCGGGAAGTCCGGTCCCGGCACCTTCTCCATCAGGGCCTGGGTCGAGGCGTGTGGATCGTCCAGCAGCACCAGACAGGCGTCGATCAGCTCCATCGCATTGTGCGGCGGGATCGAGGTGGCCATGCCGACCGCGATGCCGGCGGCGCCGTTGGCGAGCAGGTTCGGAAAGCCCGCGGGCACGACGACCGGTTCTTCGTCCTCGCCGTCATAGGTCGGGCGGAAGTCGACGACGGCCTCGTCGATGCCGTCCATCAGGAGCGCCGCCGCCGCCGTCAGACGGCATTCGGTGTAACGCATGGCGGCGGGGTTATCGCCGTCGATGTTGCCGAAATTCCCTTGGCCGTCGACCAGCGGATAGCGCTGGGCGAACTCCTGGGCGAGGCGAACCAGGGCGTCGTAGATCGACTGGTCGCCGTGCGGGTGGAACGAGCCCATCACCTCACCGACCACCTTGGCGCACTTCTTGGCCGACCCTTCCGGGTTCAGGCGCATCCGGTGCATGGCGTAGAGCAGGCGGCGGTGAACGGGCTTGAGGCCGTCGCGGACATCCGGCAGGGCGCGCGAGGAGATGGTCGACAGGGCGTAGGCCAGATACCGCCGCGACAGGGCTTCCGAGAGAGGCTCGTCGACGATGCGGCCACCGTCTTCGGGCGGAGGAGTGTGAACGGTCATGCCCTGCTTCTAGGACGAGTCACACGCCCGCCAAAGCCTTACAGGGTCACAGAAGGCCCGCCGTACCGAGTTTCTCCACAAGTCGGTCACGCGCCGGCGGCAGGGGTTTGTCCGCCGGGTGGAAGATATGCATCTCCAGGAAGTGGCCGGTCAGGTTGAAGCCGTCGCCGATATCCCCCGGACGCAGGCCGTGGCTGGACGCCAGAAGGAATGGAGGCAAGGTCAGGAGCCGGTCCGCATAGGGCAAGCCCGCCTCCATGCAGACGGCCCGTCCGGTGCGCGGGCTGACCCATGTGAGCTTGTCCAGGGAGCCAGTCACGGCACAGCTCTTGAGGTCCAGGCCGAAGCCCAGATCGTCCAGCAATCCAAGCTCGAAGCGGACAAAGATGGCCGGCCAGATCTCGCGGTGGACCAAGGCCTCCGTCAGGGCCTCCATCGCCAGAAAGGCGCCCGGGTGGGGTTCGCGCTCGTGCAGCGCTCCTTGCGCCACGGCGGCAGCGGCGGCCAGCCCCTGAAGGGCAAGAGCGTCATCGAACAGCGCCGAAGCCCCCTCCCCGACCGGCTCGAGCCGGACCGAGCCGAGGTGTTCGGTCGTTCTGGCGCGGTAGTCGGCCAGAACCCGGGATCCGGGCTGGAGATGCGGCTTCATCTTGCGCGAGGCGCCGCCCGCCACATAGGCGAGGATGCGACCGTTCTCACGGGTCAGCAGATCGACCAGGGCTCCGGTCTCGCCGTGCGACCGGGCCGCCAGCACGAAGGCGTCATCCTGGAATTCCATCCGGCCTTCTAGTCCGCGAAGGCGCAGCCGGTCGAGGATGCGACATAGCCGAAGGTCTCGTTGCGCAGGTCCGGCGAGACATAGTCGCCGGAACAGCTGACGGCGGCGCCGTCCGCCAGACGCACGAAGATGTGGCCTCCGCCTTCACACTCGATCGGCACGTCGGCGCTCCAGACGTCGGCGTCAGGATGGAGTTCAACCTCCCGGTCACACAGGGTCAGGGTCGCCGAGCGGATTTCGGCGTCGTGCGAGATGACACTGTAGCGCACCTTGCCCGGCAGAGGCCCATCGCACGCCGTCACCAGCGCCGCCGCCGCGAGCGAGACCGCAACGCGTCTCACGCGCCCGCCTCGGCGTTGGCCCGGATGCGGGCCGTCATGTCGCGCGCCAGGGCGTTCGGGATCGGAAAGGTCAGGGCGTAGTAGGCGATCCGCCACTGGCCGTCTTCGCCACGCACCACCACGCCGGTCCCGCGGCTGGTCCCATAGCTCTCGGAATCGAGGATTTCGTCGAACCAGGCGACGCAGCCGCAAGGCGTCGGCGCCACGGCGACGTGACGCTCGCGGGCGGCGTAGGTCCAGCCCCGGCCCTGGCTGAAATAGGGCTCGGCGAAGGCCCGAAACTCTTCGACGGTCCAGAGCTCGGTCACATCGGTTCCGCGGTAGACGGCGTCGGGCGTGAATAGGCTGAAATAGGCGGCGCCGTCCGCTGCAGCCGCTGCCTGATGGAAGCGGTCGAGCGTGGAGGCGACCTCGGTGACGGCCGGTGATGGATCGCTGTCGGGTCTGGTCATCGACTGGGCGTTCCCGGCCTCCCAGGCCTTGATCTCGTCGGTCATGCCGCGCGCGAGGTCATTGGGGATCGGATAGGTCAGGGCATATCGCCAGACCCTCCATTCGCCGTCGTCGCCCTGACGCATCACGGCGTTGCCGACCGCCGTCCCGTAGGTCGCGGAATCGAGCACCTCGTCGGACCATGCCAGACAGGCGCAAGGATCCGGCGCCATCCATGTCCGACGCGCTCGGGCGGAATAGGTCCAGCCCGCACCGCGGGTGAAGAAGGGCTCGGCGAACGCGACGAAGGCGTCCCGGGTCCAACGCTCGGTGACATCGTTGCCGATCCAGACGAGGCCCGGATCGAGGCGGTCGAAATAGGCCGCCGCGTCCGCGCGGGCGGCTGAGCCATGCAGGGTATCCAAGGCCGCCTCGACACCCGTGACATCGGTGGACTGGGCCGCCGCGACGCCGGGCGCAAGGAGAGCCATGGCCGCAACCCATCCGATTAAATGCTTCATGCGCCCCTCTCTTGCGAGACCCTCCATACAGCCTTAGCGTGAAGCCCGCCTTGGGGGGAAGGGGCGCGCCGAAAGGCGTGGTCTGTCGGCGTGTGTGCCCGATGTCTCCGCAGGTCCGATTGCGGAGACCCGTTTGTGACCGACACCTTTGTCGAACCCCCGATCCGCGCGCGCTACGAATCGCGCAAGCGCGAGAGCGTCTGGCCCTATGGCGTCGGGGCGATCCTGGCGGTCGGCGCGGGCGCCTATCTGCTGACCGAGCAGGCCTATACGCCGCCCTTCCTCGAAATGACGACGGGACAGGCCCTGGCCGCGTCCGCCCTAGGCATCGCCATTCGCGTCATCCCACTGATCCTGGCCGTCGGGGCGGCGCTGTACTTCGGCGTCCTGCGCCGGATTGCGCCCAAACAGGCGCCGGTCTGGCTGGGCGGGGTGGTTCTGGCCGCGCTCGCCGGTGTCGCGACGGTCGTGACCCTGATCCACATGGAAAAGGCCGAGTATGTCGCCACCGGCCGGCCGCAGACGGCCGAGGTGCTGCAGCGTCAGTCCGACCGCTATGAAAACGAGGTCCTGCTCAGCCATGGCGCACTGAACAGCCGGATGCAGACGGTCCTGGGACCGGGGTTTGTGCTGTGGTCCTCGTATCGCAGCACCGGCGAGCGCGACTATGACCGCCTGCGCCGTCTGCTGTCGGATGCGCGGACCTCGATCGAGAACCATCGCAACCACATCACCGCCCAGCAGGACGAGACCATTGACCGCATCCGTCAGGCCCCGATCAATCGCTTTGGACGGGCCGAGGCCATCGCCGATATGCGCGAGCGCTTCGCCCAGACCCGCGAGCTTCGAGAACGCCATTTCTCGCTGTTCTCGGAGATCCTGGATGAGGTGGAGGCCCAGGTCGGATTGCTCGAGCAGTCTGACGGGCGCTGGCAGGCCAACTATTTCTACGGGATCAGTTTTCAGGACTCGTCATCGGCCGACGCTTTCAATGTCCACTCCGATCGAATCCGCGAACTGGCGAGCGAGGTCGAGGAAGTGACCGAACAGATCACAGTTGAAGGCCAGCGTGTCCGAGCCGACGCTTATGACAGAGCTGTGGCCGAACGCGATGCGGAACGGCAGGCCGCGACAGGCGCGAGATGAGCGAGCCGCGCCCCCCGAGCCGTCCGAACGATGGGCGTCGGCCCGGATGGCAAGGTCTAACCTGGTCCGCGGTCAGCTATACGCGGATTGATCGGACGCCAACCAATCAGGCGTCGTAGTCCAGACCGACCTGACCATAGAGGTCGCGGCGTTCGGCCCAGCGTTCGTCGGTCTTGACGGTCAGGAACAGGTGAACCTTGCGGTCCATCAGTTCGCCGAGCTCCTCGCGGGCCGCCTGACCGATCCACTTCAGAGTCTGCCCGCCCTTGCCGAGAACGATGGCGCGCTGGCTGTCACGCTCGACATAGACCGTCTGCTCAATCCGGACCGAGCCGTCGGGCCGCTCTTCGAAGGCCGCTGTCTCTACGGCCGCCGCATAGGGCAACTCGTCATGGACTCTCAGATAGATCTTTTCACGCGTGATTTCTGCGGCCAGCAGCCGCATCGGCAGGTCGGCTGTCTGATCCTCCGGATAGAGCCAGTGCCCTTCCGGCATCAGGCCGGCCAGACGCGCCCGGAGGTCGTCCACGCCCGATCCCTGGCTGGCGGAGATCATAAAGATTTCGTCGTAAGCGTCTGTATCAGAATAGGCTTGAACGACCCCCAGCAGGGTCTCGCGCTTGACGCCGTCGATCTTGTTGAGCGCCAGGATCGCCTTCGTGCCCGAGGTTTTCAGGCCCTCGGTGATGGCCTGGGCGTCCTCGATCTGGCGGTGGTCGGCGGCCTTGGCGCGGTTCTCGCGTACCGCCAGTTCGGACTGGACATCCACCAGATGCACGACAGCATCGGCATCCTCCGCCCCGCTCCAGGCCGAAGCGACCATAGCGCGGTCCAGACGGCGTCGCGGCTTGAAGATGCCGGGGGTGTCGACCAGCACGACCTGGCTGTCGCCCTCGACAAAGACCCCGCGCACGGGGAAGCGGGTCGTCTGGACCTTGCGGGTGACGATCGAGACCTTGGAGCCCACCAGGCGGTTGGTCAGGGTCGACTTGCCGGCGTTGGGCGCTCCGATCAGGGCTGCAAAGCCCGCGCGCTGGGTCATGCCAGTTGTTCTCGTTCGATGAGCGAAAGGGCCGCCGCCTTCTCTGCGACGAGGCGGGAACGGCCCTTGGCGGTGGATGGTTCAAAGCCCTCGATCGTCACCGAGACGGTGAACTCCGGGGCGTGGTCGGGGCCGGTTCTATTGACGACCTCGTAGCGCGGCAAGGGCCGGCCCAGCCGGGCCGCGACTTCCTGCAACACCGTCTTGGGATCGGACTGAGCCCGCGACAACGGCGGAGCTTCCAGAGACGGGCCCCAGACGCGGCCCACGACCGCTCCGGCCGCATCCATGCCGGCATCGAGATAGACCGCGCCGAGAAGCGCCTCCATCACGTCACCCAGGACGGAATCATTGGCGCGAAGGCCTGTCTTGGTCTCGCCGCCAGCCATGCGAAGCGCCGCTCCGACTCCGATCGCCTCGGCATGGCGCGCGCAGGCCTCGCCATTGGTCAGGGCATGGAGTTGCTGGGTCAGCTCCTTCTCGCTCGCTTCGGGGTGACGCCGCAGGAGCTCGGCGCAGACGGCGAGCCCGAGAACCCGGTCACCCAGGAACTCGAGCCTCTGATAGTCCGAAGCGTTGCGCTTGTTCTGGATCGCGCTGGCGTGCGTCAGCGCCCGTTCCAGGAGGTCACGGTCTGCGAAGCGATGGCCGATGCGGGCCTCAAGGGCCGTCACGGCCTGTTCGCGTACGTTCATTCCAGGTCGGTGAAGAACCGCTCGGGCCGGACGTGGGTGAACCAGGTCGGCACGTTCAGGAGCGAGGCGCCCGGCGTCCAGGAGAAGAGGATCACCTGGGCCTTGCCGACCAGATTCTCGTGCGGGACCAGGCCCACGCCGCCCGCTTCCCAGACATAGCGGCTGTCCATGGAGTCATCGCGGTTGTCGCCCATGACGAAATAGTGGCCTTCCGGCACGACGAACTCGTCGGTGTCGTCGCTGTAGGAGCCCGGGCCGAAATCCTGAATGCGGAACTCGTGGCCGCCCGGCAGGGTCTCGCGCAGCTGGATCGGAGTGGAGCCCTGGAAGGCGCCGCGAACCTGCGCCGCCTCGACCACCACATCCTGAACGGCCTCACCGTTGATGTAGAGGCGGTTGGCGATCATCTGCACGCGGTCACCGGGCAGGCCGATGATGCGCTTGATGTAGTCGGTATAGCCGCGGCCGTCGTTGTTCGGGCGCTTGAAGACGACGATGTCGCCGCGCTCCGCCATGTTGGAGAGAACCCGGCCCTCGAAGATCGGTGGGCTCCACGGGATCGAATGGCGTGAATAGCCGTAGGACCACTTCGAAACGACGATGTAGTCGCCCTCGTAAAGGTTGGGCTCCATCGAGGCCGACGGGATCGTGAAGGGCTGGAAGGCGAAGACGCGGACAACCAGCGCGATCAGCAGCGCGTAGACGACCGTGCGGATGATATCGAACAGCTCCGAGAAGAAACCGCCCTTCTCCTTCTCGGGCTTGGCCGGGCGCGACCGGCCCGCCGCTGGGCGAGCCTCGCTGGCCGGCTCGTCGAACGGGGCGTCGCCGCTGTCGCTCCAGATCGGGCGCGAGGCCACAGCGGCGGCCACGCCGACCGCAGCGGCGGCAGCGACAGCCGCCGGTTCGATGGTCAGCTCAGGCTCGGAAGCCTCAGTGACCGGCTCGAGCGGCGCGGGCTCTACGGGTTCAGGGGCCGCAACAGGCGCTTCAGGCTCGGGCTCGACAGGATCGACGGCCACGACCGGCGCGGGCTCAGGATCGACCGGGGCCTCAGGCTCCGGTTCGGGCGCGACCGGTTCGGGGTCCACGGCCGGCGCGGGGTCCGGGTCGACCGGAGCCGCAGGTTCGGGCTCGACCGGGCTTTCCGGCTCCGGATCGGCGGGAGGCGGCGCAGGATCGGGTTCCGGATGGAGGGGTTCCGGCTCGACCGGATCAGCAGCGGCCTCATGATCGATCACGGCCTGGGCCTCTTCGACAGAGGCTTCAGCGACCGGCTGCGGCTCGGTGATCTCAGCCGGAACGGCCTCGGCGAAAGATTCCGGCTCGGCAACCGGTTCAACAGCGGCTACGGGCTCGGAGGCATGTTCCGGGGCGGCAGGCGCATGGCCGTCGCCGTGACCGTCGTGCGGCTTGTTCTCTTCGTCGCTCATTGTGCGGAACCCAGACCCCCGGAAAGGCTACTGGCTAACCTTTCATTGTGACACGGGCAAGGCTTCGATCACGACGAAAGCTTGAGCGTAAGGGTGGTCGTCGGTCAGAGACAAATGGATTCGGGCCTCGTGGCCCTCGGGCAACAGCACGGCCAGCCTTTCGGCGGCTCCGCCTGTCAGGGCAAGGGTCGGCTGGCCGCTGGGCAGGTTCACCACCCCCATGTCGCGCCAGTAGACCGATCCACGCATGCCGGTTCCCAGGGCCTTGGCGCAGGCTTCCTTGGCGGCGAAGCGCTTGGCGTAGCTGGCCGCCTTGTCCGGTTTTCGCTCCGACCGGGTCCGCTCGATGTCGGTGAAGCAGCGCCGACTAAAGCGTTCTCCAAAGCGGTCCAGGGTGTTCTGCACACGGCGAATATCGCTCAGATCCGAGCCAATCCCGATGATCATGCGGCGACCTCTGCGCGGCCGGCGTCCATCACTTCGCGCATCCGGCGAATGGCGGCCTCCAGACCGACGAAAATGGCTTCGCCGACCAGGAAGTGGCCGATGTTCAGCTCGACGATCTGGGGGATGGCGGCCAGGACCGGCGCCGTCTCGAAATCCAGGCCGTGGCCCGCGTGCACCTCAAGGCCCAGATCATCGGCCAGGACGGCGGCCGCGCGGATGGCGTCAAGCGCCGCTCCCGCCTCGCGCGCCCTGCCCTCATGCAGGAAATCGCAGAAGGCCCCGGTATGCAGCTCAACCACCTGGGCGCCGGCCCGGGCCGAAGCCGCGACCTGATCCGGATCGGCGCCGATGAACAGAGAGACCCTGCAGCCGGCATCGGCCAGACGGCGCACCGCCGGGGCCACGACGTCGTACTGGCCGGCCACGTCCAGCCCGCCCTCAGTCGTGCGCTCCTCGCGACGCTCGGGGACAAGGCAGACCGCATGGGGCCGATGTCGCAACGCGATGCCGATCATTTCTTCGGTCACCGCCATTTCCAGGTTCAACGGGCGGCCGGCGGCGTTCAGTAGCTCGGTCAGCCGTTCGATGTCGCTGTCGGAGATGTGGCGGCGATCCTCGCGCAGGTGGGCGGTGATGCCGTCGGCCTCGGCGCCCAGGGCGATCTCGGCCGCCCTCAGAGGGTCAGGCAGGTCGCCGCCGCGCGCGTTTCGGACAGTCGCAACATGGTCGATGTTGACGCCGAGCCGGAGGGGTCTGGTCACGCCTTCAGCCTCCGGCTGCCCGGATCCTCGATCGGGATCGCCGCCAGTTCCGGCGGAAGCTGATCGGCCGGATAGGCCGGCACGCTCATCCGGGCCAGGGCCACCAACGGCACGCCGACGTCCACCTTGCCGCCCGAACGGTCCACGACACAGGCAGCTGCCACGACATTGCCGCCCGCCTCGCGGATGGCCGAGATGCATTCGCGCGATGACAGGCCGGTCGTGACGATGTCTTCGACCATCAGCACGCGCTGGCCGGGCTCGAGCCGGAAGCCCCGGCGCAAGGCGAAAGAACCCTCGACCCGCTCGACATAGAGGGCCGGCACGCCCAGCTGGCGCGCCGTCTCATAGCCCGGGATGACCCCGCCCATGGCCGGCGAGACGACGATGTCGATTTCGCCGACCTCGGCCTTCACGCGCTCGGCCAGCGCCTTGCACAGGCGCTCGCAGCGCTCCGGATGGGCGAAGACGAGATTCTTCTGGAGGAAGACCGGGCTGTGCAGCCCCGACGACAGGACGAAATGGCCTTCCCTGAGGGCTCCGACCGCGCGGAACTCCTCCATCACTTCGTCCAGTCGCATTCAGGTCTCCGGGCAGCGCGTGTTTAACTCCGCAGCCTGGTAGGTCCATTCCATCGACTGCGTCTGGCCGTCGATGGTCCCTTCGATGCGCCCGGTCAAGACGTCGCCCTCGCGCGAATAGATCACGCGCTGGGGAAAGTCGTTTTCGGGGTTCTCGAAGACCGCGCGCTGTCCCTCGAGGCTGACCAGCGGGAAGACGACGTTCGGGCCGGTCGGCTCATAAATGAACGACAGATGCCCGTTGATCGTGGCGAACATCGTCCGCTCGGACGCCACACGGTCGCCGTTCAGATTGACGGTGGTGTTGAACAGGACGCCGCCGCGCGCGTCGGACCAGTACTCGGCGACCTCGCGGCCGTTGTCGCAGGACAGCCAGTAGCCGGCGACCCAGTTCAGGTCCGAAGCCGGCGTGGCGGCGATCTGAGCGGCGGCAAGAAGTGAGATGAGCATCGGCCCCTCCGTGATGACGCCCACAAGCTAGACCTAGGAAATCGGCTCCGGCTTGTAGGAATGCGACAGCTAGGGCGCTGCCTCGCCAACGTCGCAAAGATCGCGACGGGCTGAGCCGACATAAGTTCGACCGTTGATGACGAGGGACATCCTCTCTAGCGCCTGATCGAAGGCTTCCGCCGAGGGACCCGAGGCCAGCACCGCTGTCGCCTCCGCCTCGTGCCGGTCCAGTTCCTCCAGATAAAGATCGAGACGTTCGCAGGCCGACAGCGGCCTGCCTATCGGAGCCGCAGTCCCATCGCTCGTGGTGGTGCCCGTCGCAACGCCTCCGGCTGCGGCCGGTATCGGTTGAATGAGCAGCGCCAGGGCAAGACTAATCATCGGATCGCTCCCGTTGAGGTCGAAGACTTCCGCAGAACCCGTCGGCGGAATTGTGGCCCTCGGTCTAGCGAAGCTCCGGCTTGTAGGAATGCGACACCAGGGCCCGCGCCAGACCGGCCTTCTGCATCGCCCACTCTGTTGCGGTCATGCCGAGGAAGCGGCGGAAGTCGCGCGCCATTTGAGGCTGGTCGAAATAGCCGGCCGCCAGGGCTGCCGAGACCCAGCCGCCCTCCTCATCCGCCTCGATGGCGTCGAACACCTTGCGAAAGCGCAGGATGGCCCGAAGGGTCCGGGCCGGAATGCCGACACGCTTCAGGAAGCGCCGCTGGCCCGCGCGGTCGAGGCTGACGGGTTCGTCGGCATAGACGTGGCCGATCACCCGGCGCACCAGCGGGTCCGGCGTGGCGGCGCCGGCCAGGTCCGCCCTCACCACCGATTCAAGGACCGAGAGCGGGTCGTCGGCGACCGGGAGCGCCTCCAGCAGGGGGCCGGTCCAGCCCGGCCTCTCGGTCAGGAGGTCCGCGTGGGTGTCGGTCACCGTCTGGATCGGCCGGCCCAGCCATTCAAAGCCGCCATCCGGCTCGAAACGAACGGCGAACACGCGCGTCGGGCCAGGCGCCTGGATCCAGAGCGGCCGGGTGAGTTGGCCGACGAACATGGCCTTGGGCTGGAGCGTCACCGCGCCGCCGCCTCGGCGTTCCTGATGCGGGGGGCCGAGGTCGAAGATCAGTTCCGGGCAGCCATCGGCGCAAATGGGCTGGGGCTCGGCGTCGGCTTCGGTGCGGGTGTAGGTCCAGATGCGCCGGACCCACGGCCGGATCGCCGCTGACGGCTCGCGTTCCTCGTAGGTGAAACCGTCGCTCACGCAGGCTCGCCCGCGACGTAGCGGCGATGCAGCAGCGGCTTGCCCAGCCAGTAGCAGAGCTCGGCCGGTCGGGTGATGTCCCAGACGGCGAGATCGGCGGCCTTGCCGACTTCCAGTGTCCCGACCTCGGCTTCGATGCCCAGCGCCCGGGCGGCATGACGCGTGGCCCCCGTCAGAGCTTCCTCCGGCGTCAGGCGGAACTGGACGCAGGCCAGGTTCAGGGCCGCGGTCATGGACGCCACGGGCGAGGTGCCGGGATTGCAGTCGGTCGCCACGGCCATCGCCACGCCATGCTGGCGCAGCAGGGCGACCGGCGGCGGTGTCGTCTCGCGCAGCATCAGGTACGCGCCGGGCAGCAGAACCGCGACGACGCCCGCCTCGGCCATCGCACGAACCCCCGGCTCGCCGGTATGTTCAATGTGGTCCGCCGACAGGGCCCCATAACGGGCCGCGAGCGCCGCGCCGCCGCCGTCAGACAACTGGTCCGCGTGGAGCTTGACCGGCAGGCCGAGCGCCCGGGCTCTTTCGAACAGGCGGGCCGTCTCGGCCTCGGTGAAGGCGATGGGTTCGCAATAGGCGTCCACGGCGTCGACCAGTCCCTCGGCATGGGCAGCCGGCAAGATGTCGTCGATGGCCAGATCGACATAGGATTCGCGGTTCGGCCGGTGCTCGGGCGGCACGGCGTGCAGGCCCAGATAGCTGGTGCGGACGCGTACGCCCGCATCGCGCCCGATCCGGCGCGCTACGCGCAGCATCTTCAGTTCAGCCTCACGGTTCAAACCGTAGCCGGACTTGATCTCGACGGTCGTGACGCCGGTGGCCTTGAGGCCTTCAAGGCGGGTCAGGGCCGAGGTGTAGAGTCTGTCCTCGTCGGCTTCACGGGTCGCGCGCATGGAGCTGACGATGCCGCCACCGGCCCGCGCGATCTCCTCATAGGTCGCGCCGTTCAGCCTCTGCTCGAACTCGCCCGAACGGTCGCCGCCGAAGATCAGGTGGGTGTGACAGTCGACCAGGCCGGGCGTAACCCAGCGGCCGTCGAGGCGGTCCACGACGGCGGCGGCGGGCGCATCGGCGGCCGGGCCGACCCAGGCGATGCGGCCGTCGCGGATAAGGATCGCAGCGTCCTCGATGGCGCCATAGCCGTCAGTCATCGTCGCTAGGTGGCAATCGGTGATCAGCCGCTCGGTCATCGACGCTCCCTTCGGCCCGGCTCGAAGCGGGCGACCAGATGGTAGGCCGAGCCGGGGAATATCTGCCAGACCCGCGTCACGCCGCGATCCTCGCGCCAGGTGTGACGCTCGACCTCCAGACAGGGCGATCCAACCTCAAGGCTGAGGGCCATGGCGACGACGGCGTCGGCGGCAATGGCCGAGATGCGGTTTTCGGCCGCCGTCCAGGGCGCCGACCGCAGGAGCCAGCCGCCGGGCGGCTCTGTGTCGAAATCTGCGCCGTCCGCCTCCGGCACGGCATCCAACGAAACCAGTCGGCGTTCGAGGGCGAGCGGATGACCGTCAGCCTCGTGCAAGCATTCGAGCTCCAGGAGATCGCCGTCACTGGCCAGTTCGACTTCTTCGGCGTCATTGGCGACAGGCGCGCGGACCAGCCGCTTCAGCAGCCGATAGCGATAGACCTGCCCCCTGCCCTCGATCTCGGCCTGCAGGTCAGGAATAGCCAGCACGGCCGACTGGAGCCCCGGTTCGGCGACGAAGGTCCCGGCCCGGCGCCGGCGCACGACCAGCCCCCGGCGGGCTAGCTCCGACAGGGCCCGGTTCACCGTCATGCGGGCGCACGCGTATTGCGCGCCGAGTTCCGCCTCGGACGGGACGCGCCGGCCTGGCCGCCAGTCACCCGTCAGGATGCGGCTTTCGATATCCGCATAGATCCGGCGATGCAGCGGCCCGGCGGGGCTCATCCGACGATGGCCGCCAGCGCCTTGCAGAAGCGGGCTTCCATCGCCTCGCGACCATGATGGCGGCCTGAGGTGACCACCCGCTCGCCGCGTCGCCACACGCCGTCGATGGCCCCGCGCGGCGTGGCCATGATCCAGGTGTCGAGCAGGGCGTCGCCGCGCCGTCCATGGAAAGCTGACAGGCCTGTGTCGAGCGTGACCAGATCGGCGGGCTGACCGACCTCGATCCCCGACGAGCCCAAGGTCGCCTGCTGGCCGCCCTTCAAAGCGCCTTCGAACAGGCCCCGCCCGGTCGAGCCGGTCTCGCCCGCCATCAGGCCCCGGCCCCGCCGCGACAGGCGCTGGCTGTATTCCAGACAGCGCAGTTCCTCAGCCGCGCCGATCATGACGTTGGAATCGGTGCCGACGCCGAAACGGCCGCCTTGGCCGACAAAGTCGGAGGCCGGGAAGATGCCGTCGCCCAGATTGGCTTCCGTGACCGGGCAAAGGCCGGCGACAGCGCCGGAGGCGACCATCCGGCCGACTTCGTTATCGGTGACGTGCGTGGCGTGGATCAGGCACCAACGCTGATCGACCGGCGCGTGATTCATCAGCCACTCGACGGGGCGCTGTCCGGACCAGGCGAGGCAATCGTCCACCTCTTTGGTCTGCTCGGCGACGTGGATGTGGATCGGGCCGTCGGTCATGGCCGTCACGGCGGCTAGTTCGTCGGGCGTCACAGCGCGCAGGCTGTGCGGCGCCACGCCGATGACGGCGTCCGGCAGGCCAGCGACCGCCTTGCGGCTTTCGTCCATCAGGTCGGCGAAGCCCGGCACATCATGGATGAACCGGCGCTGCCCCGGCCTGGGCTCGGCCCCGCCGAAGGTGGCATGGGCGTAAAAGACCGGCAGCAGGGTCAGGCCGATGCCCGTGACCTCGGCCGACCGAGCCACCGCGTGGGCGATCTCGGCCCGGTCGCCATAGGCGGCGCCGCTGACGTCGTTGTGCAGGTAGTGGAACTCGGCGACCCGCGTGAAACCGCCCTCGAGCATCTCGGCGAAGGCCAGGGTCGTGATCGCCTCGATCTCTTCCGGGCCGCCCCGGTCGAGGAAGCGGTACATCAGCTCGCGCCAGGTCCAGAAATCGTCGTCGCCGGGACCCCGCCCCTCGGTCAAGCCGGCCATACCACGCTGAAAGGCGTGGCTGTGCACGTTCGACAGGCCGGGCAGAGTCGCGCCTCCGCCTTCCTCGCCCGCGCGACGCCCGACGCCGGCCTCGATGGCCGAGATCAGGCCGTCCGTGATGGTGATGCGCACATCGTCGGCCCAGCCCGTCGGAAGCAGGGCCTGATCGAACCACAGGGACGTCGGCTGGCTCACTGGACTCTCCGGTCGCGATTTGAATATGTATAGACATTATCAGCCTTCGCCGCCAAGGGAGCTCCATGCAGGACTGGCTGACCGTGCAGGAAGGCGATGCGCCGCTGATCGTGGCCTTCCCCCATACCGGGTTCGACATCCCGGCGGGCATCGAGGCGCGGATGGTGTCGCCCTGGCGCGCCCGTAAGGACGCCGACTGGTGGATTCACAAGCTCTACGCCTTCGCCTCGGACCTCGGCGCGACCCTGGTCCGCACGGGCATCTCTCGCAGCGTCATCGACGTGAACCGAGACCCGTCCGGCCAGTCCCTCTATCCCGGCATGACGACCACCGGCCTGTGCCCTACCGAGACCTTCGACGGCGAGCCGCTCTATCTGGCCGGGCAGGAGCCCGATCAGGCCGAGATCGACCGGCGCCGCGCGACCTTTTTCGATCCGTACCATGCGGCGCTTGAGGCCCAGATCGCGCGGCTGGGCGCGGCCGGCCCGGTCGTCCTCTACGACGCCCATTCGATCCGGTCGCATGTCCCGCGCCTGTTCGAGGGCGAGCTGCCGCAGTTCAACATCGGCGACAACGGTGGCCAGACCTGCGCGCCCGGCCTGACCCGCGCGGTCGAGGCGATGTGCGAGGGGTCGGGCTTGTCGACCGTCACCAACGGCCGGTTCCGGGGCGGCTGGACCACGCGCCACTACGGACGGCCCGAGACCGGCGTCCACGCCATCCAGATGGAACTGTCCTGCCGCGGCTATATCGACGAGCCCGCGACGCCGGACGAAACGAACTGGCCGACCCCTTTCGACGATGCGCGCGCCGCCGCGCTTCAACAGCATCTGCGCGCCATCCTGACCGCCGCGCGCGATTTCGCCCTGAACGCACGAGCCTGAGATGAACCAGCCCAACGCCCGCGTCGTCCGCGCGCCTCGCGGTCCTGAGAAGACCGCCAAGACCTGGGCCGCCGAGGCGGCCATGCGGATGATGATGAACAACCTCGACCCCGAGGTGGCCGAGCGTCCCGAGGACCTGGTCGTCTATGGCGGTATCGGCAAGGCGGCGCGCGACTGGGCCAGCTTCGACCGGATCGTGGAGAGCCTGCAAAAGCTCGAGGCCGACGAGACCCTGCTGGTTCAATCCGGCAAGCCGGTCGGCGTCTTCCGCACCCACGAGGACGCCCCTCGCGTCCTGATCGCCAACTCCAATCTCGTGCCCAAATGGGCGACCTGGGACCACTTCAACGAACTCGATAAGAAGGGGCTGGCCATGTACGGCCAGATGACCGCCGGCTCGTGGATCTACATCGGCACCCAGGGCATCGTTCAGGGCACCTATGAGACCTTCGCCGAGGCGGGCCGCCAGCACTATGGCGGTGACTGGTCCGGCAAGTGGATCCTGACGGCGGGTCTGGGCGGCATGGGCGGCGCCCAGCCTCTGGCCGCGGCGATGGCCGGCGCCTCCAGCATCACCATCGAATGCCAGCGCAGCCGCATCGAGTTCCGCCTGCGCACCCGCTACGTCGACGTCATGGCCGAAACGCTGGATGAAGCCCTGGCCCTTCTCCAGAAGTCGTTCGACGAGAAAAGGCCGACTTCGATCGGCCTGCTCGGCAATGCGGCGGATCTCCTGCCGGAAATGGTCAGGCGCGGCATCCGCCCCGATCTCGTAACCGACCAGACCTCGGCCCACGACCCGGTGAATGGCTACCTGCCCTCGGGCTGGACTGTCGCCGAGTGGGAAGACAAGCGTCTCTCCGACCCGGCCTCGGTCGAGCGCGCGGCCCGCGCCTCGATGGCGGTCCACGTCCAGGCCATGCTCGACTTCCAGAAGATGGGCGTTCCGGTCACCGACTACGGCAACAACATCCGCCAGGTCGCCTTCGACGAGGGTGTGAAGAACGCCTTCGATTTCCCCGGCTTCGTGCCCGCCTACATCCGCCCGCTGTTCTGCCGGGGGATCGGGCCGTTCCGCTGGGCCTCGCTGACGGGCGATCCGGCAGACATCGCGAAGACCGACGCGGCGATGAAAAGGCTTTTCCCGGACAACGCCAGCCTGCATCGCTGGCTCGACATGGCCGGCGAGCGGATCGCCTTCCAGGGCCTGCCCGCGCGCATCTGCTGGATCGGTCTGGGCGACCGCCACCGCGCGGGACTGATGTTCAACGACATGGTGGCGTCCGGCGAATTGTCCGGCCCCATCGTCATCGGCCGTGACCACCTCGACAGCGGCTCCGTCGCCAGCCCGAACCGGGAAACCGAAGCCATGATGGACGGCTCGGACGCCGTCTCTGACTGGCCGCTCCTGAACGCCCTGCTGAACACGGCGGGCGGCGCCAGCTGGGTGTCGCTCCACCATGGCGGCGGGGTCGGCATGGGGTACTCCCAGCACTCGGGCGTCGTGATCGTCGCCGACGGCACCCCCGAGGCGGCCAAGCGGCTCGAACGCGTGCTCTGGAACGATCCGGCCACCGGTGTGATGCGCCATGCCGACGCCGGCTACGACATCGCCAAGGCCTCGGCGCGCGAACACGGCCTGAACCTGCCGTCGCTGGAAGGCTGAACATGACCCAGATCGTCATCGGCTCCTCGCCGCTCACCCTGTCGCAGTTGCGCGCCGTCGTGGACGCGCCGGCCTCCATCTCGCTGTCGGACCGCGCCTGGGCGGCCGTCGATGCGGGCGCGGCGGCCGTGGCCGCCATCATCGAGACAGGCCAGACCGTCTATGGCGTAAACACCGGCTTCGGCCTGCTCGCCAACACCTCGATCGCCCGCGAGGACCTGGAAACGCTCCAGACCAATCTCGTGCTGAGCCACGCCTGCGGCGTCGGCGAACCCCTCCCCGATCCGATCGTGCGCCTGATGCTGGTGCTCAAGATCGCCAGCCTGTCCAAGGGCGCCTCCGCCATTCGCGGCGAAACGCTTCAGGCCCTGATCGCGCTGGTCGAGCATGATGTCCTGCCGGTGATCCCGTCCAAGGGCTCGGTCGGCGCCTCGGGCGACCTCGCCCCACTGGCGCATATGTCGTCGGTCCTGCTTGGCGTCGGCGAGGCGCGGCACAACGGTGAGACCCTGTCGGCGGTCCACGGCCTCAAGCGCGCCGGCCTCAAGCCCATGACGCTCGGGCCCAAGGAAGGCCTCGCGCTGCTGAACGGCACCCAGTTCTCGACCGCCACGGCCTTGGCCGGACTGTTCCGCGCGGAAGCCGTCTTCTCAGCCGCGCTGGCCGCCGGGGGCCTGTCGGTCGATGCCCTGCTGGGGTCGGACGCGCCATTCGACCCGCGCATCCATGCCCTACGCGGTCATCGCGGCCAGATCGAAGTCGCCCAGACCCTGCGCGCCATGCTGGTCGGGTCCCAGATCCGCGAGAGCCATCGCCACGACTGCGCCAAGGTGCAGGACCCCTATTCCCTGCGCTGCCAGCCGCAGGTCATGGGCGCGATCCTCGATCAACTGCGCATGGCGGCCCGCACCCTCCTGATCGAGGCCAACGCCGTCACAGACAATCCGCTAGTCTTCGCGGAAGACGGCGACGTCCTGTCGGGCGGCAACTTCCACGCCGAGCCGGTCGCCTTCGCGGCCGACCAGGTCTCGATGGCCCTGTGCGAGATCGGCAATCTGTCCGAGCGTCGGACCGCCATCCTGGTCGATCCCAAGATGAGCGAGCTGCCGGCCTTCCTCGTCAAGGAATCCGGCGTGAACTCCGGCTTCATGATCGCCCAGGTCACCGCCGCCGCCCTCGTCGCCGAGAACCGTATGGTCGCCCATCCCTGCAGCGTCGACACCGTGCCGACCTCGGCCAATCAGGAAGACCATGTCTCGATGGCCGCCCATGGCGCCCGGCGTCTGCTCGACATGGCGGCCAACACCGCCGTGGTCGTCGGCATTGAATTGCTGGCCGCCGCGCAAGGGCTGGAATTCCGCCGGCCTCTGAAGACCTCTCGCTCGCTTGAGGGTGTCTGCGAGGCGATCCGCACCGTCGCGGCGCCTTACGACGCTGACCGCTATTTCGCGCCGGACCTGACGGCTGCGGCCGCCCTCGTGGAGAGCGGCCGCTTCCTCAACTTCTCGCCCGGGCTGGCGGACGCCTGACCTATTCGGCCGGGGCGTCTTCCACGCTCAGGACATATTCCCCGGTCTCGCCCGGCGAATAGCTACGGACCCGCAGCACATATTCGTTTCGCCCGTCCGCGGTGAAGTCGAGCCGCGAGTTGGTGTCGGACAGGCCGTCGTCGTCGGTCAGTTCGACTTCGAACACACCGTCGGTCGTCTGGCCGAGCTGGATGTAGGTGTCGAACTCGTTGGACGTCAGGGTAATGCGGACGCGCTGACCGTCATAGGCCTGGAAGCGGTAGGCGTCATAGGCATAACCATAGGCGTCGGTGGCGTCGTCACCGCCGAGGTCGCCACGCACGGTCGAGCCGATCACCAGGCTGCCCGGCTGGGGCGCAGGCCCCAGGTCGGTGACGGTGAGGTCGTAGGCTCCGGTCTCGCCACCGGCATAGCTCGTCGCCCAGATTTCATAGAGGGCGTTGTCCGGAAGGGTGAAGGACAGCCGCGAGTTGGTCCCCTCGCCCATGCCGTCGTCGTCCTCGCCGATGGCGGCCAGCCCATCGTCGCCGTGCACGCCCAGCAGGAGATAGGTATCGAAATCGGCCGACTGCATCTCGATCCGGATGCGCTGACCGGCCTGCCCCTGGAAGCTGTAGGCGTCGTAGTTCATCCCCTCGTAGGTGATGCCGTCGCCGCTCTGGAGCCGCCCGCTGACAGGGACGCCGATGCGCAGGGGCTCCGGCTCAGGCGACGGCCCCAGGTCCTGGCTCTCCAGGCTGTAGGGCCCCAGCCCTCCAGGATCGAGCGGGAGAACCCACAACTCGTACTCTCCGCTTTCGTCGGCGGTGAAGATCAGGCGGGAGTTGGTCGT
>JAEYWU010000001.1 GCA_023428785.1 Pseudomonadota bacterium
GGCCCTGGCGGTGCGCACGGCGGCAGGCGGGGCGGGGGGCCGGGTCATGGGGAACATGATGACCGAGGCGGGGCGGGGCGCAAGGCCCCCGGGGCCGGAGTGAGGGGGCACGGCTAAGGGCGACAGCGGGCAGGTGGTGAGCTGAGCCCGTCATCACACCCCGCTGTCGCCCTCGGCGGTTCCCGTCTAACCTGCGCCGTCAAGCAACAGCGACAGTGGCATATGGTAGACGTCGGTTTCGGTATGCTGTGCGGCGTCACGGCGGGGCTGATGCTGATCTATTACGACCGCATGGTCCGGCCTCTCCCGACTCCGCATAATCGAGCCGCGCCAACCGAGCCTGAGCAGCGACGCACGCGCATGGCCGACAGAACCAAGGGCATTGGGGGTGCGACATTCGTCGCGGCAGCCATAGTAGGCGGAGCTGCCAGCGCCGACTATCGGCCTGTCATGTGGGCTGCTTTCGGGGTCGGAGCGGTAGGCTTGGGTGCGTGGGAGTTTGGACGCGGCTTCCTCATCCGGCAGTCCCTGCCCAGGAAGCGGCGACGTAGCCAGAGGCGGAGATCCGGGCCGTCCTAGACGGCACGCGGCGGCGGCCGCCGAGATGGACCGGCTCTACCCCGACGTCGAAATCCACACCGCCGAGGAGGCGCGGCGGTTCGGGCTGGTGGAGGAGCACTGGAACGCGTGGTGGTGGGGGTGGAGTGAGGGGCTCTAAAGAAAGAACACGTGTCCCTGCTTCCCTGCTTCTGCCCCTGTTTCTTCGGCCTCGTTCGCCTGCCGACCACACCAGCTTGTTTGGGCAGTAAAAACACGCAAGGGTGGCGAAGTTTGAGTCGGAGGGGGCTTTGACCGAAGCTAAAGACCTAGAGCACGAGGCCTTCAAAGCGCTCGCGGATGCCGACGGGGCGGTCGCACATTTATTGAGTGCGATGGCCTTCGGCGAAGAGAATGTCAATACACACGGATACGCTGTAAAACATCGCGTCAAGTCACCACAAAGTTTGGCAGATAAAGTAAAGAAAAAGCGAGCAGGCGGGAAGCCTGATTATAGGGTTGGCTCCGTAACCGATCTAATAGGTATTCGTATACTTTGTTTATGGCCAAACGATCTAATTGCATCGGCTTTGTGGCTGCTTCGCTTTATTGAGCGCCGATCCTCGATCGGAGATGATGCGATATTCGCCGGAAGTAATATATCTGAATCGGTTGATGAAGTTATAATATACGCCGCAAAAACGCCAACACAGCCGGTTTATAGAGAATGCGCATCTCGCATCAGGGCGAGCTTCTCGGATCGGATCGGGGAAAATAAGATTAGGCTAGAAAAACCAGAACCCGATAAGAATTATTCGTCTATACATATTGTCGCCACCTTACGATTTTTCAAGAACGGAGGCGCGCGTGACTATAAAGTCGAATTCCAAGTAAGAACTGCGCTCGAAGATGTATGGGCGGAGATGGATCATCGGCTGTTCTACAAAGGCGACAGTGATGTTTTCGAAAAGCCCGAGGTGAAGCTCGGCCGCCGTATGATGTTGATGCAAAAGCAGTTTGTGGACGCCACATCTGTTACGACAGACGACATTCGACAAGCCTGTGCAGCCGCTTCATCCACAGCCCTTGATAAGAGATACATTAGGGCAATTGGGGTGGAGGTCAGCCCCGAACGAGCGGGTATGGCCGGAGGATCTAATCGCGCTCAAGAAGCCTTTGAGCACCTACAATCAAAAATGGGCTCTCTCTATGAGGAGCTCGATCAACAACTTAGACAAAATAAGCTGGCCCTTTCTCCAAGGCTTATTTCTAGGTTTGCCGCGATAGTGGATGAATTAAATCAGTTTGCGGCTTTTTGCGAAACTGATGATGCCGGCAAAGTTGATCGCGATAAGTTGCATTATTTTGTCAACATGGAGAGAGGCCTCGCCTATTTCTGGATAGCGCGCCTCTATAAAGCCGGATTAGGGGGAGCTCAGTTTAACGCACCGGACGGCGCTTCCCCATCTATGGCAGAGCGCGAGTACGCATCGAAATGTATCGATAGCTATACGCTTCTGGCAGGCGACGAGCGCTACAAAGAAGATGCGTTTTTGTGGTTCAGGCTAGCCCAAGCTCAGATGGAAATCGTCGACGACCTAGAGGCGGCGCGAAATGCCATCGTGAGGGCAAAGACCTTGCTTGATACCGATCCCAATTTTCCCGCTAAGAGCCAATATCGGATGGTCATTCCCCGGATGGAGGCGTTCTTCCGGTGGCAGGAATACGAAGGGCTCCCTGCTACGGAATACCAGAATGTGGAGGCAAGCGGGAACGTCCGCGCTGTCCTGCTGGGCGTAATCGCAGACACGATGGCTATAAGCGATCTGGAGATCGAGCCAGGCGACACACGAGGGTCATTTGACCCTGGCTTGGAGCGGGCCAAGACGTTGAACAACTGGCTCGACTTTAGCGCCAAATTCATCGCCTATGGCGGAAGTTGGGAGGAACTGGCGACAATTGGCGTGGACGAGAAGCGTTTCCGAGACGCTCTCACGGAGTTCGAAGAACTCTGTGGGGAACGGATGTCAGATTTGCCTTGGGCCTCGCATACCTTAACCCTGTCTTACGACCTTCTAGGCGATGGTCGCGCAGGCGCTTTCGCAAAGTCGACGCTCTCCGCCTTGGAGGCTGGCTTAGGGATAGATGCCGACGACATGATGTGGCTAGAAATGGTCCGTAAGGACGCCACCAATATTCTGGAGAAGTACGGTGAAAATCCCGGTTAAATACTAACAGCGTCGTTCAAGACTTCTCACATACGTGACTCGCTGTCGGGGCCCCGCACCTCGGCAAACGCTGCGTTGAGTGCGTTCATACCCGTTGACGCTGAGTATGACGCGAGGACTGCTACCAGTGGAGCTGTCCACTCACACCTTCACCTCGATCTCCCCGCCTCCCGCGCGGAACCGCTCGCTCATCTCGCGCATCCCGGCCTCCGCCTCCAGACTGCCCCCCGCGTCATTCTGCGCCTGGGCGTCCCGGCGGATGTCCTGGCTGATCTTCATCGAGCAGAACTTCGGCCCGCACATGGAGCAGAAGTGGGCGGTCTTGTGCGCCTCCTTCGGCAACGTCTCGTCGTGGAATTTGCGGGCGGTTTCGGGGTCGAGGCCGAGGTTGAACTGGTCTTCCCAGCGGAACTCGAAGCGGGCCCTTGAAAGCGCGTCGTCGTGGAGGCGGGCGGCGGGGTGGCCCTTGGCCAGGTCGGCGGCGTGGGCGGCGATCTTGTAGGTGATGACGCCGTCCTTGACGTCCTGACGGTCGGGCAGGCCGAGGTGCTCCTTGGGCGTGACGTAGCAGAGCATGGCCGTGCCGAACCAGCCGATCATGGCCGCGCCGATGGCCGAGGTGATGTGGTCATAGCCCGGCGCGATGTCGGTGGTCAGGGGCCCCAGCGTATAGAAGGGCGCCTCGTGGCAGTGTTTCAGCTGCTCATCCATATTGGCCTTGATCTTGTGCATCGGTACATGGCCGGGGCCCTCGATCATGACCTGGCAGCCGTGGTCCCAGGCGACCTTGGTCAGCTCGCCCAGGGTGCGCAGCTCGGCGAACTGGGCGGCGTCATTGGCGTCGGCGATGGAGCCGGGGCGCAGGCCATCGCCCAGCGAGAAGGACACGTCATAGGCGCGCATGATCTCGCAGATCTCGGCGAAGTGCTCGTAGAGGAAGCTCTCCTTGTGGTGCGACAGGCACCACTTGGCCATGATCGAGCCGCCGCGTGAGACGATGCCGGTGACGCGGCTGGCGGTCAGGGGAACGAAGGGCAGGCGCACGCCGGCGTGGATGGTGAAATAGTCCACGCCCTGTTCGGCCTGTTCGATCAGGGTGTCGCGATAGACCTCCCAGGTCAGGTCCTCGGCCACGCCGCCGACCTTCTCCAGCGCCTGGTAGATGGGCACGGTGCCGATGGGTACCGAGCTGTTGCGGATGATCCAGTCGCGGATGTTGTGAATGTTGCGGCCCGTCGACAGGTCCATGACGTTGTCGGCGCCCCAGCGGGTGGCCCAGACCAGCTTGTCGACCTCGTCGTCCACCGAGCTGAGGACTGCCGAGTTGCCGATGTTGGCGTTGATCTTCACCAGGAAGTTGCGGCCGATGATCATCGGCTCGACCTCGGGGTGGTTGATGTTGTGCGGGATGATGGCGCGGCCGCGCGCGATCTCCTGACGCACGAACTCGGGCGTCACGAAGTCGGGGATGGAGGCGCCGAAGTCCTCGCCGTCGCGCACGCAGGGTTGGGTCTGTTCGCGGCGCAGGTTCTCGCGGATGGCGACATATTCCATCTCGGGCGTGATGATCCCGGCGCGGGCGTACTCAAATTGGGTGACGGGGCGGCCGGGGACGCCCTTGAAGACCTTGTGGTTCGAGACGTCGAAGCGCGGGGCCAGATGCTTGCCGGCGGCGTGGCCGTTGTCCTCGGGCTTCACCTCGCGGGGGTTGGCGACCGGGGCGATGTCGCCGCGATCGAGCTGCCAGGAGGACTTCACCTTCGGAAGACCTTTGGTGATGTCGATGGTGACGGTCGGGTCGGTGTAGGGGCCCGAGCTGTCATAGATGGTCACCGGCGGCTCGTTGGCCGACGGGTGGACGGCGACCTCGCGGAAGGGGACGCGGATGTCGGGGAAGAGCTCGCCCGCCACATAGACCTTGCGGCTGCCCTCGCGCTCGCCGGTCGGAATGCGGCCGTGCTCGTCGGCGACCTGGCGGCGGGCCTCGGCCAGCGGCAGGGTCGAGGATTCCGGCTCGGCGACCTTGGGCAGGTCAGGCGTGACGTGGACGTTCATGGCGGCCTCTTTCCAGCAAGAGGGACCGCCGGCGCGGTGTGAGGGCCCAGCAGACAAGCGCGGGGCCGGTGTACTCATCCCTTCGCCGGCATGACCCGGATCAGGTTCGGCCGGTCAGAGGGAGGACCCTCAATCTCAGCGGCTCACTTGCCGCCCCCGGGAGAACGGTCCGACCCTTACGCCCATGAGCGAGGGGGTCAAGGCTCGACCCAGCCGGTGACGCGCAGCTCGGCGTCGCGCGGGTCGTCGGCGAACTGCAGGGTCGCCTCGCGCCGGCCCTCGCCGGGGACGTAGTCGAGGCTGAGGGTGGAGGTCTCCTCGCCGACCGCGCCCTCGACCGAAACGGAAGAGGCGGTGCGGTCTCCGGCGTTGGCGACCTCGACGTCGAGGGTCCAGCCGGACGCGGTCTGATGCGCCTCCAGCGGCCGCACCGACAGATCGGGCGGCGAGTCGCGGCCCTTGAGCGCATGCAGGCCGAGAATCCCGAGCACCGCCACGATCAGCACGACCGAACAGGCGGCGACGATCCATTCGAGCGCCGAGGGCTTGGGCGGGACGGGAGGCTTGCGAGCGGCCATCAGATCACCAGGCGCGCGGCGCCTGCTCCGATCGCGCCGGGCAGGGCGATGACCACGGTCGTCTTGATCCCGGCGATGAGGCCATGGCCGTCCAGATGTCCGAAGGTCCACTGGACATAGAGACAGACGAGCAGCGTCAGGGCGTAGCCCGGCAGGGTGAAGTGCAGAAAGGCGATCCAGGGCCGGTCGTGGTGATGCTGGCCCGAGAAGCCGAGGGCGTAGACCAGCGCATGCAGCAGGCCGATGGAGACCAGGGCCATCAGGATCGTCTGCGCCGGGGTCATCTGATAGGCGATCAGCCGCATCTCTTCGGTGGGGGCCACATTCAGGGCGATGAACAGCGCCCCGGCCACCATGGTGAAGAGCTCGGCCGGATAGGATTCCGTCGGCGGGGCGTCGTCGGGCGACGGGTCGTCGGACTGGGCCAGCTGCTTGCGGGCCAGGACGGCGCCGAGGCCGGCAGGCACGGCCTGGATCGCGACCTTGCCGACGACTTCGTCCAGCGGCTGGCCGAGGTGCAGGACGCCGAACAGCAGCAACAGCAGCGCCGAGACGACGAAGCCGACCGCAAAGGCCGACAGGGCGTCGAAGACATCGTCCCTGAGGCGGCTCGTGTGCCGGAACCCTGCGAAGTGCGACAGGCCGACAAGCAGACCCAGGCCCAACAACACGAACAGGATCAGGCGCTCGCGCTCCATGGAGAAGCCGAGGGCCCACATCTCCATCGTCATCAGCAGCGGCAGGGCGAACAACAGCGCCCCGCCCACCGCGCGCGTCAGGTCGCGGGCGTAGTCGAGGCTTGCATCCGATGTGGCGGCCCGGGCGGTCATGAGCGCCAAACGCCAGAGCCTGGCGAAGGGTCCGTGTCCGGCATCGTAAATGAGGCTTTAACCGCGAGGGGGTGATGGTCCGCCGCTGGAATTCAGGAGTGCGGGATGGCGTCTGCGGCGGTCATTGTCAGGGAGCGGCTGGTCGAGAGTTTCCGGCTGTTCTGGGACGCGCCCATGTCGCTGAGGCTGCGCGGCGGAATGGTCGCGGCGATCGGGCTGTTCCTGATCATCGCCTTCGCCTCCTATGATCCGGCCGATCCGAGCTGGAACGCGGCGTCCAGCCTGTCGCCGTCGAACTGGCTGGGGGCGCCGGGGGCGATCTGGGCCGACATCTGGATGCAGTCGGTGGGCCTGGCTGCCTGGCCGGCGGCGCTGTTCATTCTGTACCAAGGCATCCGGCGCGCGCT
Source organism: Pseudomonadota bacterium (assembly GCA_023428785.1). Lineage (GTDB taxonomy): Bacteria > Pseudomonadota > Alphaproteobacteria > Caulobacterales > Caulobacteraceae > Brevundimonas. Next base: position 6,636 of record JAEYWU010000001.1, read on the forward strand.
GGACACCGAGCCGATGCGCGGACGGGCGGTCAATCACCGGCGTTCGCTCTATATGCTGGGCGCGATCCTGATCCTGGCGGGGGCGCTGTCGACGCCGGCGCCGCCCGCGGCCTGGCCGCTGGGCAAGGGGCTGGGCGGCTTCTGGGGCTCGGGGCTGGCCGACGGCCTGACGGGCTTTTTCGAATGGCTGCGGATGCCCGGCCCGGCGATCTGGGCGGGGGTGATCTATGTGATCGGGGCGATCGCCCTGATGGTGCCGGCGCTGGGCCTATCGACGCGGGATCTGGACCGCGCTTCCGACTGGGCGCGCTCGCAGGGCCGGCGCCCGGCGGCCAAGGGCCCTACGCCCAAGGCGGCCTCCAAGCCGCGCGCGCCGCGCGCCGCGCGGGCCCCGACGGCCGAGGTCGAGGAGGCCCCGCGGCCGGGAACCAAGGCGACAGTCCAGCCGCGTGTGGCCGATCCGAAGCCGGCCAAGTCATCGGGCCGTGAGACCCGCGAGAACCAGGGCTCCTTCGCCTTCGAGCAACCGCAGGCGGGCGCGTTCAAGCTGCCGGCGCTGAACATCCTGACCAAGGGCGAGCGCCGCTCGCTGGGCGTGGACGAACAGGCCCTGCTCCAGAATGCGCGCATGCTGGAAGGCGTGCTGGCCGAGTTCGGCGTGCGCGGCCAGATCGACCAGATCCGTCCCGGGCCGGTGGTGACCCTTTACGAACTGCTGCCGGCGCCGGGCGTGAAGCACGCGCGGGTCGTGGCCCTGTCGGACGACATCGCGCGGTCCATGTCGGCGCGCGCCTGCCGCGTGTCGGTGGTGCCCGGCAAGAACGCCATCGGCATCGAGCTGCCGAACGTGAAGCGCGAGACGGTGTGGCTGAGGGATTTGCTGGCCGCCAACGAGTTCGAGAAGACGGGACACATCCTGCCGCTGGCCCTGGGCGAGACGATCGGCGGCGAGCCCTATGTGGCCGACCTGGCGCGGATGCCGCACCTGCTGATCGCGGGCACGACCGGCTCGGGCAAGTCGGTGGGGGTCAACGCCATGATCCTGTCGATCCTGTACCGGCTGAGCCCCGAGCAGTGCCGCTTCATCATGATCGACCCCAAGATGCTGGAGCTGTCGGTCTATGACGGCATCCCGCACCTGCTTGCGCCGGTGGTGACGGACCCGAAAAAGGCGGTCGTGGCCCTGAAGTGGACCGTGCGCGAGATGGAGGACCGGTACCGCCGGATGTCCAAGATCGGCGTGCGCAATATCGCGTCCTACAACGAGCGCGCCCGCGAGGCCCTGGCCAAGGGCGAGCATTTCGAGCGGACGGTCCAGACCGGCTTCGACGAGAACCGGCGGCCGATCTATGAGTCCGAGAAGATCCGCCCCGAGCCCATGCCCTATCTGGTCGTGGTGATGGACGAGATGGCCGACCTGATGCTGGTCGCCGGCAAGGACGTCGAGGGCGCGGTCCAGCGTCTGGCGCAGATGGCGCGGGCGGCGGGCATCCACCTGATCATGGCGACCCAGCGCCCGTCGGTGGACGTCATCACCGGCACCATCAAGGCCAACTTCCCGACCCGGATCAGCTTCCAGGTCACGTCCAAGATCGACAGCCGCACCATCCTGGGCGAGCAGGGCGGCGAGCAGCTGCTGGGCCAGGGCGACATGCTCTACATGGCCGGCGGCGGCCGCGTGATGCGCCTGCATGGGCCGTTCGTGAAGGACGAGGAAGTCGAGGCCGTCGCCAACTTCCTTCGCGACCAGGGCGAGCCCGACTATGTGCCGGACGTGACTGACGGCGGGGACGACGACGAGGGCGGGGCCACCTTCGGCGAAGGCGGGGGCTCGGGCGACGACCTGTACGACCAGGCCGTGGCCGTGGTCACGCGCGATCGCAAGGCCTCGACCAGCTACATCCAGCGCCGCCTGCAGATCGGCTACAACCGCGCCGCCTCGCTCATCGAACGGATGGAGCAGGAAGGCGTCGTCGGCCCGGCCAACCATGCCGGCAAGCGGGACATCCTGGCGGGGCCGCCGCCGTAGAGGCGTTCAGAGCCGCGTCGGAAACAGCCCGCGCGGGCGCCATTGAGCAGGCTGGGCCTCGGGCATCAGCACCGCCAGAGGGGCGGGGCGCTGTGTGAGCTCCGGATAAACCAGCGGCTCGGCTCGGGTTTTGTCGAAGGTGTAGAAGGCCGGCATGGTGATGCGCCGGCCGCGCGTCACCTGGAGGACGCCGTGCTCGTGGTGGTAGCCGGCGCTGAAGGCGACCAGCATGCCCTTCCTCGGTTTGAGCACCTTGTCCTTGGCCGTGAAATAGAGCTCTCCGCCCTCATAGTCGTCGTTCAGATAGACGATCGATGAGAAGTCGCGCCAGGGCGTGGAGTGGTCCGAGCCGTCCGGGTTCGAGTTGTCGGTATGGCACGGCAGAAACGAGCCCTGCTCCCAGATGTTGAGCTGGACCGTGTCGGTCCAGAGCGGCGCGGTCAGGTCGTAGAACTCGCCCAGCATGGCGGTCGCGCGCTTCTGGAAGCCGCCCATGATGGCGGCGGCCGAGGCGTCGTTGGCGGCGACGTCGTTCATGTAGACGATGCGGCCTTCCCAGAAATCGATGCCGATCTTGCGGTGTTTCACCAGGCCGTGGAGGCGGTTGAACAGGGTCACGAGGCGGTCGCAGTCGGCGGGCGTGAGGAAGTCCGGGACAATGATGAAGTCCTGATCGGCGTACTGGGCGCGCTTGATCGTGGCCGTGTCGGGCCCCCGCGTCAGCACGCCGTCGACCACGCGCGCACGGCCGGCGTGGTTGGCGTCGGATTGTCCGGGATCGATGGTGGCCATGAGACTCTGGGGCGTCCACGCTCTGCGATCGACCATTTTTGCCCTCCGGCACGCAACTGTAACTCTCAACTGGCTAACAGCAGCGGCGTTCCGATTGAAATGACGCGACCTGACGGAACCGTCGAAGCTGAACAGCGCTTCATTCCGGCGCCGGACAATGGCCACGCTGAGGCCCTTGCGGCGACAAGCCGGATCGCTAGAGACGACCCCGAAAGGAGATCAGACTCATGAGCCTGACCCGTAGAAACCTCATGGGCGCTGCCAGCGCCTTCACCGCCCTGGCCGTGGCCGGCCCCGCGCTTGCCCAGTCCGGGCTGAGCGCCGAACCGCGCGCGCGGGGGGGGCGCGCCCCG
>JAEYWU010000116.1 GCA_023428785.1 Pseudomonadota bacterium
CATCACCGACAGGGTGCGACGCACGTCGGGATGGTCGACGATGGGGGCGGCGGCGCCGGTCCAGACCGAGCGCCCCTGCACCCGCTCGCGGGCGTAGGCGAGGGCGTGCTGGTAGGCCCGCTCGGCGATGGCCACGCCCTCGACGCCGACCGCCAGACGCGCGGCGTTCATCATGACGAACATGTGCGACAGGCCTTCGTTCGGCCGCCCCACCAGCTCAGCGGTCGCGCCCTCGTAGCTCATCACGCAGGTGGGCGAGCCGTGGATGCCCAGCTTGTGCTCGACGCTGACCGGCCGGAAGGCGTTCCGCGCGCCCAGGCTCCCGTCCGGATTGACCAGGTATTTGGAGGCGAGGAACAGGCTGATGCCCTTCGGCCCCGCCGGCGCGCCCGGCAGCCGCGCCAGCACCATGTGGACGATGTTGTCCGTCGCGTCGTGGTCGCCCCAGGTGATGAAGATCTTCTGGCCGGTCAGGCTGTAGGTCCCGTCGCCGTTGGGCGTGGCGGTCGCGGTCAGGGCCCCCAGGTCCGAGCCGGCGTGGGGCTCGGTCAGGACCATGGCGCCGGTCCATTCACCGGAGACCAGTTTGGACAGATAGAGCTCTTTCTGGTGGTCGGTGCCGACGTGCTGGAGCGCCTCGATGGCGGCCAGCGAGAGCATGGGGCACAGGCCGAAGGCCATGTTGGCGGCGTGGAAGCTCTCGAAGGCGGCAAGCTCCAGCGCCTTGGGCAGGCCCTGGCCGCCGTGGGCCGGGTCCGCGGCAAGACCGGCCCAGCCACCCTCGGCGAAGCTCTTGTAGGCGTCGACATAGCCGGGCGCGGCGGTGACCGAGCCGTTGGCGTATTTGGAGCCGTTCAGGTCGCCCTGCCGGTTGATCGGCGCCAGAACGCCGTCAGCGAACTGACCCGCCGCCTCAAGGATCGCCGCCCCAAGATCGGCGTCGTAATCAGGGAAGGCGCCCGTCGCGGCCACGGCGTCGAGGCCGGCGATGGCGTTCAGGGCGAAGTCGATATCCCGGATTGGAGAACGGAAGGTCATGGGCGGGTCCTCGTAAACTCGCCGCTGAGTGCGGCAAGCGACGCGGTCGCGCAAGAGTCCCCTAGGGAAACCTGAGGCCCCAAACGGCGACCTGGACGATCGATACGTCCGGCCAGAGCCACTCTCTGAACTGTCGCCCGGTTGAGACCACCCAAAGCCCGAAATGAGGTTCCGGATACTTGAGGCCGCCGCCGAACCGGCTAGCTTGGCTTCAAACCCCAAGGAGCCGTCGATGTCCCAACCGTCCGCCGTCTATTCGAACGTCTCGATCGCCCTGCACTGGATCATCGCCCTGCTGGTGCTGGGCCAGATCGGCCTGGTGATGGCGCATGACGCGACCGAAGGCGCAGCTTCTGCGAACTTCATGATGCTTCACAAGTCGGGCGGCCTGCTGATCCTGGTGCTGACGCTGGTGCGGATCGGCTGGCGGTTCAAGGAGCCCTGGAAGGCCATGCCGGTCGATACGCCGCGCTGGCAGCGCATCGTCGCCCGGGTCACCCACATCGGCTTCTATGTGCTGTTGATCGGCATGCCGCTGGGAGGCTGGCTGGCCTCGTCGGCGGCGGGCCGGGACATTTCCTTCTATGGCCTGTTCAACTGGCCGCTGCTGCCGATCGGCGGGGGCCGCGAGGCGGCGGGCTTCTTCATGGACGGCCACGAACTGGCGGCCAAGTTCCTGTATGTCTTGCTGTTCCTGCACGTCGCGGCGGCGCTCAAGCACCAGTTCCTCGGCCGGGACAATGAGGTCAGGAAGATGCTGCCATTCATTCCGGATCGCGGCCATGTCGACCATCGGGGGCCGCACGGCGCGCCCTGAGGCGGGCGCCGGACGCGACCTAGGTGGACGGCAAGAACACAGTCCACCTCGTCCACCTTGCCGGTGGGACGGATAACGGCTCACGATGTCAAAGACCGCGCCGACCCATCCTGGCGGCGCCCCGTCCAGCGGGCATGAAATCAGCACGGTCCCTTGCGCGGACAGGCGTCATGGCCTTGAGAAGCGGGGATGAAGCGTCCTGACGACATCGAGGCGGCGGCCCGGGCCCTGAAGGCCGGCCGGCTGGTCATCCTGCCGACCGAGACGGTCTATGGGCTGGCGGCGGACGCAGGCGACCCGCAGGCGGTCGCCGCCATCTTCGAGGCCAAGGGCCGGCCGCGCTTCAATCCGCTGATCTCGCATGTGGCGTCGCTTGAGCAGGCCGAGCGGCTGGCGGAGTTCGACGACCGGGCGCGGGCGCTGGCCGAGGCCTTCTGGCCGGGACCGCTGACGCTTGTGCTGCCGGTGAGGGATCGCGAAGCGATCAGCGACCTGGCGCGGGCGGGGCTGGACACTGCGGCCATCCGGGTTCCGGGCCACCCGCAGGCGCGCGCCCTGCTCGAGGCCGTGGACCGGCCCGTCGTCGCGCCCTCGGCCAACCGGTCGGGACGGCCCAGCCCCACGACCTTTGAGGACGCGATGGAAGAGACGGGCGCGTCCGCCTCTGCCGCGCTGGACGGCGGCCCCTGCCCTGTCGGGCTGGAGAGCACGGTGGTGGCGGTGCTGGATCAGGTGCGCCTGCTACGGCCGGGCGCCGTGACCCGGGCGGAGATCGAGGCCGTCGTCGGTCCGCTGGCCGAAGCCGAGGACGATGCCAGGCGCTCGCCCGGACGGATGGCCCTGCACTATGCGCCGGATGCGCCGGTCCGGATCAACGCCGAGGCGCCGCGCGAGGGCGAGGCCTATCTCGCCTTCGGCCAGCCCGGGCCGTTCAGCCTGAGCCCGACCGGCGACCTGAAGGAAGCCGCCGCCAACCTGTTCCGGATACTGCGCGAAGCCGACAGGACCAGGCCAGCCGGCATCGCGGTGGCGCCCATCCCCGCCGAAGGGCTGGGCGAGGCCATCAACGACCGGCTGAAGCGCGCGGCGGGGTTCGTGGGGTAGCAGCGCCAGTATGGAGGCTGAGGTGCTGCTCGACGGCGGACGCTTAAAGTTTCCGCAATGGGTGGAAAGCGGTCTTCAGGAGCCGCCTACCCTGCCTGCCCCAGTCCGAGGATCGCCCACGCGATGGCGCATGAGACGTGGAGGGCGAGACAGACCCGAGCGGCAGTGAGGAGTCCGCGCTGACGAGGGCCAAGGTCCGGTTCAGGCGTATGAAACAGCCGCCCAATCAGCCTGAAAGCGTTGAAGCGGGCATATCCACGCGGTGAGTTGTCGAGCAGATTTCCAGAGCGTGCCGCAGTGATTACGTCGATGGCAATCGCTGAGACGAGCACGCCCATCGCGGACAGGGCTAAGATCACGAATAGGACGGCCTCAATCATCGTCGTGAGGCTACACTCGTCCCGCCGCAACGTCAGCTAAGGGTCGAAAGCGGACTCTCGCCGACGGACGCTAATCCGACCGCCTGAAAGTCGCCGGAAACACTCAAACCCCCCTTACTGAACCATCAGCCCCTGGATGATGTTGTCGCCGTCGATGCGGATGGTCCAGGTGTTGACGGCGCCGTTGGCGAAGGTGGCCTCGAACTGGTGGGCGCCGGGGACGGGCTCGCCGATGTTCTCCAGCGACTGCAGCTCGCCCATGGCGGCGAGCTCCGGGGTCATGGCCGCGGACTGGTCGCGCACGGCCTGGGCCAGTTCGGGGCCCATGGCGTCATAGTCGGGCGTGCCGGCCTGAAGCGCGGCGATGGTGTCGCGCAGGCGGTGCTCGGCGTGCATGGCCGAGGTGTAGTGCGCCGCGTCATGGGCGTGTTCACCATGCTCGCCGTGGCCCGCATGGTCTTCCTGAGCGGCCGGAGCCGCGGCGCCGTGGGCGGCGTGATCGCCGTGACCGGCGTGGTCGTGTTCCTGGGCGGCGGCGGCGCCCGCGAAGGCGAGCGAGGCGGCGAAAGCGAGGGCGGCGGTCTTCATGGTGGAGAACTCCTGGATCCGGATCGAGGTATAGCCAGCCCCCGCCCAAGCCCCAAGGCCTTGCATTTTGCGCCATTCCCGCCTATTTGCCCGCCGCACTTCACACGCAGGCGTGGCGCGGTTCGGGGAGACATCCCGGTTCGCACCATTCCGAGAGGGCCAGAAACCCTTTTAAGCGCCTGCGGCGGATTGATCGGATAAAGGAAAGAAATACAGATGGCTCTGCCTGACATCTCTATGCGCGGCCTGCTCGAATCGGGCGCCCACTTCGGCCACCAGACGCACCGCTGGAACCCGAAGATGGACAAGTACATCTTCGGCTCGCGCTCGAACATTCACATCATCGACCTGTCGCAGACGCTGCCGCTGCTGCACCAGGCCCTGGTCGCCGTTCGCGACGTCGCCGCCAAGGGCGGCCGCGTCCTGTTCGTCGGCACCAAGCGCCAGGCCTCGGCCCCGGTGGCCGAAGCCGCCAAGCGCCGCGCCCAGTACTACGTCAACCACCGCTGGCTCGGCGGCACCCTGACCAACTGGCGCACCGTCTCGGGCTCGATCCAGCGTCTGCGTGACTCGACCGCCATCCTGGAAGCCGGCGGCGAAGGCCGGGTCAAGAAGGAGCTGGTGAACATCACCCGCGAGCGCGACAAGCTGGAACTGTCGCTGGGCGGCATCAAGGACATGGGCGGCATCCCCGACATCATGTTCGTGATCGACACCAACAAGGAAGCGATCGCGATCCAGGAAGCCCGCAAGCTGAACATCCCGGTCATCGCCATCCTGGACACGAACTGCGATCCGGACGGCATCACCTATCCGATCCCGGGCAACGATGACGCCGCGCGCGCCATCCAGCTGTACTGCGACCTGATCGCCGACGCCGTTCTGGACGGCCTGGCCGCCGGCGCCGGCGCTGCTGGCGTCGACCTGGGCGCCTCGGCCAATCCGCCGGCCGAGCCCGCGCTGAAGGAAGAGGCCGCTCCGGCCGCCCTGTCGGCCGAGGACGAAGCCACGGCGCAGGCCGCTGAGGCTCCGGCCGCCGAGGCTCCGGCTGCTGAGGCTCCGGCCGCGGAAGACAAAGCCGAAGAGGCCGCGGGCTGATCCAGCCCGACCGGCCTTGTCGAAAGGCCGTGCGTTTAACTGACACACGGCCCGGCTAAGCAGCCGGGCCGTTCCCCTATCCGATTACCTCTCAGGAGACATTCAAATGGCTGAGATCACCGCTGCGCTCGTCAAGGAACTGCGCGAAAAGTCCGGCGTCGGCATGATGGACTGCAAGAAGGCGCTGCAGGAAACCGATGGCGACCTGAACGCCGCGATCGACTGGCTGCGCGCCAAGGGCCTGTCCAAGGCCGCCAAGAAGGCTGACCGCGTCGCCGCCGAAGGCCTGATCGCCGTCGCCACCCGCCATGAAGGCGCCGGTGAATCGGCCGCTGTCATCGAGTTCAACGCCGAGACGGACTTCGTCGCGCGCAACGAACTGTTCCAGGACGCCGCCAACAAGATCGCCATCGTCGCCCTGGACCACCAGGACGTCGACGCCGTGAACGCCGCCCCGCTGGACGGCGCCACCGTGCAGGACCTGGTCACCAACCTGGTCGCCACCATCGGCGAGAACATGCACGTCCGTCGCGTCTCGACCCAGTCGGTGTCGCAGGGCGTCGTGGCTTCGTACGTCCACAACGCAGTCGCGCCGAACCTCGGCAAGATCGGCGTGCTGGTCGCCATCGAGTCGGCCGCCGACCAGGCCAAGCTGCGTGAACTGGGCCGCAAGATCGCCATGCACATCGCGGCGACCTCGCCCCTGTCGCTGGACGAGACCAGCCTGGATCCGGCCGCGATCGAAAAGGAACGCGCCGTCCTGACCGAGAAGGCCAAGGAAGAAGGCCGTCCGGAAAACATGATCGCCAAGATCGTCGAAGGCCAGATCGCCAAGTTCCAGAAGGAAGTGGTCCTGACCAAGCAGCCGTTCGTCATGAACCCCGATCAGACGATCGAACAGCTCGTGGCCGACACCGGCAAGGAACTGGGCTCGCCGATCACCCTGAAGGGCTTCGTGCGCATGGGCCTGGGCGAAGGCGTCGAGAAGCCGGTCGGACCGGACTTCGCCGAGGAAGTCGCCTCGATGACCAAGGCGTAAGCCAGACGCATCGCTGCAAATAAGAGGGGCGCTCCGGCTGACGGCCGGGGCGCCCTTCGTCTATGAAGGGGGCGATTCCGCTTCCAGCCGTCCGAGAGCCATGGCCGACCCCCAATACAAACGCGTACTCCTCAAGGTCTCCGGCGAAGTGCTGATGGGCGACCAGCCCTACGGCATCGACATGAACACCGTCGCGACCGTCGCCCAGGCCGTGGCCAAGGCCCATGCGACCGGCGTCGAGATCTGTCTGGTCATCGGCGGCGGCAACATCTTCCGTGGCCTGTCCAAGGCCGCCGGCGACATGGAACGCGCGACCGCGGACCAGATGGGCATGCTGGCGACCGTCATGAACGCCCTGGCCATGCAGGCGGCGCTCGAGAAGGTCGGCGTGCCGACCCGGGTCCAGTCCGCCCTGGACATGCCGGCGGTGGCTGAGCCCCTGATCCGCAGGCGGGCCCTGCGCCACCTGGAAAAGGGCCGCGTGGTGATCTTCGCCGCCGGCGTGGGCGCTCCGTTCTTCACCACCGATTCCGGCGCGGCCCTGCGCGCGGCCGAGATGGGGTGTGACGTTCTGCTCAAGGGAACCTCGGTCGACGGCGTCTATTCCGCCGACCCCAAGAAGGACAAGGCGGCGACCCGTTACGACTCGCTGACCTACACCGATGTCCTGGCCAAGGACTTGCGGGTGATGGACGCATCGGCCATTGCCATGATGCGCGACGCGGACATTCCCATCGTGGTCTTCTCGATCCGCGAGGAAGGTTCGTTCCAGCGCGTGCTGAAGGGCGAAGGCGCCCACACCGTCATCCGCACGACGGCCTGACGAAAGAAGACTGGGAGAAAACCATGGCCAAGCCCGACCTCAACAGCATCCGCAGCCGCATGGACAAGGCTGTCAGCGCCCTGAAGGAAGAGTTCGGCGGTTTGCGCACCGGCCGCGCCTCGGCCGGCCTGCTGGACCCGATCATGGTGGACGCCTACGGATCGACGACGCCGCTGAACGCGGTCGCCGCCATTTCGGTGCCCGAGCCGCGCATGATCGCGGTCAATGTCTGGGACAAGGGCGTGGTCGTCTCGGTCGAGAAGGCCATCCGCGCGTCTGGCCTGGGCCTGAACCCGGTCGTCGACGGCCAGACGCTGCGCATCCCGATCCCGCCACTGACCGAAGAGCGCCGCCGCGACCTGGCCAAGCTGGCCGGGAAGTACGCCGAGCAGCAGAAGGTCGCCGTGCGCAACGTCCGCCGCGACGCGAACGATGATCTCAAAAAAGCCGAGAAGGCGGGCGAGATCAGCCAAGATGAGCAAAAGAAGATGGAGGCCGAGGTCCAGAAGGACACCGACGCCGCCATCAAGCGCATCGACGAGGCCCTCAAGGCCAAGGAAGTAGAAATCATGCAGGTCTAGGCCTTGTCGCCAGACCTGAAAGGGCGCTCATCGATGGCCTCAAGCCCCAGCCCAGACGCCTCCGGTCCGCGCCACGTCGCGCTGATCATGGACGGCAATGGCCGCTGGGCGAAGGCTCGGGGCCTGCCCCGCACGCTCGGCCACCGCGCCGGCGTCGAGGCGCTCAAGCGCACCGTCAAGGCCGCGCCGGACCTCGGCCTGACCTGCCTGACCGTCTTCGGCTTCTCGACCGAGAATTGGCGCCGGCCCGCCTCGGAGGTCTCCGAGCTGATGGGGCTGGTGCGGGCCTATGTCGAAAGCGACCTTGAGCGGCTGATCCGCGAGGGCGTGCGCCTGAGAATCCCTGGCCGCCGCGAGGGCCTGCCCGAGGACATCCGCGAGATCGTCGAGCGCGCCGAGGCCCGCACCGCCCACAATGACCGTTTCCTGCTGCAGGTCGCTTTCAACTATGGCGGCCGGGCCGACATCGTGGACGCCGCCCGCCGCTTCGCCGAGAGCGGCATGGACCCGGCCAGCCTGACCGAACAGGCCTTTGAGGGCTTCCTGTCGACCGCGGGCGCCCCGCCTGTCGACCTGATCGTGCGCACCTCGGGAGAGCGACGTCTGTCCAACTTCCTGATGTGGGAAGCCGCCTATGCGGAGCTCCTGTTCCAGGACGTGCTGTGGCCCGACTACGGCCACGAGGCCCTGTCCGAGGCGGTCGAGGCCTTCCGGACACGCGAGCGGCGCTTCGGCGGGCTCGAGCCCGAGCGGGCGGCCGGCTAGTGCAGCTCAAGGACATCGTCATCCGCGCGGGCTCGGCCGCCGTGCTCGCGCCGCTGGCCCTGGCCGGCCTGTGGATGGGCGGCTGGTACTTCATGGCCCTGATGGGGGCCGCCGCCGCGCTGCTGGCCTGGGAATGGGCCAAGATGACCGCGCCGGGAGCGTCCAAGTGGATGTGGGCCGCCGTCGCCGTCGGCATCATGGTCCCGGGGCTGACGGCCTATACCAACGATATTTCTCTGGCCCTGGTGCTGCTGGTCTTCGGGGCGATGATCGCCTTTTTGATCGCGCATCTGGTGCGGCGCTCGCCGATCGATGCGGCCTATGGCGTCTTCTACATCGGCTGGCCGCTGGTCCTGCTGGTCTGGCTGCGCGTGTCCGACGAGGGCGGACGCTGGATTATCCTTCTGTTCGCGGTGACGTGGGCAGCCGACATCTTCGCCTATCTGGTCGGCAACCTGTTCGGCGGGCCCAAGCTGTGGCCGCGCTTCTCGCCCAACAAGACCTGGTCCGGTTTCATCGGCGGCCTGATCGGCGGCACCGTGGTCGCCATGACCATCGTCGCCTTCGTCGCCCGCTGGCCCATCATGGGCCAGGACATGTCGCTGACGGCGGTGAACCCGTGGCTGGCAGGCTTCATCGGCCTGGCCGGGGCCTTGGCGACCATGGCGGGCGACCTGTGGGAATCCGCGCTCAAGCGGCGTTACGGCGTCAAGGATTCCGGCGACCTGATCCCGGGTCATGGCGGCCTGCTGGACCGGGTCGACGGCCTGATGTTCGCCGTGGTGGTGGTGGCCGCCATCAAGCTGGCCGTTGATTCCGGAATGACCGCATGACCCGGCGCGTCACAGTTCTGGGCTCTACCGGCTCTGTTGGCGTGTCCACTCTTGATCTGATGCGCCAGTCCGGCGGCGACTACGCCGTCGAGGCCCTGACCGCCGGCTCCAATGTGAAGGTCCTGGCCGAACAGGCGCTGGAATGGCGTCCGCGCCTGGCCGTTATCGCCGACGAGAGCCTGAAGGCCGAGCTGGACCAGCGTCTGGCCGGCTCGGGCATCGAGACCGCGGCCGGCGACGCAGCCGTCGAGGCCGCGGCCGCTTCGGGCGCGGACTGGGTGATGGCCGCCATCGTCGGCTCGGCCGGCCTGAGGCCCGCCTGGGCCGCCGCCCGCTCGGGCGCGACCCTGGGCCTGGCCAACAAGGAAAGCCTCGTCTGCTGCGGCCCCGCCCTGATCGAGACCGCCGAGGCGGCCGGAGGCCGGGTTATTCCGGTCGATTCCGAACACTCGGCCATCTTCCAGGTGCTGGAGACCCGCAATCGCGATCAGGTCTCGCGCCTGATCCTAACAGCATCGGGCGGCCCCTTCCGGACCCTGACAATCGAGGCGATGGCCGCCGTCACCCCCGAACAGGCCGTGGCCCACCCCAATTGGTCCATGGGGGCCAAGATCTCGGTCGACAGCGCCACCATGGCCAACAAGGGCCTGGAGATGATCGAGGCGGCCTATCTTTTCGGTATGGGCGCCGAGCGGATCGACGTACTGGTCCATCCGCAGTCGATCATCCATTCGATGGTCGAATATGTGGACGGCTCCACCCTCGCCCAGCTGGGCCCGCCCGATATGCGCACGCCCATCGCCTGCGCCCTCGCCTGGCCCGAGCGGCTGGCTTGGCCCGCGCCAAAGCTGGACCTGGCGGCCATGGGCGCCCTCACCTTCGAGGCGCCGGACGAGACGAGATTCCCCATGCTGCGGCTGGCCCGTCAGGCGCTGAGCGCCGGCGGTGACGCCCCGGCCGTCTTCAACGCGGCCAACGAGACGGCGGTGAAGGCCTTCCTTGACCGCAAGATCGGCTTTCTCGATATTGCCGCGACTGTGGCCGAAACACTGGAATCCCAAGCCGTGGCTTCGGATTCCGGGACCGGCCAGGGGGCGCTGGAACAGGCGTTGTACGCCGATCGCGGCGCACGCCGCCTGGCCTCCGAGGCGATCCGTCGCCGCGCGCTGGCCGCCTGAGGACCGGGAAGGGATCTGTTTTCTATGCTGGATTTCCTGGGCTCCCTGATTGGAACCCTCGCCGCCTTCATCGCGGTGCTGGCGCTGGTCATTGTGATCCACGAACTGGGCCACTTCAGCGTCGCCAAGCTGTTCGGCGTCAAGATCGACCGGTTCTCGATCGGCTTCGGCAAGACACTGTGGGCGCGCACCGACCGGTCGGGCGTCGAATGGCGGCTCGCGGCCCTGCCGCTGGGCGGTTACGTCAAGTTTTCGGGCGATCTGGACGTCACGGGCGTGCCCGACCGCGAGGGCATCGAAGCCCTTCGCCAGCAGATCATCGCTGAACAGGGCCCGGGCGCCGAGCGCGCCTATTACCATTTCAAGCCGATCTGGCAGCGCGCCCTGGTGGTGGCCGCAGGCCCGATCGCAAACTTCATCCTGGCCGTAGCCATCTTCACCGTCCTGGCCCTGGCGGTGGGCGAGACCGTGCGTGTGACGCCGCGCGTCGGCGATGTCGACGCCGCCAGCCCGGCCCAGGCCGCAGGGTTCCAGACCGGCGACCTGATCACCGAGGCCGACGGCCGGCGCATGCGCGACTGGCAGGAGGTGGTCCAGCACGTGCGCCTGCGCCCCGAGACCCCGATCCGCTTCGAGGTCGAGCGCGACGGCCAGACCGTGGAGCTGACGGCCACGCCCGACGCCCGCCAGATGCGCAATCCGCTCGATGATTCCATGGTCCGGATCGGCGTCCTGGGCATGGCCAGCAGCGGCCTGCGCTCGGACCTGATCGTCCATCGCTATTCCCTGCCCGAGGCGGTCGTGGAGGGCGGCCGCCAAACCTGGGCGGTGCTGGACACCTCGGTCACCTACATCGGTCGAATCGTCACCGGCCGCGAGAGCGGCGACCAGCTGTCGGGCCCGATCGGCATCGCCCGCGCCTCCGGCGCGGTCGCCGGCGCCGCCGTGGAGAGCTCGGATTCGGCCGGAGAGGCCGCTGGACGGGTGATTTTCTCGCTTTTTGCCCTGGCCGGCCTTCTTTCGGTCGGAGTCGGCTTCTTCAATCTGCTACCGGTTCCAGTTCTCGATGGGGGGCATCTGGTGTTTTACGCGTATGAAGCCGTGGCCCGCAGGCCGTTGGACGCTCGAATCCAGGAGGCAGGCTTCCGCGTCGGACTTGCTTTGCTCGTGGGATTGATGTTGTTCGCCACCTGGAACGATCTGAACAAGCTCAACCTCTTCGCCTTCCTCGGCGGGACTTCGTAAACTCCAGCCCGTCGCCGATGGTCCGATCCATGCATCAACGCTCCCGCCTCGTCCTTCAGTCGAGCTTCCTGGCTCTGGCCGCGTCCGCTGTCCTGGCCACGCCGACGCTCGCCCAGGACGCGCCGCCCGCCGCGCCCGCCGCCCAGCCGGAGGCGCCGGCGGTCCAGACCGAAGCCATGCCGCAGCAATCGGCGGTCGTCGCTCGTATCCAGGTCCAGGGCGCACAGCGCATCGACCCGACGACGATCGTCTCGTACCTGCCGATCCAGGCCGGCGACACGGTCGATGACGCCGTCATCAACCTGGCGGTCCGCACCCTGTTCCGCACGGATCACTTCTCGGACGTCCAGATCCAGCTTCAGCCCAACGGCACCCTGCTGGTGCAGGTGGTCGAGAACCCGGTCATCAACCAGGTGGTGTTCGAGGGTAACAGCGCCCTGAACGAAGACCGCCTGCGCGAGGAAATCACCGTGCGTCCGCGCGGCGTCTACACCCGCGCCCGCGTCCAGGCCGAGGTTCAGCGCATCGTTGAACTGTACCGCCGCTCGGGCCGCATCTCGGCGACGGTCACGCCCAAGCTGGTCCAGCTGGAGCAGAACCGTGTCGACCTGATCTTCGAGATCGACGAGGGCGTGTCGACGGGCGTTCGCCGGATCAACATCCTGGGCAACAGCGCCTTTTCCGACAGCGACCTGCGCGATGTGATGGTCACCGAGCGCTCGACCTGGTGGAACTTCTTCTCGTCGAACGACAACTACGACCCCGACCGCCTCGAGTACGACCGCGAGCAGCTGCGCGACTTCTATACGAACCGCGGCTACTACGACTTCCGCATCGTCTCGGCCGTGGCCGAGCTGACGCCGGACCAGGAAGACTTCGTCATCACCATCACGGTGGATGAGGGCGAGGAGTACGATTTCGGCGAGATGCAGGTCGAGACCGAGAACGAGCGCCTGAACCCCGAGTTCCTGCGCGCGCTGGTCCCGATCCGCGAAGGCAGCCGCTATGAATCGGATCAGATCGAGTCCGCGGTCGACGCCCTGACCTTCGCCGCCGGCGCGGCCGGCTACGCCTTCGTCGACATCCGTCCGATCGAGACGCCGAACCCCGAGACCCGCACCGTCGACGTCACCTTCCAGGTGAACGAAGGCCCGCGCGTCTATGTCGAGCGCATCGACATCGTCGGCAACACCCAGACCATCGACCCGGTCATCCGTCGCGAGATGATGCTGACCGAGGGCGACGCCTTCAACCAGGCCCTGGTCGACCGTTCGCGCAACAACCTGCGTCGCCTCGGCTTCTTCGAGGACGTGACGGTGGAGGAAGTCCAGGGCTCGGCCCCGGACCGCACCGTGCTTCAGGTCCAGGTGACCGAACAGCCGACCGGCGAACTGTCGTTCGGCGCGGGCTTCTCATCGGTCGACGCCTTCATCATCGATCTGGGCATCACGCAGCGGAACTTCCGCGGCCGTGGCCAGAACCTGGTGGCGCGCCTGTCCTGGGGCTCGCTGCGCCAGCAGGCCCAGCTCAGCTTCACCGAGCCGCACTTCCTGGGCCGCGATCTGCGCGCCGGCTTCGACATCTTCCACTATCGCTACGACCTGGAGGAGGAATCCTCCTTCGACTGGCAGTCGACCGGCATCGGCGCCCGCTTCGGCTGGCCGATCAATACCTACACCTCGCTGGGCCTTCGCTATAACCTGAAGTCCGACGAGATCGTCGTTCCCGACGGCTACTGCCCGGGTTTCGGCTCGCGCGCCCTGTGCGAGCAGGTCGGCTCGTACCTGTCGTCGACCATCGGCTACACGCTCAGCGTCAACCGCACCAACGATCCGGTGCGCCCGACTCGCGGCTGGCGCGGCACCCTGTGGCAGGACCTGGCCGGCATCGGCGGCGACGTGAACTACGTCCGCACTGAGACCAACGCCACCTGGTACCATGGCTTCACGCCGGCCCTGGTGTTCTCGGCCGAGTTCTCGGCGGGCTACATCTCGGGCTGGGGCGGTGATCCGATCCGGATTAACGACCGCTTCTTCAAGGGCGGCAACACCTTCCGCGGCTTCGAGACTGCCGGCATGGGTCCGCGCGACCTGCTCACCCAGGACGCCCTGGGCGGCAACATGTACGCGATCGGCACCCTGGAGCTGACCGTGCCGAACTTCCTGCCGGAAGAGTACGGGATCCGCACCTCGCTGTTCATGGACTACGGCACCGTCGGCCTGCTCGATGACCGCTATCGCATCGACGACACCGGCTTCCCGGATCCGAACATCGTCGACGAGATCACGCCGCGCATGTCGGCCGGCATCAGCGTCCACTGGCGCTCGCCCCTCGGCCCGATCCGTTTCGATATCTCCGAGATCATTCTCAGCGAAGACTACGACCGCACAGAGTCGTTCCGCTTCTCCACCTCAACCCAGTTCTAGGAAACGTCCATGAAGCTTTCGCTCCTCGCTTCGGTCGCCCTCGCCGCTTCGGTCTTCGCCGGCGCCGCCTCGGCCCAGACCCAGCCCACGAGCCCCGGCCCGGTCGTCCCGGGCGTGTGCCTGTACAACCATGATCGCCTGCTGGCCCAGTCCGCGGTCGGCGCCGCCGTCTCGGCTCGCCTCCAGCAGTTGGCTGAAGCCGTCCGCGCCGAAATGGCTCCGGAAGGCGCCGCCATCCAGGCTGAAGCCACTGCCCTGCAAAGCATCCCGGCCGAGCAGCGGATCGACCGCACCAACGCCCTGGCCCAGCGCCTGCAGAACTTCCAGGCCCTGGAGCAGCAGCGCGGCATGGAGCTGGCCTACACCCAGCAGACCCAGGAGCAGGCCATCGCAGCTTCGGTCGAGCCCCTGCTGGCCGGCGTCTACGTCGAGCGCGGCTGCGGCGTCCTCTTCCAAGCCGGCGCGGTGCACTACGCCAACCCGCAGATGGACGTGACCGACCGCGTCATCGAACTGCTGAACAGCCAGCTGCAGACGTTGTCGTTCGACCGCATGGCCCTGCCGCAGCAGTAGTCGGAAGAGGCGACGCCAGGCATGCCGGACGCGCGGTTCTTCGAATCCGCCCAACCGCTGACCCTGGCCTCGCTCTGCGGGCTGACCGGCGCCGTCCTGGCGCGCGGTGAGCCCGACAGCCTGATCGATACCGCCGCCCCGCTCGTCCACGCCGACGGGCGGGGCGTCGCCTTTTTGGCCGACCCCAAATACCGGCCTGCCCTGGTCGCCAGCCGGGCCGGGGCGGTCTTCCTCGCCGAGCGTCACGCCGAGCTGGCGCCCGAGGGCAGTGCGGTGCTGTTGACGCCGACCCCCCAGGCCGCCTGGGCCCAGACCGCCCGCGCCCTGCATCCGGCCCGCCCCCTGCCCGACCGAGACCTGAGCGCCGACGCCCGGCTGGAAGACGACGTCCGCCTCGGGCCCGGCGTCGTGCTGGGCGAAGGCGTGGCGATCGGGCGTGGCACGCGTATCGGCGCCAATACCGTCATAGGTCCGGGGGTCCAGATTGGCCGGGGCTGCGACATCGGCGCCAACGTCTCCCTGGGCTTCTGCCTGGTGGGCGACCGGGTGCGGATCGCCGCCTCCACCGTCATCGGCGAGGCCGGCTTCGGCGTGGCGGCCGGCGCCAAGGGTCTGGTCGACGTGCCCCAGATGGGCCGCGTCATCCTGCAGGACGATGTCTCGGTCGGCGCCAACAGCTGCATTGACCGGGGCGCCTGGGACGACACCGTCATCGGTGAAGGCTCCAAGATCGATAACCTGGTCCAGGTCGGCCACAACTGTCGCCTGGGACGCTTCGTCGTCCTGGCCGGCCACGTCGGCCTGTCGGGCAGCGTGACCATCGGCGATGGGGCGCAGCTGGGCGGGCGCGCGGGCGTCACCGACCATCTGACGATCGGCCGCGGCGCCCGGATCGGGGCCGCCGCTATGGTCATCAACGACATTCCCGACGGCGAAACCTGGGGCGGCGCCCCGGCCCGCCCGATGCGCCGGTTCTTGCGCGAAACCGTCTGGGTCGCCAAACAGGCGGCCGGACGTAAGGGAAATGCCGATGAGTGAGTCGGACGTACAGGGCCAGACGATTGATTTCGCAGAGGTGACGAAGCGGATCCCTCACCGCTATCCTTTCCTGCTGGTCGACCGCGCCGAGGACTATGTGGCGCATACCTCGATCACGGGGATCAAGAACGTCACCCATAACGAGCCCTTCTTCCAGGGCCACTTCCCCGAAAACCCGGTCATGCCGGGCGTGCTGATCGTCGAGGCCCTCGGCCAGACGGGCGCCGTGCTGATGTCCAAGTCGCTGAATGCAGACGTCTCGGGCAAGACCATCTTCTTCATGTCGGTCGACGGCGCGCGCTTCCGCAAGCCGGTCCGTCCGGGCGACCAGCTGCGGATGTCGGTCGTGGTGGTCAAGCACCGTGGCGACCTCTTCAAGTTCCGCGGCGAGGCCTTCGTCGAGGGCAAGCTGGTGGCCGAGGCCGAATTCGCCGCCATGGTGGTCGAGAACCCTCAGTGAGGACGGGCCGTTGAGCCGCATCCATCCTACCGCGATCGTCGACCCGGCCGCGAAGATCGCCGACGACGCCACGATCGGGCCCTGGTGCCGCGTCGGGCCCGATGTCACGCTGGACGGCGGAGTCGAGCTGGTTTCCAGCGTCGTGGTCGAGGGTGTGACCGAGGTCGGCGCCGGGACCGTGATCCACCCCTTCTCGGTCATCGGCGGCCCGCCGCAGCATGGCGGCTACAAGGGCGAGCCGACCCGTCTGGTGATCGGCGAGAACAACCTGATCCGCGAGGGCTCGTCCTTCAACCGCGGCACCATCCAGGGCACGGGCGTGACCACGGTTGGGTCCAACTGCATGTTCATGACCGGGGCCCACGTCGGCCATGACTCCGTCGTCGGCGACCGCGTGACCTTCGCCAACAATGCGACGCTGGGCGGCCACGTCACCATCGGCGACGGCGTTTTCCTTGGCGGCCTGTGCGCGGTCCACCAGTGGGGCCGGGTCGGTCAGGGCGCCATGGTTGGCGGTCTGGCGGCAGTGACCCGCGACGTGATCCCCTACGGGTCGGTCTGGGGCAACCATGCGCGGCTGCACGGGCTGAACATGGTGGGGCTCAAGCGGCGCGGCTTCGACCGGGCGAAGATCAAACAGATGCTGGCCTTCTACCGCGACCTGTTCGAGGGCGACGGAGCCTTCTCCGAACGACTCGACCGGGCCGAAGCCTCCACCGGCGGCATGGCCGAGGCGGCCGAGATCGTCGCCTTCATCCGCGATGGCGGTTCGCGGCCGCTCTGCCTGCCGGAAATCTGATGGACAAGCTCGGCCTGATCGCGGGTGGCGGCGACCTGCCGCTTCGCATCATCGCGGCCTGCCGCGCCCAGGGCCGCCCGGTCTTCGTGATCCGGCTCAAGGGCTATGCCGAGGACGCCCTGCAGTCCGCCGACGGCGTCGATCTGGCGTTGGGCGAGTTCGGCAAGTGTCTGGACGCCCTCAAGAAAGCTAAGTGTCAGTCGGTCTGTCTGGCCGGCAAGGTCAACCGTCCGGACTTCTCGACCTTCAAGGTCGACTTCAAGGGCATGACCGTCCTCCCCGGCATCATCTCGGCCGCCAAACAGGGCGACGACGCCCTGCTGCGTCAGGTGCTCAAGGTCTTCGGGGACGCGGGTTTCGCCGTCGAGGGCGCGGACGACATCCTGGGCGGCGACGAGACCCTGCCCTCCGGTGCGCTCGGTTCAGTCAGCCCGCGCGACATGGACCGCGCCGATATTCAGAAGGCCCTGACCGTCGCGCGCGCCATAGGAGATCTCGATGTCGGTCAGGGCGCGGTCGTGTCCCACGGCCTCGTTCTGGCCGTGGAAGCCCAGGAGGGCACCGACGCCATGCTTGAGCGCGTCGCCGGCCTGCCCGCCGAGATCCGGGGCGCCGCTCCGCAGGGCGTGCTCGCCAAGGCCCCCAAGCCCATTCAGGAGCGCAAGGTCGACCTGCCGGTGATCGGCGTGCGCACGATCGAGCTGGCCCATACTGCGGGCCTTGCGGGCGTCGCCGGTCAGGCCGGCGATCTAATCGTCATCGACAAGGCCGGCGTCATCGCCGCGGCCGACCGCCTGGGCCTGTTCGTCTGGGGCGAAGAGTGAGCCAGCCCCTGAAGGTCATGCTGGTCGCCGCCGAAGCATCCGGCGACAATCTGGGCGCCAAGCTGGCCCAGGCGATCAAAGACAAAATCGGCACGGACAACGTCACCTTCGTCGGTGTCGGCGGCCCGCGCATGGCCGAACAGGGCGTCGTCAGCCCCTTCGACATCGCCGACCTGTCGATCCTCGGCTGGATCGAGGGCCTCCGAGCCTATGGCCGCGTGAAGCGCCGCGTGGCGGAAACCGTCGAACTGGCCGTGCGGGAAAAGCCCGATGTCGCCGTCCTGATCGACAGCTGGGGCTTCACGATCCGTGTGGCCAAGGGCCTGCGCGAAGCCCTGCCCGCTCTGAAGCTGGTCAAATACGTGGGGCCCCAGGTCTGGGCGTCGCGACCGGGCCGGGCGAAGACTCTGGCCGCCGCTGTCGATCACCTGATGACGCTGCACGCCTTCGACCCGCCGTGGTTCGAGAAGCAAGGCCTGCCTACCACCTTCGTCGGCAATCCCAGCCTGGCGATCGACTTCTCCCAGGCGGACGGCGCGCGCTTTCGCCAGACCCATCATCTGACGCCCGACCAGCCGTTCCTGCTGATCCTGCCCGGCAGCCGCCCGGCCGAGATAGAGCGTATGACGCCCGTCTTCGAACAGACCGCCCAGCGCCTGAAGGCGGTGCGCCCCGATCTGGCCGT
Source organism: Pseudomonadota bacterium (assembly GCA_023428785.1). GTDB lineage: Bacteria > Pseudomonadota > Alphaproteobacteria > Caulobacterales > Caulobacteraceae > Brevundimonas. The sequence continues at coordinate 18,295 of JAEYWU010000116.1, forward strand.
GGCCGTCGTGGTCGCCGACACCGTGGCGCCGACGGTTCGCACGGCCGTCGCCGGCTGGCCCTTCCGAGCCATCCTCATCGAGGGAGAGGCCGCCAAGAAGGACGCCATGAAGGCCGCGACCGTGGCGCTGGCGACCTCCGGCACCGTCTCGACCGAATTGGCGCTGGCTGGGGCGCCGACGGTGATCGCCTACAAGCTGGGCGGGCTCAGCTACGCCCTGACCAGGCCGCTGATGACGGCGAAACACATCACCCTGTTCAACATCGCCGCTGACGACCGGATCGCGCCCGAGTTCCTTCAGGATCAGGCGACGCCGGACAATCTGGCCCGCGCCGTCGCCGAACGCCTCGACGACCCGGCCCTGCGCGCCGACCAGATCGCCCGCCAGAACCACGCCCTCGATCTCATGGGCCGCGATCGGCCGGACCCGAGCGCAGCGGCGGCAACGGTGGTTCTCTCCGTCGCGGGCTAGGCCGCCCGTCGTGCCGGCGGCAGGAAGCCCGCCTGTTGATCCAGCACCGCGATGGTCTCGCGGACATAGGCTGCGTGGACCACGACCCCCAGACCGATCGGTTCGGCGCCCTGGTCGACCTGCTGGGTCACGATGCCCAGGATCAGAGGATTGCCGCCCGGGCCGTCCTCCATGAAGACCGGGCCGCCGGAGTTGCCCGGATAGAGGAAGCCGTCGACCAGGAAGGTCGGAAAAGCCCGGATGGGGCTCAGCGGCCAGGAGGCGATCCGCACCGTCCTCAGGATCGGAAAGCCCGCCCGGTTGGCCGACAGGCCGCGCGGATAGCCCAGGGTGAAGACCTGATCGCCCGGGCCGACGCCCTGCACATCCAGATCGCGCTCGTCGGCCAGCCAGCTCAGCGGGATGGCGGCGCGCGCGAACTCGGGCGGCGCGACCACCTCGACGACGGCGATGTCCCTGTCCGGATGACGCGCCCACAGATCGCGGCCCTCCAGCTCCAGCGGGGCGGACTGCGGGGCAAAGCGCCAGCCGCCGTCGCCCGTGGCGAAGCGCCAGCCGATGCGGATCTCGGGAGTCTCAGACGGCTCGACGGCATGCGCCGCCGTCACCAGCACCGTGCGTGGCGTGCCGTCCGGCCACGGCGCATCGACCAGCAGGCCGGTCGAAATGCGCCGCGCACCGCCCGGCCGGGTGTTCTCCACCTGGACCGTGGCCTCGATCATCTGGACCGTCTGGTCCCACTCCATCGCCGACTCCAAAGCTTTGCCAACAATCATTTGACGCGGCGGCGATAGCTGAGCAACGTCCGCGACGAAATTTGGGAGCGTCATCCATGAACCGCCGTCAAATGCTCGCCTCGTCCGCCGCCCTCGCCGCCGCATCGGCGGCGCCCGGCGGGGCCGCCTTCGCCCAGTCTGGAGCCTCGATGCCCACACCGCCTGTCGCCCGTCGTATCCCCGTCACCATCGCACAGCTCGGCCGCACCCGCACCGACGACTATCAGTGGATGAAGGACGACAACTGGCAGACGGTCCTGCGCGATCCGTCGGTCATCAAGGCCGACGTGCGCGAGCATCTGACGGCCGAGAACGCCTATCGCGAAGAAGTCCTGCGCTCGACCGAGCCGCTGCAGGAGGCGATGTTCCAGGAGATGCGCGGCCGCATCAAGGAAGACGACAGCTCGGTCCCCGCGCCCTATGGCGACTGGGAGTACTACACCCGCTTCGAGACCGGGGCGCAGCACCCGTTCTACTGCCGCCGCCCGCGCGGCGACGCGGCCGGCGAGCAGATCCTGCTGGACGCCAATGCGCTCGCCGAGGGCAAGGACTACTCCTCGGTCGGCGCCGCCTTGCCCAGCCCGGACCACCGCTATTTCGTCTATGCCGAGGACGATCAGGGCTCGGAGGTCTACAAGATCTACGTCAAGGACCTGACCACCGGCCAGCTGGTCGGCGATCCGGTGGACGACACCGGCGGTGACTTCAGCGTATCCCCCGACAGCCGGCACCTTTTCTGGACCAATCGCGACGACAACGGCCGTCCGGACAAGATCTACCGTCGCCCGATCACCGGCGGCGAAAGGACCGAGGTCTATGACGAGGCCGACGAGGGCATGTTCATCAGCGTCAGCCGGACGTCGGACGACGCCTTCATGCTGATCAACATCGCCAATCAGGAAACCTCGGAAGTCCGGATTATCCCGGCCGCTGATCTGACGGCCGCGCCGGCTCTGGTCGAGGCTCGCCAGGCCGGCGTCCTTTACGACCTGGATCACTGGGGCGACCGCTGGGTCGTGCGAACCAATGCCGACGGCGCCGTCGACTTCAAGGTCTGCGAGGCCCCGACCGCCACCCCGGCCAAGGCCAACTGGACCGACCTCATCCCCTTCACCGCCGGCAAGATCATCGAGGGCGTGGGGCTGTTCGAGAACTGGCTGGTCCGTCAGGAGCGCGCCGACGCCAACGTCCGCATCGTGGTGCGCGACCGCGCGGGCGCCGAGCACGCCATTGCCGTCGATGAGCCGGCCTATTCGCTGGGCCGTTCGGGCTCCTACGAATACGCCACCGACGTCATGCGCTACACCTACAACTCCATGGCGCGGCCGACGGAGACGTATGACTACGACATGGCCTCGCGCACCCGCACCCTGCGCAAGACCCAGGAAATCCCGTCGGGCCACAACCCGGATGACTATGTCGTCGAGCGCATGGAGGCCCCGCACGCCGACGGCGCCATGGTGCCGATCTCGATCCTGCGCCGCCGCGACACGCCGGTGGACGGCTCGGCGCCGCTGCTGCTGTACGGCTATGGCTCCTACGGCATTCCGATGTCGGCCAGCTTCAACGCCAACCGCCTGTCGCTGGTTGACCGCGGCTTCATCTACGCCATCGCCCACATCCGGGGCGGCTCGGACAAGGGCTGGAACTGGTTCCTGGCTGCGCGCCGCATGACCAAGAAGAAGACCTTCGAGGACTTCATCGCCTGCGCCGAACACCTGATCTCGCGCAACTATGCGACGGCGGGCAACATCGTGGCCCACGGCGGCTCGGCCGGCGGCATGCTCATGGGCGCGGTCAACAACATGCGCCCCGACCTGTGGGCCGGCATTCTGGCCAATGTGCCCTTCGTGGACGTGATCAACACCATGTCGGACGTGTCGCTGCCGCTGACGCCGCCGGAATGGCCCGAGTGGGGCAACCCGATCGAGGATCCGGAAGCCTACGACTACATGTACAGCTACAGCCCCTATGACCAGGTCGAGGCCAAGGCCTATCCGGCGGTGCTGGCGACCGGCGGCCTGTCGGATCCGCGCGTCACCTACTGGGAGCCCGAAAAGTGGGTCGCCAAGCTGCGTCCCGCGACCACCTCGGGCAAGCCGGTGCTGCTCAAGATCAACATGACGGCGGGCCACTTCGCCTCGTCGGGTCGCTTCGACTATCTGCGGGACATCGCCCACGACTACGCCTTCTGCGTCTGGGCTTCGCAGCGCGGCTGGGAGCAGGCGTAACGGCGCCGCTGGCGGGACCGGACGGATCGGCCTATCTAGGGCTCCGATGCGTCTGGTCCTGACCTTTCTGATGGCGATGTCCGCCGTCGCCGTGCTGATCCTCGGCGCGGCGCCGGCATCCGCCATGACCGGGCCGGGCGGCTGCCACGAGACGGCCGTCATGGACCACGGGACCAGGCACGAGATGCCGGCCGGACAGGATACGCACGTCATGCACTGCTGCGTGGCCTGTACGCCCCAGACCGTCCTGCCCGTCGCCGCCCCGGCTGCGCTCGGTGGCCTGACCCGCATCGTGCTGGCGCCGACCGATCGGCTTGGTCGCGCGCCCAGTCCGGATCCCGACCCTCCACGAACCTGAAGGCGAAAGCGGCCCGGCCGCGCCCTCCCCTTTTTTCAGTTTTCGATGGAGACGCCTCTCATGGCTCGACCTCTCACGCTCGTCCTGCTCTGCGGGACCGCCCTGGCCATGCCGCTCGCGGCCCAGGCCCAGGACCACGGCGGCCACGCCGCTCACCAACCGGCGACCCCGGCGACCCAGCCGGCCGACCACTCGGGTCACGCCGACCATTCGGCCCACACCCAGCCGCCAGCCGCCACGGCGACCGCTGATCATAGCGGCCACGAGGCCCACACACCGCCCGCTGCCCCGCCGGCGGACCATTCCGGCCACGACATGGGCGACCACGAAGGCCACGACATGAGCGGCCACGCCATGACGGGCACGCTCGGCGCCTATCCGATGAGCCGCGAGGCCTCGGGCACCAGCTGGCAGCCCGACGCAGCCCATCACGGCGGCGTCCACTGGCAGGCGGGCGACTGGACCTACATGGCGCACGCCGAGCTGAACCTGGTTCACACCGACCAGTCCGGCCCGCGCGGCGACGCCATGACCTTCGTGGCCGGCATGGTCATGGGCTCGGCCCGGCGCGACTTTGACAATGGCTCGACCCTGAACCTGCGCGCCATGCTCAGCCCCGACCCCTTCATGGGCGAGGAAGGCTATCCGCTGTTGCTGGCCTCGGGCGAGACCGCCGACGGCGTCGAACCCCTGATCGACCGCCAGCATCCGCACGACCTCTTCATGGAGCTGTCGGCCAGCTATTCGTGGCGTCTGTCGGACAGCGACAGCCTGTTCGTCTACGGCGGCCTGCCCGGCGAGCCGGCGTTCGGCCCGCCTGCCTTCATGCACCGCCCGGCGGCGATCGCCTCTCCGGAAGCGCCCATCACCCACCATTGGCTGGATTCGACCCACATCACCTTCGGCGTCCTGACCGCCGGCTGGATCCATGACGGGTTCAAGCTGGAGGCCTCGTCCTTTAGGGGCCGTGAGCCGAACGAGGAGCGCTACGACATCGAGACCGGCGACCTCGACAGCTGGTCGGTCCGAGCCTCGTGGAACCCGACACCGAACTGGGCCCTGCAGGTCAGCCGCGCCGACGTCACCTCGCCCGAACAGCTTGAGCCCGACGAGGACGAGGTCCGCTGGTCCGCCAGCGCCCTCTACACCGCCCCCTTCATGGACGGTCAGTGGAGCATGAGCACCGCTTTCGGCCGGAAGATCGACGACCACGACGTCGCCCGCGACGCCTGGCTGTTCGAGGCCTCGGCCTCGCCGGACGGCCGCTGGACCGGTTTTTCCCGGGTCGAGCGCATCGAGACGGCCGAACTTGAGCACGGCCACGGCGGCGGCCACGGCGACACCTATACGGTGGGCCGCGCCACGCTCGGGATCGTGCGCGATTTCCGCGTCAACGACACCACCGTCGTGGGCGTCGGCGGCTCCTGGGCCTTCAACTTTGTGCCCGATGAGTTGGAAGCCGACTACGGCGGCGATCCGGACGGCGCGATGGTCTTTGTACGGTTGCGCATCCAGTAGCAAAGCGCCGCCACTTCATGCCACAAACCCTCCAGCCCGACGGCCTCCCCGCCGACCGGGCTGGAGGGGCTCATGAGCGATCCGATCATCCGCGACGCGACCGCCGCCGACATGGCCGCCGTCGCCGCCCTCTATGACCAGGAAGCCCGCGAGGGCGTGGCCACCTTCGAGACCGAAGGGCCCTCGCCCGAGGGCATGGCCGCCCGCTGGCAGGCCGTCCTGGCGCTCGGCGCGCCCTGGCTGGTCGCCGAGATCGATGGCCGCTTCGCCGGCTATGCCTACGCCACCGCCTGGAAGCCCCGCGCCGCCTACAGCCACACGGCCGAGACCACTGTCTATGTCGCGCCGGACGCCCTTCGCCGCGGCGTAGGCCGCACCCTCATGCAGACCCTGATCGCGCGGCTTCGCGAACAGGACATCCGCAGCCTCATCGCGACCATCACCTCCGACGGGTCCAGTTCGATCGCCCTGCACACGGCGCTGGGCTACCAGGTCGCCGGCGTGTTGCCGCGTGTAGGCTGGAAGTTCGAGCGCTGGCTGGACGTCACCATCATGCAATGCGTCCTGTCAGACGCGACCTCCGGCCCGACGGCCCCCGGACTGGATATCCGATGATCTCGACCGCCCGCCTCAACCGCATCTCGACCTGGCTGCACAAGTGGATTGGCCTCGTCGTCGCCATTCAGGTCGTGTTCTGGGTGCTGGGGGGGCTGATCATGGTAGCCCTGCCGATCGAGCGGGTGCGCGGCGAACACCGCGTCGCCGAGGTCGAACAGGCGGCTCTGGACGCCTCGGCCGTCATCCCGGTGGATCAGGCTCTCGCAGCGGCCGGCGGACCGGCCGTCCAGGCCAGCCTGACCTCCACCCCACGGGGCCTGGTCTGGATCGTGACGCCCCGGGAGGGCGCACCCGCGCGCATCTCTGCCCTGACCGGCCAGCCCATGCCGGCCATGCAACCGGATGAAGCGATCCGGCTGGCGGCCCTGCAGTACGCCGGTCCCGGCAGCGCAGCCGGGGTCGAATACCTTGCCGAAGCCCCCGTCGAGACGGGCCGTGAGGGGCCGTTGTGGCGGGTCGATTTCAATGATTCTGAGAAGACCCGCTTCTACCTGGACCCCGAGACCGGCGCGGTCGTCAGCCGCCGCTCAGATCTCTGGACGATCTTCGACGTCATGTGGCGGCTCCACATCCTCGACTTCGGCGAGGGTGACAACATCAACAGCTGGTGGCTGTTGGGCGCCGCGGCCCTGGCCCTGATCCTGGTGGTGACGGGCCTGATCCTGTTGTGGATCCGCATCGCGCGCGACATCGCTACGCGCCGCCGCTGATCAGTGCCTGGGCGCGTCGGCCGGCGGGTCCAGCAGCCAGGGCGCCAGCCTCAGCCGGGCCGGACGGCCGCTGAGCGACCGCTCGCGATGGAAGCGTCCGGCGAACTCCACCACAGCCCGGATGGTCGGGGCGTCGAATGGCTTGGTCAGCACACCGATCGCGCCCGAAAAGCCTTCGGGAATCTGTTCGGGATTGGCGGTCAGGAAGACCACGATCGAGCCGTGCGCCTCGATCAGCCGACGGGCCACCGCCGGACCGCTGACGCCGTCTCTAAGATTGATGTCGACCAGGGCGACGTCCGGGCGAGTCTCGGCGGCAATCCGGACCGCCTCGTCGCTGTCCATCGCGCACCCGACCACGATGTGCCCCGCTTCGCTGAGCACATAGTCGAGTTCCATCGCCAGAAGAGCCTGATCTTCGACGATTATCACCCTGACAGGTGGATTTTTCCCCACACCCCCGCCTCTAAAGAACCCCACGTGATCAGGGGCATACACTGAACGGTTCGGAACCGGACACTGACTAACGCTTGCAAGCCGCAATTGGTTCGCCACATTGGTGCGGTAATTCCGCCAAACGGGAATCGGGGGCATGGGCGTAGGGGTCGAAACAGGCGAAGGCGGGCAGTCCGGGCGTCTTGAGGGCGCACTCAAACTGCTGAACGCCCTGATCGGGATCCGGCTGCGCAATGTCAGCGATCCCGAGAGCCGCCGGCACCTGATCTGGCTCAATGACATCGTCTCGGCGCTGGGCCTCTGGAACAGGCGCACCGCCCATGGCCGCGCCGTCGATTTCGGCGACTATCTGGACGAGGCCGTCACCTTCTGGAGCCGCACGGCGGTGCGGGTGAAGGTCGCCCTGCGCCGGCCCTCCGGAGCGGTGCTCATCAACGATGTGTCGGCGGCCGGCCTCGCCATCGTGGCCCACGACCTGATCGGCGCCGCCTTCGCCCGCCTGCGTCCCGATGAAGGCGATTGCCGCATCATCCTGTCTCTCGAGAACGGCGCCGAAGGACTGCGCCTGACCGTTGCGGACGAAGGCCCCGCGTCCGAAGGCCGCCTGACCCCGGAGAGCCTGGATCTGATCCGCGGCCTGGCCGAGCATCTGGGCGGACGCCTATACATGCCGCGCCCCAGCGCCCGGGCCGCGACCGTGGTTCTGCCGCCCCAGGAGGGCCCGGAGTTGCGGCACTAACCGACTCGGTTACGCTTCCTTCACCGTGTTCAGCGCCTTTGGTCCCATAGCGTTGGGGACCAGACCATGGGCGTTGAGCCGGACACCATCCTGATCGGTGACTGCATCGAGCAGTTGAAGTCGCTGCCCGACCGGTCCGTCGACCTGGTATTCGCCGACCCGCCCTACAACCTCCAGCTTGGCGGCGACCTGCTGCGCCCTGACAACTCCAAGGTCGACGCCGTCGACGACGAGTGGGACCAGTTCGAGAGCTTCGCCGCCTACGACAAGTTCACCCGCGAGTGGCTGGCCGAGTGCCGCCGTGTGCTCAAGGACGACGGCGCCATCTGGGTGATCGGCAGCTATCACAACGTCTTCCGCCTCGGCTCGGCGCTGCAGGACCTCGGCTACTGGGTCCTGAACGACATCATCTGGCGCAAGGCCAACCCGATGCCGAACTTCAAGGGCACCCGGTTCACCAACGCCCATGAGACCCTCATCTGGGCCGCCAAGTCGCGCGAGCAGAAGCGCTATACGTTCAACTACGACGCCCTGAAGGCCTTCAACGAAGACACCCAGATGCGCTCGGACTGGCATCTGGCCCTGTGCACCGGCGAGGAGCGCCTCAAGGACGCCGACGGCCAGAAAGCGCACCCGACCCAGAAGCCCGAAAGCCTGCTCTACCGGGTGCTGCTGTCCTCGACCAAGGCCGGCGACGTGGTCCTCGACCCGTTCTTCGGCACCGGCACGACCGGCGCCGCCGCCCGCCGTCTGGGCCGTCATTTCATCGGAATCGAGCGCGACGAGAACTATGCGGCCCTGGCCCGCAAGCGCATCGACGAGGTGATCCCGGCCAATCCCGAAGACCTCAAGGTCACCGGCTCCAAGAAGGCCGAGCCGCGCGTCGCCTTCGGCTCGCTGGTCGAGGCCGGGCTGCTGCGCCCCGGCGACCGCCTGTTCTGCCCCAAGGGCGAGCGCGAGGCTCGCGTGCGCGCCGACGGCTCCCTGATCGCCGGTGAGTTCACCGGCTCGATCCACAAGCTCGGCGCCCTGATGGAAAACGCCCCGGCCTGCAACGGCTGGACCTACTGGCGCTTCAAGTCCGACCGGGGACTTCAGCCGATCGACGTGCTCAGGGCGCAGGTCCGGGCGGGCATGCAGTAGACGACGCCCCGGCGACGAACTGTCGCCGGGCCTACACAGGAACCTTCGCACCTGCGAGAGGTTCAGCATCCAGCGCACCCTCCCGCGCCGGAAAATCACCATGAAAATCGCTCAGGTTGCACCCCTGTATGAAGCCGTCCCGCCGCGACTGTACGGAGGGACGGAGCGGGTCGTCGCCCATCTGACAGACGCGCTCGTCGAGCTCGGGCACGACGTCACCCTGTTCGCTTCGGCCGACGCCCGCACGCGCGCTCGGCTGGTCCCGGTCCGCGATCAGGCCATCCGTCTGGATCCCGCGCCGTTCAAGTCTGACCTCGCCGCACACCTGTCCATGCTGGGCGAGGTGCTGGACCGGATCGACGACTTCGACCTGATCCATTTCCACACCGACATGCTTCACTTCCCGATGTTCCGCCGCTTTGCGGACCGGACTCTGACGACCCTGCACGGTCGTCTGGATGTGAAGGATCTGCCCCCGGTCTATGAGCGCTGGAGCGAATTCGGGCTGGTGTCCATCTCGGACGACCAGCGTCGCCCCCTGCCGCGCGCCAACTGGAAGGCTACCGTTCATCACGGCATGCCGTCCGAGCTCTACACCTTCTCGCCGCGGTCGGAGGGCTACCTGGCCTTCCTGGGTCGGATTTCGCCTGAGAAGCGCCCGGATCGGGCCATCGAGATCGCAACCAAGCTGGGCCGCCCCCTGCGCATGGCCGCCAAGGTCGATGCGGCCGATCGCGTCTACTATGAGGAGGTCATCCGGCCGATGATTGAGGCCAATCCTCTGGTCCAGTTCATCGGCGAGATCGGCGACGCCGAAAAGCCGGCCTTCCTGGGCGGCGCGGACGCCTTGCTGTTCCCCATCGACTGGCCCGAGCCGTTCGGCCTGGTGATGATCGAGGCCATGGCCTGCGGCACCCCCGTCGTCGCCTTCCGTTGCGGCTCGACACCCGAAGTGATCGAGGACGGCGCCACTGGCTTTATCGTCGATACGCTGGAACAGGCGGTCGCCGCCGCCGGCCGGGCGCACCTGCTGGACCGTGAGGCTATCCGGGCCCGCTTCGAACTGCGCTTCTCGGCCACGGCCATGGCGCGGCGGTATCTGGACGTCTATGCCGACCTGCTCGCCCGCCGCCCCTACGCCGAGGCGCCGGTCGACGATGTGGTGGTCGATCTCCCGACAGCGATAGGCGAACCGCGCAGCTTTGCGGCCTATTGACGCCCGGCGCCGAACCGGCCCCGGTTCGGCGCATTATATGGGTCCGACCCGCCGCCATCCGAGAGGCCCATGGACGACGCCTATTCGGTTCAGGTGAACGCCGCCGAGGCTGCCGACAGTTCCGGCACCGACAGCCTGCTGACGCTCAAGGACGCGGACACCTTCCTCACGGCCGATCTCTGGGGTGACATCCGGAGCGGCGCGCACGGCCTGTTCGACAACGACACGCGGATTCTGTCGCGGTTCGTCATGACCGCCGGCGGGGCGCAGCCGTCGCGTCTCAGCTCCAGCGTTTCGCGCGACAACGTCTTTCTGACGGCCCACGTCACCAACCGGCCCCTGCCCCCTATGACCGGACGGTCGACGCCTGCGGGGGTCCTCCACATCGAACGGCGCCGCTTCGTCTGGCGCCGCCGGATGTACGAACGGGTTCGCATTTCCAACCACGGGTTCGAGGACATCTGGCTTCCGCTCGCCTTCGACTTCGCCGCCGATTTCCACGACATCTTCCAGGTTCGCGGCAGCCGCCGCGAGGCCATGGGTCGGCTCCATCCCCCTGAAACGGATGGACGGCGTGTCCGCTTCCGCTACACCGGCCTTGACGAGGTTGAGCGCACCGGCTGCCTGGCCTTCTCCGAGCCGCCCGCCCGGCTGACGGCGTCGCGGGCCGAGTTCATGCTGACCCTGCCGCGCGGCCGGCGCATGGACCTCTTCATCGAATGCTCCTCCGAAGCCTGCGACCCGCCCGACGTGGATCGCTGGCGCCGCGCCGCCGTAGAGGCCCGGCTGGAAATGCGCCGGCGCCGTCGACGGGGCGCCTCGGTGCGGGGTCCGCGCAGCCCGCGCTTCAACCAGTGGCTCGATCAGTCCCGCAACGACGTCGCCTTCCTCACCACCGATCTGCCCAGCGGCCCCTACCCCTATGCGGGCACGCCCTGGTTTTCGACCCCGTTCGGACGCGACGGCATCATATCGGCTTGGCAAATGCTATGGCTGGACCCGTCGCTGGCGCGGGGCGTCCTGACCTATCTGGCGGGACGACAGTCCACCGGCACCTCGGCCTTCCAGGATTCCCAGCCCGGCAAGATCATGCACGAGACCCGGCGCGGCGAGATGTCCGCCTTGGGAGAGGTGCCGTTCGGCCTCTACTACGGCGGCGTGGACACCACCTGCCTGTTCACGGCTCTCGCCGGGGCCTACGCCCGGCGCACCGGCGACTTCGACACGATCCGCCAGCTCTGGCCGAGCCTCGTGGCCGCGGCCGACTGGATGCGCGACTACGGCGACAGCAATGGCGACGGCCTCATCGACTACGCCCGCGCCGCCGAGACGGGCCTGTCCAACCAGGGCTGGAAGGACTCCGAGGATTCCATCTCCCACGCTGACGGCCGCTTCCCGATCGGCCCGATCGCGCTTCTGGAGGTTCAGGGTTACGCCTACGCCGGCTGGCTGGCCCTGGCCGAACTGGGCGAGCGGTTCGGCGATCCCCGTGTCCAGGAGTGGCGCGAACGGGCCGAGACCGTCCGCGCGTTGGTCGAGGACCGCTTCTGGATGGAGGACGAGGGCTTCTACGCCATGGCGCTCGACGGTCAGGGCGCGGCCTGCCGCGCGATCGGCTCAAACGCCGGGCACCTCCTCTTCACGGGCCTGCCGCGCGACGACCGCGCCCAGCGGGTCATTCGCCGGATGTTGTCGGGTGAGTTCCGCTCCGGCTGGGGCCTTAGGACCCTGGCGCTAGGTCAGGCTCGCTACAATCCGATGAGCTATCACAACGGTTCGGTGTGGCCGCACGACGTTTCCCTGGCCGCCGCCGGCATGGCCCGATACGGAGAGCGCGACGCCGTCGGCATGCTGCTGGGCGAGCTCTACGCTGCGGCCACCCATTTCCACATGCGGCTGCCCGAACTCTTCTGCGGCTTCCCGCGGGAGCCGGGCGAGCCGCCGGTGGCCTATCCGGTGGCCTGCATCCCCCAGGCCTGGGCGGCTGGCTCGGTCTTTCTGATGCTGCAGGCGTCCCTCGGCCTCGATATCGACGCCGTCGAAAAGACGGTTCGGCTGAACCGGCCGGTCCTGCCGACCGGCATCGACCATCTGACCATCTCGCGCCTGCAGGTCGGCGACAGTCGCATGGATCTCACCTTCGAGCGGTTCGACGGCGAGGTCGTGTCCCTGCCGCTCAACAAGACGGGCCCCGTCGACGTGGTGAGCCGCCGCTAGAGCCCGGCTCGAAGCGCCTTGGCGAAGACGCTCGGCAGGGCCTGCGCCGCCTCGTCGACAGGCGTCCAGATCAGGTCGCCGTCCCCTTCCGCCGTCCAGACCTCCAGCGTCAGGGCGAAGTGAGTAAAGACGTGGTCGATTTCGCCAGCGCGCCGCCAAGGCGCTTCGACCGGCGCGTCCTGAGGGCTCTCCGGCCGCCGGTCTGACCAGGCGGTCGTCGGCAGGCCCAGCATCCCGCCCAGCAGGCCCCGCGCCGGACGCCGCTCCAGTCCGACCGCGCCGCCGCGCTTCAGCACATAGGCCGCCCCGTATCGGCGGGGCCGCGTCTTCTTCTCGGCCTTGACCGGATAGAGCTCCTGATCGCCCGCCGCCTTCGCCGCGCACCAGGCGGCCACGGGGCATCGATCGCATAGCGGTGACTTCGGTCGGCAGACCATCGCCCCCAGATCCATCATCGCCTGGGCCCAGTCCCCTGGCCGGTCGGGATCGGTCAGATCCGCCGCCCGCGCCCGCATCTCGGTCTTGGCCTTGGGCAGGGGCGTGGCGATCCGGAACAGCCGCGCGACGACCCGCTCGACATTGCCGTCGACGACGTGCGCGTAGCGGTCGAAGGCGATCGCGGCCACCGCCGCGGCCGTATAGGCCCCCACGCCCGGCAGCGCCCTCAGGCCCTCCTCGGTGTCTGGGAACACCCCGCCGTGCTCGCCCGCCACCGCCCGCGCACAGGCCAGCAGGTTCCGCGCCCGGGCGTAGTATCCAAGCCCCGCCCAGGCGGCCATGACGTCGGCGTCCTCGGCCGCCGCCAGCTCGCTGACCGTCGGCCATCGGTTCAGAAAGTTCAGCCAGTAGGGCGTCGCGTGCGGCACCGTCGTCTGCTGCAACATCACCTCGGACAGCCACACCGCATAGGGATCCGGCCGCCCTGCGCCCCGCATCCGCCAGGGCAGTTCCCGCTGGCCCTCGTCGTACCAGGCCAGCAGGGCTTGCCTCAGCGCGGTCCGGTCGGTGCTGGGCTGGGGTGACTCGGCGGCGGGCATGAACCCAATGTGGTCCGGCCGCCCGGCCTGCGCCAGCCGCTATTGCGGGCGTATGCGCGAGGCCAGCCTCGTCAGCCGTTCAAGCAGGCTCGGCCGGCGATCCTGCTCCGCTAACGGGCTGCGCGTCAGGCAATCCAGACAGAAATAACTGCTCTGGCCATCGTCCTCGCTCAACAGCCCATGCCCGGTCGCCTGGCAGAGCGGACAGGTGATCTGCGCGTCCTCGAGTCCCAGATGAAATCCCACAGCGTTCTCCTGTTCTCGACGCTGCCCTGTCGTCAGGAGGTTCGCCGAATGCTTGTCTATGTCTAATCAATCCACCATGCCGGGTGGCGCGGAGCGTGTGCATCTCGCCGACCCTGTCGTCGCCTTGTGGGCGATTGAGCGACAAGGCGCATTGACCCACATCAATCTTTTGTTGTGTGCGCCCTCCGGTCGCTTCTTTGACGCGTTTCGCGCGTTTAGAGACCCGCGATGATTTTCGACGTGTCCGCCGACCTGACCTACCGCTTCGCTCAACCGTGCGATGTGCTGCTGCTGATCGAGGCCTCGGACGGCCCCGACCAGGTGGTTCTGGGCGACCGCCTGACCGTCGAACCTTTCAGCCACCTGACCCGGGACTGCGACCGCGACGGCCAGCGCCGCACCACCTTCCTGGCCAATGGCGACGTCACCATCTCCTATCAGGCCACGGTCGAGCGGCGGGGGCAGGAAGACGATGGCGATCGCACCGTCGCGGCCGTTCGCGATCTGCCAGGCGACGCCCTGCCTTACCTGTGGCCCAGCCGCTATTGCCCTTCCGACCGCTTCGAACGGTTCGTCGAGCGCTCCTTTGGCGGCCTCAGGGACGCGGCGCTGATCGAAGCGATCATGAACTGGACCGCGACCCATCTGGAGTACCGGATGGGCGCCTCCAACTCGCTCACCGACGCCATGGACACCTTCGTGGACCGCGTCGGCGTCTGCCGGGACTACGCCCATCTGGCCATCTGCTTGCTGCGCGCCTCGGGCGTCCCGGCCCGGGCGGTCAGCGCCTATGCCTGGAGCCTGGAGCCGCCCGACATGCACGCCGTGGTCGAGGCCTTCATCGGCGGGCGCTGGCGACTGTTTGACCCGACCGGCCGCGCCCCGGTCGAGGGCCTGGTGCGAGTGGCCACCGGCGCCGACGCCGCCCACATCGCCTTCATGACCATCTTCGGCTCGGCCTGGCTGCAGGAGCAGGCCTTCCGCATCGCCCGCCGGCCCGATGCGCCGCTTGGGAACCTGGCCCCTACACCCGCATTACGTGTGTGAGGGAGCCGACACCAGGGAACTGATCCGATGGAACCCGACCGACAATCCAACGGCCTGCCGGACCGGGAGTTCGACCTCCTGCGCCTGACCATGCGGCGGGCCAGTCGGCGTCTCAGCTCCGAGCAGGTCGTCACGCTGGCAGATGATCTGCACGCGGTGCGCCGGCTACGCAGAAGGGGCGACCCGCTTGGCGAGCCGCCCTCCTTCCTCGACCAGTCCTGAACCTCAGCTCGCGCGAGATCGCCGGACCATGTCGTCGGCCTGGCGCTCCAGCTGATCCGCCTGTTCGCGCAGGCGCGGCGCAAGATCCCGCAGTTCTTCGTCCGTCACCGTGTGGCCCCGCGCACGGTTGTCCTCGATGACGCGCGCCCGGTGCGCCGGATCGGCCAGGCGGCGAGCCTCCTCGCGCATCTGCTCGGCGCCCTGGCGCATCTGGTCCGCGCCACGGCCCATCTCGACGCGCGCCTGGGCCATGGCGCGTTCGGACTCGGCGCGGGCGGCGGTCGCGGCCAGTCGGCCGGCGGC
>JAEYWU010000049.1 GCA_023428785.1 Pseudomonadota bacterium
CCGCGAAGCGGTGGAGGGGACTCTCGCCGCTTGGCGCCGGTGCGGCGGAAAGGATTCCCTCCTGATCTCCGCTGCGCTCCGATCGACCTCCCCATCGCCTTCGTGATGGGGCAGAGACAGACCATGACCACCCCCTTCGACCCCCGCCAGGACCTCGCCGACGCCCCGCGCACGGGCGCCAAGCTCCGCCCCAAGGACGCCGCGACCCTGATCGTCGTGCGCGACGGCAAGGTGCTGATGGGCCGGCGGGCCCAGGGCCACGTCTTCATGGCTTCCAAGTGGGTCTTCCCCGGCGGCCGCATCGACCGCTCAGACTTCCGCGCGGCCTCGACCGGCGACTTCGACGCCCGCACGGCCGCCCGCCTGACTGCTGGCTGCCCGCCTCACCGCGCCCGGGCCCTCGCTCTCGCAGCCATCCGCGAGACCTTCGAGGAGACCGGCCTGATCGTCGGCGACAGGGCCCCGCCCGCCTCCGTCGCCGGCCCCTGGCGAGAGTACCGGGCCGCCGGCGCCCTGCCCGCCCTGTCAGCCCTGCCCTACGTCGCCCGCGCCATCCCCCCGCCCGGCCGCGCCCGCCGCTTCGACGCTCGCTTCTTCATGGCCGACGGATCGGCCCTGCTCAGCCGCGAGATCGAAGGCTCCGGCGAACTGGATGAAATCGCCTGGATTCCCTGGGAAGAGGCGGAAGGCCTGGACCTGCCCGCCATCACCCGCTTCGTCATCGGCGAGGTCGGCAAGCGGCTGAAGAACCCCGACCGTCCCCTGCCCTTCGTCCGCTTCGTGCGCGGCAAGCACCAGATCCAGCCGATGGACTGACCGTCCCTGACGCGGCCGGCCGCGGTCTTGCCGCGCCCCGGCGCCCGGGGTCTATTCAAGGCTTGAAGTCCGGAGTTCGCGTCATGCGTCGCCTGTTCGCCTGTATTGCCGCCGTCGCTGCTTTCGCATCTCCTGCATTGGCGCAGGATGAGCCCGATGCGGTCGGGCGATACGCCCATGAGGGTTCGTACTATCGCATCGACGAGACGGGCGCGGCGGTGGTGGTCGATCCGACCGAGCGGGACAACACCCGGCATTTTACGGCCACGCCCGATGATTATGCCCGCATCCGCGATCTGCTCGAACCCTATCGCGACGGCGGGCTGCTTTGCGACGACCCGACGGCGAGCATCTCGCGCACGGTCTATTTCCACTGGCTGGAAGATGGCGTCGAGACGCGCCAGCCCGACCATACCTTCTGCTACACGCCCGCCTTCCGGGAAGCGCGGCGAAGCGCCGATCAGGCCTCGATCGCCATGCGCGAGCTCGCCGACACCTACTGGACGCCGCCGGCCGGCCTGGCCGATCCTGACCGGATCACCCTGACCGCGCGGTCCTGGGGCCGGATCACCCGGCAGTGGGCCGTGCCGCGTGGCGGCGAGGCCACCTACACCGACGCCGATGGCGGCCAGCGCGCCTTCACGGTTTCGGAGGCCGACTTCGAGCGGCTGCGCGACATCTTTCGCCCCTATGAGGGAACACGGTTCGAGTGCCAACGCGTGATCACCGACGGCCCCTACGGCGACGTGGTGTGGTCGCAGGAAGGGCATGAAGATCAGGAGGTCCGTTGGGACGCCGGCTGCGTCACGGGAGACGCCGCCGACATCTTCGAGCGCTGGGACCGTGCGGTCGCCATGCTGAACGCCTTGCGCGACGGAGGCTGATCCTGCCCGAAACCCTCATCACCCTGCGCCTGACCATCGCCGACCCGGTCCCGGGCGTGCACTACAGCCTGCAGGAAAAAGACACCGTCTTCGATCCGCGCATCGGGACCGACGCGCCGCTCAGCTTCGACGTCCCTGTCCGCCTCACCGACGACGGCCGCTTCCTCGGCGACTTCGTCCGCCGCGAGGGCCCCGAGCGCCGCTTCGTCTACATCCGCATCGGATCGATGGCCGGCGACCATTCTGCGGGGTGGCAGCGACGCGCCAAGATCGACATCCACGACATCCCGCCTGCCCTACTGGATCAGGCGCGCAAGGGCGCTGTGCTGGAAGCCATCCTGCCCGGCCGCGGCAAGGATGGAACGCCGGCCTGCGCGACGGTCAGGCCGACGAGGGCCTGGCAGGCCGTCTAGGCCTTCGTTCTCCCACCGGGAGCGGGAGACGATGGCGCCAGATTCCCGGTTCAGGGGCGCCCAAGTCTCTGATCGCAAACGATCCGACTTCACGCAACGGGCGATTCTTCCCCGCTGGTCGGCGTCGGACTAGCCTGTGCGTCCAACGGTCTTTGACATCGCCATCAACCCGCACGAGGCGAACGACCCGGACGAGTTGGACGGTGTTTTTCCGTCCACCCCCTTTCGGCGACGACCGTCCCTACGGCGCCACCGGCTGGGTCAGGTCGAACTCGATCCGCAGATGCCGGCCCGGGCGCCTGAGTTCGTAGACGAACACCTCGCCCGGCCGCATCTCCATGGCCCAGACATTGGTGGTCGAGACGGCGGCGTCGGCGGCCAGGAACTGGTCGATCGATTCCTGGTCCACCGGGAACTCCTGCCGATCGGCTGTTCCCGGCTCACGGGCGTCACCTCCGTACCAGTGGAAGCCGTGCGGCACGCCGTTCTCGTCACGGTGATCGTGCTTGAGCCTCAGGCCATCATCGGTCCGCATCAGAACCCAGCGCCGCGAACGCTCCTCGGCCACGCCGAACGGAATGCCGATCTCGTCAGCGGTTTCACAGTCGCGGAAATGGGCCACCAAGCGCGCCGAGCGGAAGGCGTCATCAGCCGCATCGCCCGTCGTCACCGTGCCCTCAAAGGCCTGGCCGCACAGGCTGCGGACATTGTCGAAGAAGACGGCCTGCGGGTCCGGCGGAGCCGCCGAGGTCGTCGCGCAGGCGGTCAGGATCAGGGCTGTGGAGACGCTCAGGAGTGCTTTCATGGCCGCAGGCTAGCCCGGCCTTAGCCTCGCGGCCAAGGCTCGGTTGACTTCCAGAGCTTCCTGAGTATGTTCCGCCGCTCTCGATTTCCGCGGCTTTTGGGCCGCAGCAAGGTTTTTCCCGATGGCCAAGCCCGCCTCCATCAAGATCCGCCTGAACTCGACGGCGGACACCGGCTTCTTCTACGTCACCAAGAAGAACGCCCGCACCCAGACCGAGAAGATGGTCGTTCGCAAGTACGATCCGGTCGCCAAGAAGCACGTCGAGTTCAAGGAAGGCAAAATCAAGTAAGCCTTTCCGGCTTGCCGTTTTGCGACGCCCGGCCCCCGGCCGGGCGTTTTCGTTTGTCTGATGCCCGGATTAAGCCGCGCGGGCGATGACCCGGTTGCGGCCGCCCTTCTTGGCCTCATAGAGCGCTTCGTCCGCCCGCTTGAGCAGGGCATCGGTCGAATCATCGTCACCTGTCGTCGCCGCAACCCCGATCGAGATCGTCACGTTCAGGGCCTCGCCGCCCAGCACGGAGAAGGGCGTGCCGGCCACCTGGGCGCGGATACGGTCCGCGATCGCCCGGGCGTCCTCGACCGTGGTGTCTGGCATGACCACCACGAACTCCTCGCCCCCGAACCGGCACGGCAGGTCCACGGCCCGCACATTGGTCGCCAGCCTGACGGCGAACTCGGTCAGAACCTCGTCGCCCGCGTCGTGCCCGAAAGTGTCGTTGACCGCCTTGAAGTGGTCGATGTCCAGAACCAGCACCGCCGCGGGAGCCCCGCCCCGGTTGGCGTGCGCCACCAGCGGATCCAGCTGGCCGGTCATGTAGCGGCGGTTGTGAAGCCCCGTCAGGGCGTCGGTCACCGCCATCTCCAGGCTGTGGTCCAGCCGGTTCCTCAGGAAGTCGGCATAGCGCTTGTGGCGGATCAGGGTGCGGCTGCGCGCCGCCAGCTCCTGCGGATCGATCGGCCGGGCCAGGACGTCGTTGACGCCCAGCTCCAGCGCCTTGACCACCCGCTGGCGTTCATGGGGATCGACCACCGCCAGGATCGGCAATGTGCGGCTGGCCGCGTCTGACCGGGCCTGAGCCACCAGCCGCAGCCCATCCATGGTGTCGGACGCCGCATTGACGATCAGCAGGTCTACCGGGCCGCGCGCCGCGTTCAAAGCCCGCGTCGGATCCGCCTCGACGGTCACGCGGTGCTCACTCGACAGCTGGCTGACGATGCGCTCGGCCTGGCGGTGCTGATCGTCCATGACCAGGATCCGGCCCCCGCTGGAGCGTTGCCCAAGCCCGCCGCCTTCCAGCAGACCCAGTCTCCGCCCCGACTCCTCGCGCTTGCGCAGTTCTTCGGTCGCCGCCTTCAGCCGGGTCAGGGACCGGACCCGCGCGAACAGCATCAGGTCATCCAGCGGCTT
>JAEYWU010000139.1 GCA_023428785.1 Pseudomonadota bacterium
CCCCAGCATGGCTGGGGAGGAGACTCATCGGCGCTTACCCTTTTTGGGCGGGGCGTTCTTGCCGCCCGGCTTGGGTCCGCCGGGGCGGCCCTTGCCGCGGGGCTTGCCGGAGGGCGGGCCGCCGCGATCGCGGACGCCGAGGCGCGGGCGGGGGGCGTTGGGGTCGGCGGGGGCGGGTTCGGAGATCATCTCGAACAGGAGGCCGCCGGTGATGGGGGTGGCTTCCAGCAGGCGGACATCGACCATTCGGCCGAGCGTCCAGCGCTTGCCGGTGCGCTGGCCGACGAGGGCGTGGGCGCGGTCGTCGTGGACGAAATATTCGTCGCCGAGATCGCGGACCGGGACGAGGCCGTCGGCGCCGGTTTCGTCCAGGCGGACGAACAGCCCGAACTTGGTCACGCCGGTGATCCGGCCGGTGAACATCGCGCCCTCGCGGTCCGACAGGAAGGCGGCGACGTAGCGGTCGTTGGCGTCACGCTCGGCGGCCATGGAGCGGCGCTCGGTCATGACGATGTGTTCGGCGATGGCCTCGAGCTGGCTGATCTCCTTGTCGGTCAGCCCATCCGAACCCAGGCCCAGCGCCCGGATGAGGCCCCGGTGGACGATCAGGTCGGCGTAGCGGCGGATCGGCGAGGTGAAGTGGGCGTAGCGGTCGAGGTTCAGGCCGAAGTGGCCGAGGTTCTCAGGCGAATAGACCGCCTGCATCTGGGTGCGCAGGACGACCTCGTTGACGATGTCGCCATGCGGGCCCTCGCGGGTGTCGTCCAGAAGCGCGTTGAATCGTTCCGTGCGCGGCGCCTCGCCCTTGTTCCAGCGAAGGCCGATGGTGCCCAGGAAGTCCGACAGGTTGAAGATCTTCTCCTGGCTGGGCGCGTCGTGGACCCGGTAGATCAGGGGCGTCTTCTTCTGCTCCAGGGTCTCGGCGGCCGAGACATTGGCCTGGATCATCATTTCCTCGATCAGGCGATGGGCCTCCAGCGAGCGGCGCGGCTCGATGGAGACGACCTCGCCGTCCTCGTTCAGCTTGATCTTGCGCTCCATCGTTTCGATGGCCAGCGGGCTGCGCTTCTCGCGACCCTTGAGCATGACGCGGTAGGCGGCCCAGAGCGGTTTCAGGATCGGCTCCAGGATCGGGCCGGTGATGTCGTCGGGGCGGCCCTCGATGGCCTCCTGCGCCTGTTCGTAGGAGACCTTGGCGGCCGAGCGCATCAGGCCGCGCGTGAAGGTGTGGCCGGTCTTCTTGCCGTTCTTGTCAAAGACCATCCGCACGGCGAGACAGGCGCGCTCCTCGCCCATGCGCAGGGAACAGAGGTTGGACGACAGGGCGTGGGGCAGCATCGGCTCCACGCGGTCAGGGAAGTAGGTCGAGTTGCCCTTGTCCTTGGCCTCGCGGTCGAGCGCCGTGTTCAGCCGGACGTAGGCGGCGACATCGGCGATGGCGACCCAGACGATCCAGCCGCCCTTGTTGTTCGGGTTCTCGTCCGGCTCGGCATAGACGGCGTCGTCGTGGTCGCGCGCATCGACGGGGTCGATGGTGATGAGCGGGATCTTCCGCAGGTCCTCGCGGCCCTTGAGCGTCGGCGGCTGGGCGGCGGTCGCCTCGGCCTCGGCGGCCTCTGAGAAGCCGGTCGGCAGGCCGTGCGAATGGACCGCGATCAGGGAAGCGGCGCGGGGCTGGTCCTCGCGCCCCACCACCTCGAGGATGCGGCCGGGCTTGGGCCCGTAGCGGCTGGGCGTGCCGGCCAGTTCGGCGAGCACGATGTCGCCGTCCTTGAGGTCGCGGTCGCGGGCCTCGTGTTCGGCAATGACCAGCACGTCCTTGGCCTTGCGGTCGACGGGCTCGACGCGGACCTCGCGTTTGGATTTGCGGATGACGCCCAGGATGCGGTGCGCGCTCTGGCCCAGCTTCTTGATCAGGCGGGCCTCGTGGGCCTCGCCGACCTTTTCGAAGCGGACGAGCAGACGGTCGCCCATGCCGGGCGCGCCGGCGGCCTTTTCGTTGCGGTCAGGGGCCAGGCGCACGAGCGGCGCGTCGGACCCGGCCTTGACCAGGCGGACGTAGAGGTCGCCGTCGGCATCACGCTCGACGACGTCGGCCACGCCCGTGGGAGGAAGCGAGCCGGCCTGGGCGAAGCCCTTGCGGCCGCGCTTGCCGAGCCGGCCTTCGCCTTCGAGTTCGCGCAGCATCTCGCGCAAGGCGCGGCGGTCCGCGCCCTTGAGGCCGAAAGCTTTGGCGATGTCGGATTTCTCGGCTTCTCCGGCTTCGCGGAGGAAACGGACGAGTTCGTCCTTAGTGGGCAGGCCGATGGGCCTGCGGTCTCTTGGTTTTTTCATTGGCCCCCAATGTAGGGGCCCGAACGCAGGAATGCGAGCGCGAACCGCCGCCGGGGCGCGTTCGCCCCGCCCCGGGGCAGATTGGCGTCAGTCGTCAGAGGTCGTGGCGGCCGGGCTGCCATCGGTCGCCGCATCCGCCGCAGCTTCGGCGGCGAGGGCGGCTTCTTCAGCGGCGGCGGCGGCCGCTTCGGCCGCGGCTTCGCGTTCAGCCTCGATCAGGCTCTCGGGCAGAACCTCCTCACGCGTCAGGCCGACCTGTTCCAGGGTGGCCGGCGGGGTGGTGATGCCGCCGCGAATCCGGCGGGCGGCGTGTTCGCAGCGGCCCGGCAGGCCGAAGAACAGGTCAAAGGCTTCCTGACGGGCGTCAGCGTCGCCGTTCGTCAGATAGGGCTGCCAGCGGGTCATGGCCGCCTCATAGGCGGCGGTGGCCGAGGCGGTCTGGTCGGCCGACATGCGGGCCTGGCCGGCGGCGCGGGCGCTGGCGAAGTCGCGCTGTTCCAGGCGGCCCAGACGCATCAGCTCTTCGTCGGCGTTGGCTCCGAGGGTCTCGCCCAGCTGGATGTGACCCGAGATCAGGCCGTCGCAATAGGCCAGGAAGCTGTAGTCGTCGGTCGGGGCGTTCGGCGGCAGGGGATAGGCATAGGCGCGAGCCTCGCGCTCGCGCACGGACTCGGCGCTTTCGGTCGGGGCGGCGCGGGCGGTGATGATCGGACCGTCCTGGCCGGACAGGATCATGGCGGCGGCGAAGGCGAGGGTGAGCGACATGGGATCTCGCGACGATGAACGGGGGCCCAGGCTGACCCGGGACTGTGGCGGACTCTAGACCGGGCGAAAGGGCTGCGCCACCTCACCGCACCTGACGTCAGGTTGCGATGCATTGACGCGACGGCCCCCGCGACCGACATTGCGGAAACCGGAAACGCGCGAAAGCGTTCCCGGTCCGAGGAGTGCGATGACCCGTATCCATACCTTCCGCCTTGGACCGCCCCCCGCCGATCGCGGACTGGGCGCGCTTCTGGGATGGGTCGTGGCTGTCATCGTGGGCGGTTTCGCGGTGCTGATCGGGGCGCTGTTCGCCCTTTTCGCCGGAATCGCGGTGGCCATCCTGGCGGCCTTCGCCTGGGTCGCGGTCAAGCTGGCCCGGCTGACGGGCGGTCGCCGGCGTGCGCCTCAGACCGCCGCTGCGCCAGCGGGCGTGGGTGACGGCGCCATCATCGACGCCCACAAGGTCGGGGACCAGTGGGTGGCCTACGGCTACGACCAGCCGTCGCGCTGAGCGCGCGCCTGACGTGACACAACCGCTTTCCTTCATCGACAGGCCGACGCCGAACTTCGACGCGCGTCGCAGCCTGCCGGACATGATCATCCTGCACTACACCGGCATGGAATCGGGCGAGGCCGCGATCGAGCGGCTGTGCGATCCCGAGGCGCGGGTCTCGGCCCACTATGTGGTCGAGGAGGATGGGCGGATCTTCCGGCTGGCTCCGGAAGAGCGGCGCTGCTGGCACGCGGGGATTTCCCATTGGCGCGGCGAGGAAGAGCTGAACCACGTCTCGATCGGCATCGAGATCGTCAATCCGGGCCACGAGTTCGGCTATCGCCCCTTTCCGGAGGCGCAGGTTGAGGCGGTGATCGCCCTGGTCGCGGATATCCGCAGCCGCTGGACCATCACCAACGACCGCATCATCGGCCATTCCGACGTGGCGCCGGACCGCAAGGAAGATCCCGGCGAGCTGTTCCCCTGGAAGCGGCTGGCCGAGGCGGGGCATGGCCTGTGGTTCGAGCCGGCCCTCGAGCGCATCGCGGCGCTGGGCCCGCCCATCGGTCCGGGCGAGGAGGGTCTGGGCGTGGTCGTCCTTCAGGCGGGGCTGAGGCGGCTGGGCTACGGGCTGGAACAGACCGGCGTCTATGACGAGGCGACGAAGCTGACGGTGACGGCCTTCCAGCGTCACTGGCGGCAGGCGGACATCGGCGGCATCGCCGACGGTGAGACCCGGGCGCGGCTGGTGGGGCTGTTGCAGCTGGCCTCAGCGGAGAGCGTGACCGGGGTGCTCGACTAGCTGCTTCGGCAAGCATGAGGATGGCGAGTTTCGCCCCGTAGCCTCGCCAAGCCCTAGCTGCCAAACTATGCCCATGAGCCTACATCGACACGATCCCGCTGATCGGACCCCGCCATGGGGGAAACTAGTGCGTATCGAGGATGCCTTCGATTTGCCGGATCGCGGGACAGTTGTGCAGGTAAGGGCGTGGGTGCCGGGCAATGCTTGCCGAGTGAGACTCAATCCCGGCAAGCGCGGCGCGGTTGAGATCACAGCTTTCGTCGACCAGCCCATCGGCGATCACATCCAAGTGGCTCTATTGGTCATCGGCTATCCTGCCTCAGATTTCAGCATTGGCGATGAGATCGAATTCATCTCTGAAGAAGTCACATAACCACGTATGGCTTACATCAAGGGTGGGCGATGGGGTTAGCTCCCTGTCCATGCATTGACCCCGGCCCGCCAAGCGGCCATCTCTCCACCGTCAGACGGCCGGG
Source organism: Pseudomonadota bacterium (assembly GCA_023428785.1). Taxonomy (GTDB): domain Bacteria; phylum Pseudomonadota; class Alphaproteobacteria; order Caulobacterales; family Caulobacteraceae; genus Brevundimonas. The sequence goes on from JAEYWU010000139.1 coordinate 4,871, forward strand.
CGGTCGCGGCGTGCAAGCGTCGAGGAAAGTCCGGGCTCCACGGCGAAAAGGCGGCGGGTAACGCCCGCCCGGGGTGACCCGAGGGATAGCGCCACAGAAAGCAAACCGCCTCTTCGGAGGTAAGGGTGAAAGGGTGGGGTAAGAGCCCACCGCGGGCCTGGCGACAGGACCGGCATGGCAAGCCCCGCCTGGAGCAAGACCGAATAGGGACACCGCGCGGATCATCGATCCGCAGGGCTCGCCGGCCCGAGGTGTCCGGGTAGGTCGCGAGAACCGCTTAGCAATGGGCGGTCCAGAGGAATGACCGTCACCCGCTTGCGGGGACAGAACCCGGCTTACAGGCCGTCTGACATTTTCCCCTCCAAGACCAGAAAACCACCGTTAGCACGGCGCGCAAGCGCTTGCGGAGCATTGGGTTCCGCTTTCGTTCTCATCGTTACTTTGTGTGATCAGATATACTTGAATCTGACCTTCTAGAGTCAGTGAGTGTCATTGCATCCCAATGAGGAACATGGTAACCCAAACACTAAGAACCGGGAGGGGCTGCGGGATGGTTCCGCGGGGCCGGGTTCTGGGAAAGGGGCGGGCCGCAAGAGGGCTCGAAGGGCGCGCGGGTGTTTCTCTCGACCTACGAGAAGCCGCTGGACGCCAAGAGGCGCTTCGTCACGCCTGCCGACTACCGCAATCCCGAAGACGGTTCGCACGAGGCGCTGTTCGTCTTTCCGTGCCTGTCCGAGCCCTGTCTCGAGGCGGGCGGCGTCATGCTCCGCAAGCAATATGAGGCGATGGCGCTGCAGCTGCCGTTCGCCCACGAGACGCGCAAGGCGATCTCGATGAAGGTCTTCGCCCAGTCCAAGACCCTGTCCTACGACACCGCCGGCCGCATCACCCTGCCGGACTGGATGTGCGAGCCGTTCGGGCTGAAGGACGAGGTGGTGCTGGTGGGGATGATGGACCGGTTCCTGATCTGGTCGCCCGAAGCCTACCGGCCGTGGGCTGAGCGCATGAACGCCGTCGCCGGCGCGGGCGCCGCCGAACTGGCCAATGTCGAATATGCGAAGCTGACCGGAGGCGGCGAATGAGCCCGCACCTCTCGGTCATGCTGAACGAGGTGCTGGCGGCCGCCGATCCGAAGCCGGGCGATCTGGTCATCGACGGAACCTTCGGCGCGGGCGGCTACACCCGCGCTTTTCTGCATGCGGGATGCGAGGTCATCGGGCTGGACCGGGACCCGACCGTCCAGCCGCACGCCGACCGCCTGTCGGCTGAGTTCCCCAACACCTTCCGCCTGATCCGTCGTCGCTTTTCCGAAATGGCGGACGCCCTGGCCGAGGTCGGACCGGCCTCGTGCGATGTGGTCGTGCTGGATATCGGCGTCTCGTCCATGCAGCTGGATCAGGCCGAGCGCGGCTTCTCCTTCATGAAGGACGGCCCGCTGGACATGCGCATGTCCGACGAGGGCCAGACCGCCGCCGATCTGGTCAATACGCTCGACCACGGGCCGCTGGCGCATCTGATCAAGGAGTTCGGCGAGGAACGGGAATCCGGCCGGATCGCCTCGGCTATCCTCCGTCGTCGCGCCGAGCAGCCGTTCTCGCGGACGCTGGACCTGGCGGAGGTGATCGAAAAGGCCCTGGGCGGCCGTCGCGGCGCGCCGATCCATCCCGCGACCCGGACCTTCCAGGCCCTGCGCATCGCCGTGAACGACGAACTGGGTGAGCTGGCCGAAGGCCTAGCCGCAGCCGAACAGGTTCTGAAGCCGGGCGGACGTCTGGTGGTCGTGACCTTCCATTCGCTCGAAGACCGCATGGTCAAGCGCTTCCTCAATGAGCGCGCCGGCAAGGGCGGGGGCGGTTCGCGCCACCTGCCGCCGCAGGCCGTGGTCGCCGGGCCAAGCTTCAGCCTCATCGGCAAGGGCCTTGTCGAGGCTTCCGCCGAAGAGGCCCGGGAAAATCCGCGTGCGCGCTCGGCCAAGCTGCGCGCCGCGATCCGCACTGATGCGCCAGTCTGGAGGGCGGCCGCATGACCGAGATTCCTATGCGCCTTCGCCGCAGCCGGGTGCGGATGTTCGAGATCTCCGCCTTCGTCTGCCTCGTGGCACTGGTGGCCTGGGTCTATGTGGCCAAGGCCACGGGCGCGGACGAGCGCGCCACCATCCGGGACCTGCAGAACGACATCCGCTCCGAGCAGCGCCAGATCCGCATCCTGCGCGCCGAGGCGGCGCATCTCGAGCGGCCGTCGCGGCTGGAGGCTCTGGTGCGCGACCATACGGACCTCGCGCCTGTGGAGCCGGTGAACGAAACGCGCCCCGAGAACCTCGACGCGATAGCAACTCACGGAGAATCCCGAGAGGGAGGGGTTCAGCCATGAGCCTCATTGAACTCGGACGCCGAATTCTCCCGCGCCCCAGCGCGCGCGGCCTCGCGGAGTGGATCCAGTCCCTGGAGCACGCCTTCGAGAAGGCGCGCGCCGATGGCCGCATCGAGAACGACACGCGCTTCCGGATGAAGATGGTGGCGGGCGTCTTCAGCCTGATCTTCCTGGCCCTGATGATGGGCGCGGCGCGCGCGGCCCTGTTCTCGGGCCTAAGCGGACCGACCGCCGGATCGGGCGTCGATGTGGTCCAGCGCGGCGACCTGACCGACCGCAACGGCCTGTTGATGGCGACCAACCTGCCGCACTACCGACTGGTCATCGAGCCGAGCGAGACGGTCGACGCCGCCTTCGTCCAGGAGCGCATCCTCTCGGCCCTGCCCGAGATGCCCAGGACCAGCCGCCGCCGTCTGGCCCGCATCCTGTCGGGTGAGGAGCGCGGCTTCATCATGGGCGGTCTGACGGCCGAGGATCGCCAGCGAGTTCACGCCCTGGCGCTGGGCGGGGTCTATTTCGAGGAGGAGGACGCCCGCGTCTATCCGCTGAACGACCTGGGCGCCCATGTCATCGGCTTCGCCAACCAGGAAGGCGACGGCGCCGCCGGCTTCGAGGCGGCGTTCAACCAGCAGATCCGTGAGGCGGGCCAGACCGGCGGCTCGGTCGCTCTCTCCATCGACCTGCGGGTCCAGGGCGCGCTGGAGAACGAGCTCGAGGCGGTGGCGATCGACCAGCAGGTGATCGGCGCGGTCGGCGTCGTGACGAATATCCGGACCGGTGAGGTCCTGGCCATGGCCTCCTATCCCGATTTCGACCCGAACCATCGGGGCCAGTCCGAGAGCTCGGCCTTCATCAACCGCGCCGCCGGCCAAGTGTGGGAGATGGGCTCGACCTTCAAGATCTTCTCGGTCGCGGCCGGTCTGGATTCGGGCACGGTCCGCCCCGACAGCATCGTCGACGCGGCCGGCGGCCTGCGCCTGGGCGGCCGGGTCATCAACGACTTCCACGGCGTGAACCGCGCCATGACCGTCGAAGAGGTCTTCACCCATTCGTCCAACATCGGCACCAGCCGGATCGCGGCCATGATGGGCGGCGATGTGATGCAGTCGTACTATGACGAGTTCGGCCTGCTGGACCGCATGCAGATCGGTCTGGCGGAATCGACCGCGCCGCTGGTCCCCAGGCGCTGGGACGCCAACACCATCGCCTCGGCTTCGTTCGGCCATGCCATGGCGGTGACGCCCCTGCAGGTGGCCGCCGGCGTCGGCGCGATCATGAATGGCGGCGAATATGTGCCGCTGACCCTGCGTCCGGTGCGCGACCGCTCGCTGCTCCAGCCGCGCCGGGTGGTGTCGCCCCAGACCTCGCTGCAGATGCTGCGCCTGATGCGCCTGAACGTGACCAACGGATCGGGCCGCCGCGCCGACATCGAGGGCTTCTCGGTGGGCGGCAAGACGGGCACCGCCGAGAAATACACCAATGGCCGGCCTGACCGGACGCGCGTCGTCTCCTCCTTCGTCTCGGTCTTCCCGACCGAGGGGCCGCTGACCCAGGACCGCTATCTGGTGCTCATCCTGCTGGACGAGCCTCGCGGCTCAGCCCAGTCGGGCGGCGCGCGCACCGCCGGCTTCACCGCCGCGCCCGCCGTCGGCCGCGTGATCCGCCGCATCGGACCGTTCCTGGGCGTGCGCCGCCAGCGCACCGGCGAACTGACCGCCGAGCACCTGCAGCCCCTGTCCGAGGACGGGTCAGTGGTGGGCGAGCCTCAATGAAGCCGCAGCGTCTCTCCGATATCCTGCGCCGCGACGTCGCGTCCGATCCGGTGATCACCGGCGTGACGTCTGACAGCCGCCGGGTGGGCGAGGGGACGCTGTTCGCAGCCCTGCCGGGCGCCCGCGCTGACGGCCGGGCCTTTATTCCGCAAGCCCTGTCGCAGGGCGCCGCCGCCATCCTGGCCCCGGCCGATACGCCTCAGGACGCAGCGCCGCTGCTGGTGACCTCGGCCGATGTCCGCAGGGCCTATGCCTTGGCCGCGCGGGCCTTCTACGGCGCCCAGCCCAAGACCTGTGTGGCGGTGACGGGCACCAACGGCAAGACCTCGGTCGCCGCCTTCTGCCGCCAGATCTGGACGGCGCTGGGTCATCATGCGGCGAGCATGGGGACGCTGGGCGTTACCGCCGGCGACGAGGTCCTGACTGGCCCCGGCCTGACCAGCCCGGACGCTGGAGACGCCGCGCGGATGCTGGCCGAACTGGCCGGACGGGGCGTGACCCATCTGGCGCTGGAGGCCTCGTCGCACGGACTGGATCAGCGCCGGATCGACGGGGTGCATCTGGCGGCGGCGGGCTTCACCAACCTGACCCAGGACCATCTCGACTATCACGCCGACATGGACAGCTATCGTGACGCCAAGCTGAGGCTGTTCGACACCCTGCTGCCGCGCGGCCGCACGGCGGTGCTGAACGCGGATTCCGACGCCTACAACGCCTTCGCCGGAGCCGGGATCATGGCCGGACTGGGCGTCATGGCCGTGGGCGAGCGTGGCCGCGACCTGACGCTGGTGGGCCGCCGCGCGACGCCGGAGGGCCAGCGCCTGACGATCGAAACGCGCGATGGCCGCCACGAAGTGCTGCTGCCGCTGGCGGGCGCCTTCCAGGTCGAGAACGCGCTGGTGGCCGCCGGCCTTTGCGTCGCCGCAGGCGACAGGGCGGACCGGGTGATCGCGGCTCTGGAGCACATCAAGGGCGCCGCCGGCCGTCTGCAGCGGGTCGGTACGACCGCCAGCGGCGGCGAGGCGTATGTCGACTACGCCCATACGCCGGACGGGCTGAAGACGGTGCTGGAGGCCCTGCGGCCTCATGCGCGCGGCAAGCTGGTGGTGGTCTTCGGCGCCGGCGGCGACCGGGACCGTTCCAAGCGCGTTCTGATGGGCGAGATCGCCGGGCGTCTGGCCGATGTGGCGGTGGTCACCGACGACAACCCGCGCTCGGAGGAGCCGGCCGCTATCCGAGCCGAGGTGAAGGGCGGATGCCCCGAGGCCCGCGAGATCGGCGATCGCCGTGAAGCCATCCGCTGGGCCGTTGGCCAGCTAGAGGCGGGCGATGTGCTGGTCGTCGCCGGAAAAGGCCACGAGCAGGGTCAAATCGTCGGCGAAACGGTCTATCCGTTCGACGACGCGACCGAGGTCGCAGAGGCTATCAAGGACGCCCAGTAATGACTTCTCCCCTGTGGACCGCGCGCGAGGTCGCCTCGGCGACCGGCGGTCTGGCCGACGGCGATTTCTCGGCCACCGGGATCACCTTCGACAGCCGCGAGGTCCAGCCCGGCGACCTATTCGTCGCGCTCAAGGGCGAACGTGACGGCCATGACTATGTGCCGATGGCCTTTGCGGCCGGCGCGGCCGGCGCCGTCGTCAGCCAGCCGGGCGAGGGCGGGCCGTTCGTGCTGGTGCCGGAAACCCTTCAGGCGCTTGAGGCGCTGGGCGGCGAGGCGCGCGACCGCGCGCCTCAGGTCCGGCGCGGAGCCGTCACGGGCTCGGTCGGCAAGACTAGCGTGACCCAGGCGATCCGGGCGGGGCTTGATCTGGCAGGGTCTGCCCACGGGTCAGTCAAGTCGTTCAACAACCACATCGGCGTACCCCTGACCCTGTCGCGGATGCCGCGCGAGGTTGAGCGGGCGGTGTTCGAGATCGGCATGAACCACTCAGGCGAGATCGGGCCCCTGTCGCGGATGGTCCAGCCTCACGCCGTCTGCATCACGACCGTCGGTCCGGTGCATATCGAGAATTTTCTCGATGGCGAGGAGGGCGTCGCCAGGGCCAAGGCAGAGATCTTCGAGGGTATCGGCCCGGGCGCGGTCGCGGTCCTGAACGGCGACGACCGGTGGTTCGACCTGCTGAAGCATCAGGCGCTGGAACGCGGCGCGCGGGTTTCGGTGTTCGGATCGGGCGAGAATGCCGATGCGCTTCTTCTGGGCTTCGAGCCCGATCCCGAGGGAGCCAATGTCCGGGCGCGCATCTGGGGCGAGGAAATCACCTACCGGCTGTCCCAGCCCGGCTTCCACTGGGGTCCGAACAGCCTGGCGACCCTGCTGATGCTGGATGCGCTGGACGTGCCGATGGACACGGCGCTGCAGGCCCTGGCGGAGTTCCGGCCGCTGGCCGGGCGTGGCGCAGCCAAACAGGTGGCGATCCCGGGCGGGTCGTTCCTGCTGATCGACGAGAGCTACAACGCCAATCCGATCTCGATGAAGGCCGGTTTCCGCAGTCTGGGCGCCCGCACCGACGTGACGGGCCGCCGGATCGTGGCCCTGACCGACATGTTGGAGCTGGGCGACCACTCCGAGGCGCTGCACGCCGGGCTGGCGGAAGCGATCGAAAAAGCCGGGATCGACCTCGTCTTTACCGCTGGTAAAGCGATGCAGTCTCTGGATTGGGCGCTGCCCGCAGAACGGCGGGGCGGCTGGGCCGCCGATGCGGCCGCGCTGGCGCCCGTCGTCACCGCGGCGGTCAGGCCCGGCGATGTGGTTATGGTCAAGGGATCCAACGGTTCCAGGGCTTCGCTGGTGGCGAAGGCTCTGGCCGACATGGGGTCCGGGGAAGGCTGATGTTCTACCTGCTCTATCTCACCCTGTCGGACCTGGCGCAGGACTACCCTCTTCTCAATCTGCTACAGTACCAGACGGTCCGCGTGGGCCTGGCGCTGTTCACCGCCCTGTTTGTCGCCATCGGCATGGGCAGCCGCTTCATCGACTGGATGCGGTCCAAGCAGGGTCGGGGTCAGCCGATCCGAACGGATGGACCGGAAGGCCACCTGCTGACCAAGCAGGGCACGCCGACCATGGGCGGGCTGATGATCCTTGCGGGGGTGTTCGCAGGTACGCTGCTGTGGGCCGACCTGACCAACATCTATGTCTGGGTCGTGCTGTTCGTGACGGGTGCCTATGGCCTGCTCGGCTTCCTCGACGACTACGACAAGGTCACCAAACAGCATCACGCGGGCCTGACCGGCAAACAGAAGCTCCTGGCCCAGTTCGCGGTGGCCCTGATCGCCGGCGCGATACTGGTGGCTTTCGCGCCGCCGTCGCCGACCTCGCCGGGCCTCCAGACCTCGATCGCCTTCCCCTTCTTCAAGGAAGTGCTGCTGAACCTGGGCTGGTTCTATGTGGGCTTCGCGGCCTTCACGATCGTGGGCTTCTCCAACGCGGTGAATCTGACCGACGGACTGGACGGCCTGGCCATCGTGCCGGTGATGATGGCGGCGGCGGCGTTCGGGGTGATCGCTTATCTGGTCGGTAACTTCGTGTTCGCGGAATATCTTCAGGTCCACCACGCACCGGGCTCGGGTGAGCTGGCGATCTTTCTGGCGGCCATTATCGGCGCCGGTACCGGCTTCCTCTGGTACAACGCCCCGCCGGCCAAGATCTTCATGGGTGACACGGGCTCGCTGGCGCTCGGCGGTGCGCTCGGGTCGGTCGCGGTCGCGACCAAGCACGAGCTTGTTCTCGGCATTGTCGGCGGCCTTTTCGTGATCGAGGCGCTCAGCGTCATGATCCAGATCGGCTACTTCAAGGCGACCGGCAAACGCATCTTCCTGATGGCGCCGATCCACCATCACTTCGAAAAGCTCGGCTGGGCGGAATCGACGGTCGTGATCCGCTTCTGGATCGTGGCGGCCATGCTGGCCCTCGTGGGCCTGGCGACGCTCAAGCTCAGATAGATGATCCCGGCGCGCGGCTTTGAGGGCAGGGAGGTCGCCGTCTTCGGCCTCGGCCGTTCCGGCCTGCCGGCGGCGCGCGCGCTCAAGGCCGGCGGGGCTGTGCCCATTCTCTGGGACGACAGTGTCTCGGGCCGCCTGCAGGCGGAGGCCGAGGGCTTCCGCGTCGAGGATCTGGCCGAGGCGGACTGGAGCCGGTTCGCGGCCCTGATGCTGGCGCCCGGTGTGCCCCTGACCCATCCGCGTCCGCACTGGACGGTGGTGAAGGCCCACGAGGCCGGGGTCGAGGTTCTGGGCGATATCGAGCTGTTCCAGCGAACGCTCGACAGCCTGCCGGAGGACGAGCGTCCCAAAGTCGTCGCCATCACCGGCACCAACGGCAAGTCGACCACGACGGCCCTGATCGGCTGGGTGCTGAAGCAGGCCGGGATAGAGACCCACGTCGGCGGCAACATTGGCATCGGCGTCCTGGCTCTGCCGGAGCCGACGGCGGGCGCGGTCTATGTGATCGAGGTGTCGAGCTATCAGTTGGACCTGACGACCCGCTTCGCGCCTGACGTGGCGATCCTGACCAATGTCTCGCCGGACCATCTGGACCGGCACGGCGGCATGGAAGGCTATGTCGCCGCCAAGGCGCGGCTGTTCGCCAATCCGCGCGAAGGGGCCGTGGCGCTGATCGGGACGGACGACGGCTGGGGGCTGGAGACCGCGCGAGCCGTGTCCGGCCGCTGGCCCGTGACCTCTGTAAGCACCCGGCCGGTTCATGCGGAAGCGCCGGGCCAGCGCCTGTCGGCCGAAGGCGGCGTCCTGCAGACCGCCGCCGGTCCGCTCGATCTTTCGCCTGCTCGCTCGCTGCCGGGGCGTCACAATGCCGAGAACGCCGCCTTCGCCTATGCCGCGGCGACCGCGCTGGGAGTCAGCCACGCGCGGGCCGTTGAGGGCCTGATGACCTTCCCCGGCCTCGCGCACCGCATGGAGACGGTCGCCCAGACCGAGCGGGTCCGCTTCGTCAACGACTCCAAGGCCACCAATGCCGACGCCGCGCGACAGGCCCTGTCGAGCTACGACCGCGTCTTCTGGATCGCTGGCGGGCGCGCCAAGGACGGAGGCATCGACAGCTTGTCGGACCTGTTCGACCGGGTCGCCGGCAGCTACCTGATCGGTGAAGCCGCCGAGGATTTCGCCCGCGTCCTGACCGACACGCCGCACGTCGTCTGCGGCGAGATGGACAAGGCGGTTGAACTGGCCACGCGCGCGGCGGCCGCCACGGGCCGGGACGAGGTCGTCCTGCTCAGCCCGGCCTGCGCCAGCTTTGATCAGTATCCGGACTTCGAGGCGCGCGGAGAGGCCTTCCGGGCCGCCGTGCGCCGCGTGATCGACGAGGGAGTCACCCCATGACCGCCTATGTTCCGCCCATGGGGCGCGGCGATCGCTCGCCGTTCGCCAACTGGTTCTGGCAGGTCGACAAGCCGATCCTCGTTGCCGTCCTGGCCCTGATCCTGACGGGCGTGGCGCTCAGCTTCGCCTCCAGTCCGGCGGCGGCGATCCGCGACGATTCCATCAGCGGGGATTTCTACTATTCGATCCGCATGATGGCCTTCGCCACGCTGGGGCTGGGGATCCTGCTCTCGACCTCGATGCTGTCGCCGCGCCATGTCAGGCGGACGGCCGGGCTGGTCTTCCTGTTCTGCATCGGCGTGATGGCCCTGCTGCCTTTCATCGGCAACGAGGCGAAGGGCGCGACGCGCTGGCTGGCGATCGGCCCGTTCGGCTTCCAGCCCTCCGAGTTCGTGAAACCCGCCCTGATCATTCTCACGGCCTGGATGTTCTCCGAAGGGCAGAAGGGCGAAGGCGTGCCGGGCATGTCGATCGCCTTCGGCCTGTACGGCCTGACAGCGGCTCTGCTGATCATCCAGCCGGACATCGGCCAGACGGTCCTGATCACCACCGCCTTCATGGCCGTCTTCTTCATGGCCGGAGTGCCGCTGCAGTGGATGGCGGCGCTCGCGGGCATGGCGGCGACGGGCTTTGTCGCGATCTATCTCTCGGTCGACCACGTGCGCGACCGCATCGCCTCCTTCATGGGCGGGGGCGAGGCCGCGGACAGCTATCAGCTGGACCGCGCCCATGAAGCCATCGCCAATGGCGGCCTCGTCGGCCGGGGCGTGGGCGAGGGCGTGATGAAGCGCTTCGTGCCCGATCTGCATACCGACTTCATCTATTCGGTCGCGGCCGAGGAGTTCGGCCTGGTCTTCTCGATCATCCTGATCGGCGTCTTCGGCTTGGTCGCCATCCGGGGACTGCGCCGTTCCATGCGCCTGACCGATCCCTTCGAGCAGACGGCGGCCGGCGGCCTGTTCGTCCTGCTGGGCCTGCAGGCGGCGATCAACATCGCGGTGAACCTGGGCCTCGTGCCGACCAAGGGCATGACCCTGCCGTTCATCAGCTACGGCGGCTCGTCCATGTTGGGAATGTGCCTTACCATGGGTCTGGCGCTGGCCCTGACCCGCAAGCGGCCCGGCGCCTACGAGCCTGGCGCGACACCCAAGGGCATTCTGGGATGAGCCGCGTCGCCGTACTCGCCGCCGGTGGCACCGGCGGTCACCTGTTTCCTGCCCAAGCCCTGGCCGAGACCCTGACCGCGCGCGGCTGGCGCGTGGTGCTGGCGACCGATCAGCGCGGGGCCCAGTACGCCCACGAGTTTCCCGCCGAGGAGCGGCTGGCGCTCGACGCCGCCACCGCCAGCAATCCGGTCCAGATGATCGGCGCCGGTTTTAAGATCCTGTCGGGTGTCGGTCAGGCGCGAAAGGCCTATGGCCGCCTGGACCCCAGTGTCGTCGTTGGCTTCGGCGGCTATCCGTCGCTGCCCGCCTTGTTGGCCGCAGTCAGTCAGGGTCGCCCGACCGTCATCCACGAACAGAACGCCGTGCTGGGCCGGTCCAACCGCGTGCTGGCGCGTTGGGCGAAGAAGGTCGCGGCGGCCTTCCCAACGCTGGAGCGGGCTCCAGCCGCGCTGAAGCCGCGCATCGAGGTCGTCGGCAATCCGGTGCGGGCGGATATCAGGGCGCTGCATGATCGCGCCTTCAGCGCGGGCGAGGGACGTCTGCATGTGCTGGTCACGGGCGGCAGCCAGGGCGCCCGCATCTTGTCCGAGACCGCGCCGCGGGCCTTGGCCCAAGTGGCCGAGCGGCTGCGGGATCGTCTGCACGTCCACCAGCAGAGCCGCGCCGAACTGCTGGACAGCGCTCGCGAAATCTATGCCGATGCGGCCATCCAGTCCGAGGTCGCGCCCTTCTTTCGCGACATGGCCTCGCGGCTGTCGCAGGCGCATCTGGTCATCGGCCGCGCCGGCGCTTCGACCTGTTCCGAGCTGGCGGTGGCCGGCGTCCCGTCGATCCTCATCCCGCTCAAGATCGCCACCGACGATCATCAGCGCCTGAACGCCAAGGCCCTCGTCGATGCGGGGGCGGCGACCATGATCCTGGAAGACGACGTGACGGTGGACCGCCTGTCAGAGGCCATCCAGGCCATGCTGGACGACGGCGTGGCGCTGGAACGCCGCGCGGCGGCGGCCCGTTCGGTGGGAATCCCGGACGCAGCTGAACGCCTGGCCGATCTGGTAGAGGCTACGGCGCGTCCGGCTCGCGGGAACTGAAATAGGTCTGCGCGACCTCGAAGGCCTCGGTCGGGCTGGCGAAGGGCTCGCCGTCGCGCCAGTCCTCACAGGCGCCGCGCACGAGATCCCGCGCGGCCGTGCCCGGCTCCGCCGGAGGTGATGCGATGCGGCTGCCGGCCTGACCGTAGCTGAACTGCATGTCGCGGTAGAACTCGGCCCGCAGGGCGGTCCGGGTGAGGGCCGTGCAATCGATCTCGACGTGATAGGCCGCGGCGTTCCAGTCGTCGCCGGGGTTGGCGTCCCAGAAGTGCCACCACCAGAGCTGGACTTGGCCACCGTCCGGAGCGGTCGGCGTCCCGCGCAGGTGAACGTCCGGGCCCGCCACCGAGACCAGATGCAGGCTCTCGTCCGGCGCCTGCCGGTGCTGCGCCGAAGCCGCCGACGCGCTCGCAAGGACGGCAATCCCCGCCGCCAGGCCCAATCCCAGTTTGAACATTCCTGCCTCCTGTCGCGGGTGAGCCTATCAGATCACAGGTAGGCCTCGGCTGATTGTCCCTGACGCCGGGCGGGAACGATCAGGGCGTCTCATGCGTCAGAAGAGGTATGCCGGAATTTCGAGAGCTGGACCGCCGACTGGTGGCGGACCTTTCCGACGCCCTGTGGTGGGCGCCCGAATGGGTGACGACCGCGACCGTTTTCGCGGTCTTCCTCGGGCTCGGTTGGCTGGCGCACAAGCTGATCTTCGCAGGCGCCAAGCGGACGGTCCGCAAGCGTGACCTGTTCTGGCGTGGACTGGTCAGCCGGGCGCGGCTGAAGACGCGGATCATCGTGCTGCTGGCGGCCACGGCGATGGCGGCCAGCGCCTCGTCCCTGTCGGCCGAGACCGCCTCGACGATCCACGGCGTGGTCCTTTTCATCAGCGTGCTGGCGGTGGGCTGGCTGGTGTCCGGGGCTTTGGACGTCTGGACCACCTTGTATCTGCGCCGTTTCAACGTCGAGACCGAAGACAATCTCGTCGCCCGCAAGCATCTGACCCAGACGCGCATCCTGCAGAAAGTAGGCCGGCTGCTGGTCGCAATCGTGACGCTTGGCCTGGCCCTGATGACCATCGGCGGTTTCCGCCAGTGGGGCGTCAGCCTGCTGGCCTCGGCGGGCGTGGTCGGCATCATCGCCGGCCTGGCGCTTCAGCCGGTGCTGACCAATCTGCTGGCCGGCATCCAGATCGCCATCACCCAGCCGATCCGCATCGATGACGCCGTCATCGTCGAGGGAGAGTGGGGCAACGTGGAGGAGATCACGTCCACCTATGTGGTGGTGCGGCTGTGGGACTGGCGGCGGATGATCCTGCCGCTCAGCTATTTCATCACCACGCCCTTCCAGAACTGGACGCGCGAAACGGCCCGCCTGATCGGCAGCGTCTTCCTCTACGTGGACCCGGCCGCGCCGGTCGAGCGTCTCAGGGCCGCTTTTGAGAGTATCGTGCGGGCTTCCCCACATTGGGACGGGGATGTCCAGGTGCTTCAGGTCGTCGAGACGACCGAGCGGATGGCCCAGGTCCGCTGTCTGGCCAGCGCCCGCAATGGCGGAACAGCCTTCGATCTGCGCTGCGAGATTCGCGAGAAGATGCTGGCCTTCATGCGAGACCACTGTCCCGAGGCCCTGCCGAGAGACCGTCTGGAGCTGGAGCGTCCCCCTGCGGCCACCTGACGCGCGAGAATAGATGCATTGCGGCGCGACGCTGGCTATAGCGCCCGGATGATCCGTCGCGTCCGCCCCGTCCCGTTTGATATCGGCCCCATCCATTTCGTCGGCATCGGCGGCATCGGCATGAGCGGCATCGCCGAGATCATGCTCAAGATCGGCTATCAGGTGCAGGGCTCTGACGCGAAGGCCTCGGCCAACACCGAGCGGCTAGAGGCGCTGGGCGCGCGCATCTTCATCGGCCACGACGAGGCGCACGTTTCCGAGGATGTCTCGGCGGTGGTCTTCTCGACCGCGGTCAAGGCCGAGAACCCCGAGCTGCGGGCCGCGCGGGCGCGCCGCATTCCGCTGGTCCGCCGGGCCGAGATGCTGGCCGAGCTGATGCGCCTGCAGTTCTCGATCGGGGTCGCGGGCACCCACGGCAAGACGACCACGACCTCGATGGTCGCGGCCCTGCTGGACGCGGGCGGGCTGGACCCGACCATCGTCAACGGCGGGATCATCAACGCCTATGGCACCAACGCCAAGGTCGGCGAGGGCGACTGGATCGTCGTCGAGGCGGATGAGAGCGACGGTAGCTTCCTGCGTCTGAAGTCGACCGTCGGCATCGTGACCAACATCGATCCGGAGCATCTGGATCACTATGGCGACTTCGACGGGGTCCGGCGGGCCTTTCTGGATTTCGTCGAGAACATTCCCTTCTACGGCTTTGCGGCCGTTTGTCTGGACCACCCGGAGGTCCAGCGGCTGGTCGCCCAGATCGATAACCGGCGACTGGTCACCTATGGGGTGAACCCCCAGGCCATGGTGCGGGCCGAGCATTGCGACATGGGCCCCGACGGCGCGCGCTTCGATGTCGTGATCCAGCGGCAGGGGCTGGCCGCCCTGGACGAGCCGGACAGGATCGAGGGCGTCCATCTACCCATGGCCGGCTGGCACAATGTGTCCAACGCCCTGGCCGCCATCGCGGTCGCCCGCGAGATCGGCGTGTCGGACGAGGCCATCAAGATCGGCCTGGCCGGCTTCGGCGGGGTCAAGCGGCGCTTCACCACCACGGGCGTCGTGGATGGGGTGCGCATCGTCGATGACTATGGCCATCACCCGGTGGAGATCGCCGCCGTGCTCAAGGCCGCGCGTCAGGTGGCCGAGGGCCGTGTCATCGCGATCGTTCAGCCGCACCGTTTCACGCGCCTGCGCGACCTGATGGAGGAGTTCTCCACCTGCTTCGCCGACGCCGACATCGTTCACGTGGCCGACGTCTATGCCGCGGGCGAGGAGCCGATCGAGGGCGTCGACAAGCACGCGCTGGTCGAGGGCGTGCGCCGCTTCGGCCATCGTAGCGTCCAGCCGCTGGAGAACGCCGCCGTCCTGCCGCGCGTCATCCGGGAAGAGGCGAAGTCGGGCGACGTGGTCGTCCTGCTGGGCGCCGGCGACATCACCGCCTGGGCTTACGCCCTGCCGGGTCAGCTGGAGGACATGAAGTGACCGCCTGGCCCGAGGTTCGTGGCAAGCTGCTCCTGAACGAGCCGCTGGGGCCCTATACCTGGTTCCGCGTTGGCGGCGCGGCCGATGCGCTGTTCATCCCGGCTGACGCCGAGGACCTGGCGGCGTTCTTGAAGGCCCTCGATCCGGCGGTTCCGGTGACGGTGCTGGGCGTGGGTTCCAACGTCATCGTGCGCGACGGGGGAGTCGAGGGCGTTGTGATCCGGCTTGCCGGGCGGCCCTGGGCCCAGATCACGACCGAGGGCGACACGATCACGGCGGGCGCGGGTGCGCTCGACAGCATGGTGGCCAGGGCCAGCGCAAAGGCGGGCATTGGCGGGCTGGAATTCTATGCGGGCATCCCGGGAACCATCGGCGGAGCGCTGGTGATGAACGCCGGCTGCTATGGCTCTGAAACAAAAGACGTTCTGATCTCGGCGCGGGGGATTCTGCGCAACGGTGACTTCGTGGAGAAAACGAATACGGAATTCGGATACTCCTACCGCCACAACAGCTACGAAGAAGACATCCTCTGGATCGAGGCGACCTATCGCGGGACGCCCGACGAACCCGAGGCCGTGCAGGCCCGCATCGACGAGATCACCAGCCGCCGCGAGCAGACCCAGCCGATCCGCGAGAAGACCGGCGGCTCGACCTTCAAGAACCCGCCCGGCCATTCCAGCTGGAAGCTGGTCGATGAGGCCGGCTGGCGCGGCAAGCTGTTCAGCGTGACCGGCGGCGGGGCCAAGTTCTCGGAGCTCCACTCCAACTTCATGATCAACCCCGGAGAGGCGACCGCCGCCGACATCGAGGGTCTGGGCGAGGCCGTCCGCGCCGACGTCAAGGAAAAGACCGGCGTTCAGCTCGGCTGGGAAATCAAGCGCATTGGCCGGGCCGGCTGAGATCAGCGTCTGCCCGGGCTGCGGCTCGCGGCTGCCGGCCGTCGATGGCCCGATTCACGCGTATATGACCTCGTCGCCGGCCTGCTGGGCGGCGTTCGGCGAGGTCATGGCCCGCGAATATCAGAACCCCGACCTGATGCCGGTGCACCGCCTCAGCGTCGACGCCTGGGCCGCCCAGCATCCGGGTGATGGCTCACGTCAGGCCATCCAGTCCGTCGGCCTGCATCTGGCGCGGCTGATGGTCCAGCTGGATGACGGCCTGAGCGGGGAGGCGGCCAACGCCGCGATGCTCGGCTTCGCCTCGCGCAAGGCCGAACTGCCCGTACTGGAGGCCCCGCCGTTCTCCATGACCGTCGCCGATGTGGTCGGCGCGGTTGCGCCGGACGATCACGCCGAGGCGGTGCGGCGCTGGGCTCGGGCGGTCTGGAACGACTGGCGCGCCGAGCACGACTTCATACGCCACTGGGCGAGGTCCAGCTGACCTCGCGTCAAAATTCGGCGGGTGGCCTACCCTTGGTTACTGTCGGATAACGAAGGATGGCCAATAAGCTTGGCCATGCGCATCGCTGATTCTCTGCCCCGGCTCGGAGCCCTGGCGGCTCTCTGGGTTGTTGTCTTCGGCCTTTGCGCCTTTTCGGCCCTCTTCTTTTCCGGCGCGGTCGGCATCACGCCGATCTGGCCGGCCAATGCGGTCGTTCTGGCTTTTGTCCTGCGCTCCTGTCGGACGCCGCGTCAGGCCGCGATCGCCCTGGGCGTGGCGCTCACAGCCATGGCGGCCCTCAACCTGGCGATCGGGCGGCCACCGGTTCTCGCCTTCCTGTTCCCCGTGGCCAATATGGTCGAGATCGGCCTGGCGGCCTGGTTCATGCGTCGCGTCACCATGCCTCTCAACGGCATGAGGGACCTCGGCCAGTTCCTGCTCGGCGGCGTGACCGCCGGTCCGCTGGCGTCCTCCCTGATCGCCATGGCGATCATGGCCTTCGGGGTCGGGATCGAGGGACAGGCCCTGCTCGACAACACCACCGACTGGCTGCTGGCGGACATGATGGGCATGGCCATTGTCGCGCCCTTCGCCCTGTCGATGACGGGCGTGGCCCGGCGCGACCTCGTTCGAACCTTGGCCGTACCAACGGCGATCGGCTTTCTGGCCTTCGCCCTGTCATTCCAGCCATTCGTGCCCGTGATCCTGGCCGCCTTCCCGCTGGTGGCCCTCGCGGTCCTGAGGGATCCGGATTGGGGCGGCGCCCTCGGCGTGGCGGCCATCACGGTCGCCATCATCTGCGCCGCCGCCGTGGGGCAGGGCCCTGTGGTGCGTTTCATCGCCTACCAGCTTGACCCCAGTCTGGTGATACAGGGGTTCCTGGGAGCGCTGGTCCTGACCGCCTATCCGCTGGCGGCGACGCTGCGGACCCTGGAGCTGCATCGCCAGGAACTGGACGCGCGTCGTGCGCTCGCCGAGTCCGCCAGCGCCGCCAAGTCCGAGATGATGGGCCGTGTCGGCGAAGAAATCCGCTCGCCCCTGACCGGCGTTGTCACCGTGGCCGACATCCTGCGCAGCGGACGGATGGGCGACCTGAACCCCCGACAGCTCGAGCTCCTGACCCGGATCGCCGAAAGCGGCGCCGAGATCGAGGCGCTCAGCCGTGAAATGAGCACCATGGCGCGGGGAGCCCCTGCTGTGTCGGGCGGCTCGATCGTCGACACGTTGAAGATGGTCGTTGGCTCGTCGCGCTATCAGGCCCAACGCGCCGGGGCGATTGTCCAACTGAATGTGGATGCGCCTGATGCGGACTCGCCGCTCCCGCCGGGCTCGCTGGAGCGGATCATCGCTGATGGTCTCCGGGGCGCTCTGGCGGCCTCGGCGAATGGCGGGCGCATCGACATCACCTTCCGGTCCCTCGGCGCGATCGGGCGCGAGATCATTATCGAGGACGCAGACGCGCATCGGCTGATCGCGCGCCGCACGGCGTTCGACGACGCCTGCATGAGGCCCGATGCGGGCGGGATCGGATCGCACCGGGCCGACCTCCGCGCCGCCGGAGGGGACATCACCTTCACAAACGGGGCCTCAGGCGGCGGCCGCCTGGGGATTATCCTGCCGGTCAGTGTGGCCGCCAACGACGCGGCCTAAAAAAGGTGCTCGGCGGCCGGGTGGTAAACCAGCCGTAAACCTAGATTAGCGATCAAGGACGGCCGGCTGCCGAGTTCGTCCATGTCCCGCCCCGTTTCTGAAACCCACGTCGCCGTCCTGATGGGCGGATGGTCGTCGGAGCGCGAGGTCTCCCTCGTGTCGGGCAAGGCCTGTGCGGATGCGCTGCGTCGGGTGGGCTACCGGGTCAGTGAGGTCGACGTCGATCACGATGTCGCCTCGGCCCTGAAGGCCCTGGCGCCGCACGTAGCCTTCAACGCCCTGCACGGCCCCTACGGCGAGGACGGCTGTGTTCAGGGCGTGCTCGAAATCCTGCAAATTCCCTATACCCACTCGGGCGTCATGGCCTCGGCCCTGTCGATGGACAAGGACAAGTCCAAGGCGGTGCTCAAGGCTGCGGGCGTCACCGTGCCCGGTGGCGGCCTGTTCGACCGGCACGCGGTTGCGGCCGGCCACGTCATCGCGCCGCCCTATGTGGTCAAGCCGAACGCCGAGGGGTCCTCGGTCGGGGTCTATCTGGTCCGCGAAGGCTCCAACGATTTCGCCACCGAAGTCGGCGCGTCCGACTGGACCTACGGCGAAAAGGTGATGGTTGAGCCTTACGTCGCCGGCAAGGAGCTGTGCGTGACCGTGATCGGGGAGGAGGCCGGCCCGCGCGCCCTGACGGTGACCGACATCACCCCGGCCAAGGGCTTCTATGACTATGAGGCCAAGTACGCGCCGGGCGGCTCGACGCACCAGCTGCCCGCCGACCTGCCGCCGGCCATCTTCGAGCGCTGCCTGCGCGAGGCCGAAAAGGCCCATGTCGCCATGGGATGCCGGGGCGTGAGCCGGTCGGACTTCCGCTACGACGGCGACAAGGACGTGCTGGTCCTGTTGGAGATCAACACCCAGCCCGGCATGACCCCAACGTCGCTGGCCCCTGAACAGGCGGCCCATGTCGGCATGAACTTCGAAGCCCTGGTCCAGTGGATGGTCGAGGACGCCTCATGCCGGCGGTAGTGCGCGGAGGTCGCAGACAGGCCGCTCCGACCCAGCGCAAGCGGGCGCCGGCTCAGCGCGGTCCCGTGCGCGGCGCTCCGCGTCCGGGCTTCCTTGATCGGGGTCTGACGCCCGCCATGGCCTGGTGGGGCCTGGGTTCGCTGACGGCTGTGGCCGCCCTGATCGCTGTGATCGGCTGGGGAGACGAGATGGCCTCGGCCACCGGCCGCGCCGCCGATGATCAGATGGCGGCCATGGGCTTCCGTCTGGAACAGGTCCACGTCCAGGGCGCCACGCCCGCGGGTCAGCGCGCCATCCTCGACGAACTCCGCCTGCAGCGCGGCCAGCCCTTTGTCTTCATGGATCTTGATGAGGTCCAGGCCCAGGTCGAGACCGTCGGCTGGGTCAGCCATGCGCGGGTGGTCCGCCTTCTCCCCAACACGCTCGTCATCGAGGTGGCCGAGCGCCGCCCGACCGCCGTGTGGCAGAGCGGTGGTGTGGTGCGCGTCGTCGATGGCGACGGCGCGGTGATTCCCGACGCCGATCCGGGCCGCTTTTCCGAACTTCCGCTGGTGGTGGGCGAGGGGGCCGATGCAGCCTCAGGAGACCTGATCCCGCTGATCGACCGCTGGCCGCGCCTGCGCGACCGGCTGGACGCGGCCGTCTGGGTGGATGGCCGCCGGTGGAACCTGCTGTTGCGTGACGGCGGCGTGATTCAGTTGCCGGCTGACGGCGTCGATGCGGCGCTGGTTCAGCTGGAGGCGATGGACCAGTCCGAGCGCCTGCTCGATCTGGGCTTCGCGCGTGTGGACATGAGGGTGGCCGAGAGCGTGGCGATCGAGCCGCGCGGCTCGACGTGACGGGATTGATGCGCGTCCAGAACGGGCGCCTGGGGTGATGGAATGACGCGTCTGGGCGGAAACGACGGGACGAACGACACGCTGCGCAGGCTGGGGCAGGGCAAGCCCGCCCAGGTGACCTCGCTCGATCTGGGGGCCTCCAAGGTCGCCTGCTTCATCATGACGCCCGACGGCGTGCGCCATGCGGACCGGACCATCCGGGTCGCTCACATGGGCTATGTGCAGTCGCGCGGCGTGAAGGGCGGAGCCCTGGCCGATCTCGAACAGGCCGCCGACGCCGTCTCTCACGCCGTCCAGCGTGCCGAGCGCGACAGCGAGGACCCGGTCTCGGGCGTCATCGTCACCACCGCCATTGGCCAGCAGTCCTCGAGCCGCGTCGGGACCGTGGTGTCGCTCGGCGCCCGGCCGATCCGCGACGCCGATCTGGTGCGCGCCATTTCCAGCGCACTGGCGCGAGCCAACTTCCCGGGCCGCCGGCCCATCCATCTGCTGCCCGTTCGCTGGGCCGTCGACGGTGGCCCGCCGGTACGCGACCCTCGTGGTCTGACCGGTGACCAGCTGAGCCTCGATCTTCTGGTCGTGACCATGGCTGAGACGGCTTTCACGGCCCTGTCGCACTGCCTGTCGCTGGCGCATCTGGACCTGGAGGGCGTCGTCTCGGCCCCCTTCATGTCGGCCCTGTCCGCGCTGGAAGAGGATGAAAAGGAGCTGGGCTGCGCCTGTATCGACATGGGCGGTGGCTCGACCACGGCGGCGGTCTTCGCCGGCGGCTCGCTTGTTCACGTCGACGGGGTGCCGGTCGGCGGGTCGCACGTGACCCAGGACATCGCGCGGGGCCTCTCAACCACCCTGAACGGGGCCGAGCGCGTCAAGACCATGCACGGCTCTTGCATGGCCTCGGCCCATGAATATGGAGAGCAGGTCGAGGTTCCGCCGCGTGGCGACGACCCGGGCGCTCCGCCGATCCGCGTGGATCGCGGCATTGTCACCAACATCATCGCGCCGCGCGTCGAAGAGACGCTGGAACTGGTGCGCGACCGTCTGAAGAAGTCCGGCGCCCCGTTCGAGCCGGGTGCGGGCGTCGTCCTGACGGGCGGCGCCAGCCAGCTGGTCGGTGTGCGTGAAATGGCCGTGCGGGTGTTCGACGGCCGCCCGGTGCGTCTGGCCCGCCCGATGCGTAGCCCGCACCTGGCCGATGCGGCCTCTGGGCCCGCCTTCTGCGCCGCCACCGGCGTGCTGGTACGCGCCGCCTACGGCCCGCGCGAGGCGGTTTCCGCCAAGAAAATGCTGACCGCCAAGATCGGCCCGGCGGCCGCGCCGCAGGTCCAGGGCGGGCTGGTTCCGAAGATGATCCGCTGGGTCGCCGAAAATTTCTGACCTGCGCGATTTGTCGCGGTTAACAAAACCCTAGAAGGAATCACGACTCACGCTATCGCGGTAACCGGTCCTTAAGACTGGTGATCAATCATTAACCCTGTCCGTAGACGGTGCTTCGCAGGCGGCGGAGCTGAGAAATCGGCGACAGGGTCGGAGGTCGGTAGAGAAATGCGTGATCTGGGTCTTTCGGCGCCCAAGGCGACGGAACTGAAGCCCCGCATCGTGGTGTTCGGTGTCGGTGGCGCCGGTGGCAATGCGGTCAACAACATGATCGAGGCCACCCTTGAAGGGTGCGACTTCGTGGTGGCCAATACGGACGCCCAGCATCTGACCTATTCCAAGGCCAGCCAGCGCATCCAGCTGGGCCAGACGATCACGCAAGGGTTGGGCGCGGGCGCCCATCCCGAGGTCGGAATGAACGCCGCCGAGGAGTCCGAGGACGAGATCCACTCCTACCTCGACGGCGCGCACATGGTCTTCATCACCGCCGGCATGGGCGGCGGCACCGGCACGGGCGCGGCCCCGGTCATCGCCCGCTGCGCACGTGACCGCGGCATCCTGACCGTCGGCGTCGTGACCAAGCCTTTCTCGTTCGAAGGCCGTCACCGCATGCGTCTCGCCGAAGCCGGCATCGCCGAGCTCCAGCGCTACGTCGACACCCTGATCGTCATTCCGAACCAGAACCTGTTCCGCATCGCCAACGAGAAGACCGGCTTCACCGAAGCCTTCGGTCTGGCCGACCAGGTGCTGCTGGCGGGCGTGCGCTCCATCACCGACCTGATGGTGCTGCCCGGCCTCATCAACCTCGACTTCGCCGACGTCCGCGCCGTGATGAGCGAGATGGGCAAGGCCATGATGGGCACCGGCGAGGCTCAGGGCGAAGACCGTGCGGTCGCCGCCGCCCAGGCCGCCATCCAGAACCCGCTGCTGGACGACACCTCGCTGCGCGGCGCCAAGGCCGTTCTGGTGAACATCACCGGCGGCAAGGACATGACCCTGATGGAGGTCGATGAGGCCGCCAACATCATCTGGGGCGAAGTCGATCCGGAAGCCAACTTCATCTTCGGCGCCGCCTTCGATCCGGATTTGGAAGGCAAGCTGCGCGTGTCGGTGGTCGCCACCGGCATGGACGAGGCCTCCATCCAGAAGATCGAGCCGACCCCGGTGCGCCGCACCGAGGCCGTGACCAAGCCGACGCCCGAGCCGGTCGTCGAGCCCACGCCGGCTCCGGCCCCCGCGGTCGAGCCCGCCTTTGGTCAGCGTCAGCCCGAGCCGGCGGTCCGCCGCGCCCAGGCTGATCTGGAAGTCGCCGCCCGCACCATCGATCCGCGCCAGATGATCGTCGAGGAGGCTCCGGCCGAGCCGCGCGTCATCGCCCGCATCGTCGACCCGGCGGTCGAGGAAATGGAAGCCCAGGGCGACCTGTACCTCACCGAGCCGGCGCCGACCCCGCGCGCCACGGCCCCCGCGCCCGAGCCGGAAGTCGATCCGGCCCACGACGAGGGCCTGTTCATGGAGCGGCGCGAGCCCAAGCGTGAGCGCTTCACCCTGTTCGGCCGTCGCAAGGCGGATCCGGAGCCCATGCCGGCTCCGCGTCCCGCGCCCCACCTGACGCCCGTCCAGCGGACTGACGACACTCCGCCGCAGCAGACCGCCGTGCCGGACGAAGACGACCTCAATATTCCGTCGTTTCTCCGCAGACTGGCCAACTAGCCGGCCCTGAAATCCGAAGCGCCGCCCGAGGGAAACCCCGGGCGGCGTTTTCGCGTCTGTGGTGCGCTGCGAAACAAACCGAAACCCGACTTTCATTTCCCGTGACGGCCCACAGGGTTAAGGGCGAGGTGGGGGCGACCCGTTTGTTCGCGGGTCCATTGAGTCTATTGAGGTTTCCGTCGTGGCGTCTGCCATCAAGGATCAACACGAGCACACCCTGGCGGGTCCGGCCATCTGCGCCGGCGTCGGCGTGCACTCCGGCCAGCGTACGCGTCTGTCCATCCGTCCGGCCCCGGCGGGCACGGGCGTCGTCTTCGTGCGCGCCGACATCACCGACCGCGACAACCGCATTCCCGTCACCGGCGACAGCGTCGTCGACAGCCGCCTGAACACCGTGATCGCCAATGCGGACGGAGTGACGGTGGCCACGATCGAACACCTGATGGCCGCCCTGGCCGCGCTCGGCGTCTCCAACGCCGTCGTCGAACTGGATGGCCCGGAACTGCCGATCATGGACGGCTCGGCCCTGCCGTTCGTCCAGTTGCTGGACCGCGCCGGCTTCCGCCGTCAGGAGACCGCCCAGCGCTATATCGAGGTGCTGGAGCCGATCGAGGTCGTCGAGGGCGACAAGTCCGCCCGTCTGGCCCCCTGCGACCGCTACGAGATGCGCTTCGAGATCGATTTCCCGAATGCCGTCATCGGCAACCAGGTGGTCGACTTCGTCGTCGACGAGCAGACCTTCCGCGATGAGATCATGGCGGCCCGCACCTTCGGCTTCGCCCATGAGGTCGAGGCCCTGCGTCAGATGGGTCTGGCCCGCGGCGGCAGCCTCGAGAACGCGATCGTCATCGACGGCGAGCAAATCCTGAACCCCGACGGCCTGCGCATGGAACGCGAGTTCGTGCGTCACAAGGCCCTGGACGCCATCGGCGACCTCTACGTCCTCGGTGCGCCGCTCCTGGCCCGCTACGAGGGCGTCAAGGGCGGCCACGCGCTGAACAACAAGCTGGTGCGTGAACTGCTGGCCAATCCGTCCAAGTGGCGCTTCGTGACGAAGACCCCGGAACTGGCCCAGACGGCCTAGAGGCTGATCGCGCTCATCAGCCGGCCGAAGTCCGGCTCTCCCGCCAGGAAAGCCCGCCGATTCGAATAGAACAGGCCCTCGTCCGCGCGCGTGTCATGTCCCGTCCAGGCGGCGTCACCGACACCGGCCTGCTCCAGCCGCCACAGTACGAACCCCGGCAGGTCGAACATCCGCTTGTCGGGCGTGGCGCCCGCTACGAAGAACCGGCTCGATCCGGGCGCCTCGGTCTCAAACCGGTCCTGATAGTCCGCGCCGACCTCGTAGCTCGCCTGAGCGATACAGGGGCCGACGACCGCGACCATGCGTGACGGCTCGGCGCCCAGTCCCGCCATGGCGTCGACTGTCGACTGGATGATCCCGCCCAGCGCGCCCTTCCAGCCCGCGTGGGCTGCGCCGACGACGCCCGCCTCGGGGTCCGCCAGCAGGATCGGCGCGCAGTCCGCCGTCAGCACGCCGCAAATCACGCCTGGGGCCCGCGTCACCGAGGCGTCGCCCTCAGGCCGATGGCCCTTCCAGCCCCCCTCGGCCACACGGGCAATCGAGGAATGAACTTGATAACAGGCGGCCAGATCGTCCTGGGTCCCGCCCAGATGCGCCGCGATGCGCCGCCTGTTCTCCGACACCCGCTCCGCATCGTCGCTGGAGCCCACGCCCGTGTTCAGGCTTGTGTAGATGCCGTCCGAGACCCCGCCCTGACGCGTGAAGAAGCCATGCTTCACGCCGGCGGCTTCCAGCAGGGGATGGGTGATCGGCGTCAGCTTCATGTCTCGAACCCCGGCACAGTCAGCGAGCGCGGCGAAAACACCGCACAGGCCTTGAACAGCACGCCCATCTGGTCCGGCGCCGTCAGCCGCTCCAGCTGCCGCCCGATCACCGCCCGGGCCTCAGCCCGCCCCGCCGACAGCCGCTCGGCCCGCGCGTCGATCCCCAGCGTCCTCAGGAAATCGCCCTGGCCCCGGCATCCGGTGACGTCAGCTCCGGTCTTCAGCGCCGCCTCCATGACCGAGGGGAAGTCCGCCCACATGGTCACATCCGCCTCGCCGGGCGAGGTGAGGGGATCGACCTTCTGGTGCCGGACCAGGGCCTGAAGCGTGTCGCCGGCCTCGGGCCGGTCCCGTCCATAGTCGATCAGCAGGGCGACCCCGCCGTGTGTCTTGACCAGCTCGCCGCAGACCGCGCCGAACGCCGCCTGCTGGCCCGCGATCTCGATGACCTGACCGGGCGCCATCTCGAAGGCCGGTTTGACGAACCGGTCGGTGATAGGCGCATGGCCGAAGATCAGTTCACCCGCCTCATCGACGCCGACGCGCCGCTCGGCCCATCCGTCCTCGGTCTTCACGAACTGGCGTGCCGGCAGACAGTCCAGCACCTCGTTGGCGATCAGGATGACGGGCGAATCCGGCTCGAACGCTTCCAGCGCGCGCACCCAGCGTGGCTCGCGGTCGCCGTGGGCCAGGGCCTTCGCCTGTTCGGCTCTCAGCGGCGCCGACGGCTCGATCAGGACGAGATCGCACGCCTGCAGGAAGGCGGGATCGACCCGCGCGGCTCTCAGGGCATCCGACATCAAGGTCCCGTCGCCGGGGCCCACCTCGATCAGGTGAAACCGGTCCGGCGCGCCCAGCCGGCGCCAGGTCTCCACCGCCCACAGGCCGATCAGCTCGCCGAACATCTGGCTGACGAGGGGGGCGGTGATGAAGTCCCCGCCCGGCCCCAGCCGTGGCCGCGTCGCGTAATAGCCGTCCTGCGGATCGTGCAGGCAGCGCGTCACATAGTCGGCGACTGTGATCGGCCCGGACTCGCCGATGTCGCGGACCAGCCTGTCCTTGAGGCTCATGCCCCCGCCCTAGACGCCCGCGTAGGGCGGATTCTTGCGGGCCCGCCAGATCAGCCACAGCCCGGCGATGATCATCGGGATCGACAGCAGCATGCCCATGGTCAGGGTTCCCTGCAGCGAGGCCGGCATGAAGCTGTCTGGCTCGCGCACCGTCTCCAGCAGGGCCCGCGACAGGCCGTAGCCGACCAGGAACAGGCCGGTCACATAGCCCGGCTTGGCCACGAGCTTCAGCTTCCACACCGCCAGCCACAGGATCAGGAACAGTCCGATGCCCTCCAGGCCCGCCTCATAGAGCTGGCTCGGGTGCCGAGCGAACTCGCCGGCCGGGCAAAAGCCGTTGTAGTCGGCGCGGATCGCGTCATTGCAGAAGATCATGCCGAACGGGCCGTCGGTCGGACGACCCCACAGCTCGCCGTTGATGAAGTTGGCGATGCGGCCGAAGAACAGGCCGAACGGCACCGCCGGAGCCACCAGGTCTCCCAGCCGAAGGATATTCATGCCCTGCGAGCGGGCATAGAAGAATACGGCCAGGATCACCCCGATCGCGCCGCCGTGGAAGGCCATGCCGCCTTCCCAGATCTTGAAGATATCCAGTGGGTTGGCCCAGATGGGCGGATCCATCAGCGAGCCGTAGAACAGCACATAGCCCAGCCGTCCGCCGACGATGACGCCGAGGGTGATCCACAGGATCAGGTCGTCGATCTGGGCCGGATTCGCCGGCGCCTTGCCCGGCGCCCACAGGTAGTCGCGCCGCGCGATCATCACCGCATAGCGCCAACCGATCAGAATGCCGGCGATATAGGCCAGGGCGTACCAGCGAATGGCGAAGATGCCGATCTGGAAGATGATCGGGTCGAACTCGGGAAAGGTCACGCGCGACTCTCCGGCTGTGATGGCTTGGGCTTTAGCAAGGCCCGCGCGGCCTGTCGCCTGTCACCAGTCGAGAGACGGCGCCTCATGCCCCAGAAGCTCGAGCAATCGCTGGCCCGATCCCCGGTTGAGGTCCTCGGGCAGGGCGTCGAGGGCGAAGAAGCGCGCCTCGGCGATCTCATGGCGGGACGAGGCGGTCGCCGGTTCGAATCGGTCCACTTCGAACACCAACACATGGTCGCCCGGAAAGAATCGCTCGTTGGAATGGATCGACAGCAGGCGAGGGCGGCCAGTCGCCTTTAACCCGGCTTCTTCCTCCAGCTCGCGCGCGGCCGCAGCCTCGGCGGTCTCGCCCCGGTCCACGCCGCCGCCGGGCAGCCACCAGCCCTCCAGATAGGTGTGCCTGACCAGCATGATCGCGCCGGTCTCATCGCGGGCGATGATGCGCACGCCCAGCGTCTTTCCCCGCGTCAGCCGCGAGATCAGAAAGAACAGCGGCCGCGTGAACGGCTCGATGGCGATGCGCCAGGGCATGCGGCCACCTTAGCCCTGCAACGGCTTGATCGTAAGGGCGAGGCAGCCTATCCGGGGCTCATCTGACTTCGGAGCACCCTCATGCTGGCGATCGGCATCATCTTCGGCTTCATCGCCGTCATCGCGATCTTCAACGTCATCGAGTTCGGCCGGCTCGACTGATGACCCGCGGCGCGGCGCTCGTGACCGGCGCGGGCCGTCGGATCGGGCGGGCCATCGCGCTCAGGCTGGCCGAGGGCGGCTTCGACATCGCTGTCCACTATCGTTCCGGCCCCGATGAGGCCGACGAGGTCGCCCAGGCCGTTGAGGCCATGGGCCGCAAGTCCGTATGCCTTCAGGCCGATCTGACCGACGAGGCGGCCGCGCGCGGCCTGGTGGCTCGCACCGCCGAGGCCCTTGGTTCGGTCCGGGTTCTGGTCAACTGCGCCTCGGTCTTCCAGGACGACCGCGCCGGTTCGCTGGACCGCGAGACCTGGGACCGCCACCTCGACACCAACCTGCGCGCGCCGGTCGTTCTGGCCGAGGCCTTCGCCGAACAGGCGACCGAGGGCGCCGTGGTCATCAACATCCTGGACCAGCGCGTCTGGAAGCCGACGCCGCAGTTCTTCTCCTACGCCCTGTCCAAGTCCGCCCTGTGGACCGCCACGCGCATGCTGGCCCAGGCATGGGCCCCGAGGATCCGGGTCAATGGCGTGGGGCCGGGGCCGACGATGGCCTCCATCCATCAGAACGCCGACACCTTCGCGCAAGAGGCTGAGGGCACCCTGATGGGCCGCCCCGTCGAGCCCTCCGAGATCGCCGACGCCGTCGCCTGGCTCGTTGACGCCCGGGCGGTGACCGGCCAGATGATCGCCGTCGATTCCGGTCAGCATCTCGGCTGGCGTACGCCCGACATCCAGGAGCCCTGAGCCGTGTCGACCGAGCCTGTCCTCGACTGCCTGACCGTTTTCGTGCGCGGCCTGGCCGTTCAGGCCGCCATCGGCGTCTATGACCATGAGCATGGCCGTAGCCAGCCGCTGATCGTCGACGCCGAACTGGACCTGACCCCGCATCATGTCGATCGCCTGATGGACACCTACAACTACGAAGGCGTCGCCGAGGCCGTGGAGGCGATCGTGGCCGAGGGGCACATCGGCTTGGTCGAAACCTTCGCCGAACGTCTGGCCCGCGCTCTGATGACCGACGAACGGGTCCGGCGTGTGCGCGTTACCGTTTCCAAGCCAGAGGCCATCGCCGGCGCCCAGGCCGCCGGCTGTGTGGTGGCCCTGAGCCGATAAGCCAAGTTGCCGCCTGTCCGGCGTGACGTTAGGGATAGGCGATCCGAGGACCCATGGCCGAGCCTGAAGACCCCGATAAACAGACCGCCCCGACGCCGGTGGATGACTTTGACGACGACATCGTCGGCTTCTCCCATTCGCGCGCCCTGGAGGGTTCACCCAGGCCCGCGTCGGACGCCGATCAGCTGATTGCGCCGGAGCCGCTGGCGGCGCCAGAGCCTGAAGACCAACTCGAGCCCGAGCCCGAGCCCGAGCCGGCGCCGTCGTTCTTCGACCCGGAACCTGAGCCTGTGACGCCGGCCGTTGCGGCCGCTGCCGTACCCGACGACTACGGTAGACCCGGCGCCACGCGCACCTTCGAGCGTGGCGGCACGCGGCCGCGTGACGAGGGCGTCACCGCCGAGGGTGACACCCGCATGGCCTTGACCCTCTATGTCTTCCTCATCGGGGCGGCTCTGACGGCCGGCCTGACCGTCGTGCTGGCCCTGGCCCTGTCCTGGCTGGCTCGCTTCATGGTCAAGGGCTGGACAGCGTCGCACCTGCTCTATCAGCTGCGCACCAGCTTTATCGGAACCGTCGCCGGGGTGATCGGCGTTCTGACCTTGCCGCTGGGCCTGGGCGTCTTCGTCCTCAGCCTTACGGTGATCTGGGTCGTGGCGCGTGGCGCCGCGGGCCTGTACCGGCTCTCGCGTCGGCAGCCCGTTCGAGACCCCCGAACCTGGATGCTGGCATGAGCGCTCATCACGACCCCGACGTCCTGGCCGAAGAAGGCCGCCCCGCCGCGGCGGTTGTCTGGCTGCTCTACATCCTCAGCATTCCCAGCGCGGGCGTCCTCGCCCTCGTCGGACTGATCGTGGCCTATGTGGCGCGCGGCGGAGCCCATGGCTGGGTCCGCAGCCACTTCGACCAGCAGATTCGTATCTTCTGGCAGTCCTTCTGGTGGCACGTCATCCCGTGGGTGTTGATCGGCCTGCTGTGCCTGGTCCTGATCGGCCTGATCTTCCTGTGGGTTCCGGCGGTTATCAGCCTGGTCCTGCTGATCTGGTTCACGGTCAAGAGCGTGTTTGGACTGCTCAATCTGATCCAGTCCAAACCCGCGTCGTGAGGCCGGTTCAGCCCGCGGGCTGGACCGCCATGGCGGCGCCGGCCTCGGCCTGCTCCAGCACATTGACCCGGCCCATGCCCGGGATTTCCATGTCGCCCGGCCGCCAGCCTTCGGGGCAGGGGCCTTCGTAGCGCGCCTCGGTGGTCATGCGCACCGTGCCGTTGGCCGCCTGGGCCCCTGTCGTCACGACCGTGGCGTCCATCCGGTAGGCGGTCTGGAAATCGCCGGTCAGGGTCCCCGTCGTCTCGGTCACGCCCTGATCGCCCATGTCGCAGCGGCTGGTGAACTCCAGGCCCGTGGCCGTCCGGTTCAGCGTCTGATCGCAGTCCTCAATGTCGGCCTGGTTGGCTGCGCCGCCGTCCAGGGCGCTCATCCGCTCGTCCATGCAGATCCGCGACGACAGGGTGATCGGCATCCCCTCCGCGGTCATGGTGGTCGACCACAGGCCTTCGCGCACGCGCGCCTCGATGACGTCTCCGCCTGAGGCCGAGGCAGGGGTCGCGCCGTCTTCTGCGGTCATGGCGCCGGCGTCGGCGGTCTCGGTCGCGTCGCCGGCCGGCTGGCAGGCGGTCAGGGCCACGGCCGCGGCCGCGCACATCAGAACGTGTTTCATGGATCGGTTTCCTTCCCGGCGGCCCGACGCCGCCCCAACGCAGATCAAAGCCATCAGGAACCGGCAGGTTCCTTCACAGACGATCACAGTTCATGGTTATCTGAACCCATGGCAAGCGCCTGGGGAGGGAAAAGACCATGACCAGCCGATGGATGTTCGCGGGGGCCGCCGCGGCCCTGATGATGGCGGCCTCAGGCCAGGCCGTCGCCCAGCAGCAGATCGCGCCCGAGGGCACGGTCTACGGCGATCTCGAGAGCCGCGATCCGGTGTCCTCGACCGGCGGCCGCTTCGACCGCTGGCGTCTCTACGCCCAGCCGGGCGAGCTGATCGTGCTCAACATGTCGTCCAGCGACATCGATTCCTATCTGCAGATCGGCCGCTCGGCCCCCGGCGGTCAGTTTCACGAGCTGGCCCGCGACGACGACGGCGGCGGCTATCCCAGCGCCCTTCTGCAGTACCGCGCCGTCGAAGGCGGCGAGTACGAAGTCCGCGCCACCAGCTTCTCCAGCGACGACTACGGCCCCTATATGCTCACCCGCTCCAGCCAGTGGGTGAACGGCTCCGGCCAGGGCGAATACGGGCTCAGCTACCTGCCGATCGACCAGGGCGGCTACATCGACTGGGACGACCCCGTCGACGTCGATGGCCGCAGCTATGAGGCCTATCAGTTCATCATCCCCGAGCAGCACGTCGTGCGCATCCGCCAGGAATCGACCGAGGTCGACAGCTTCGTCATCCTGGGCGTGATCAACAGCGCCGGCGACTGGGTCCCCCTGTTCCACGACGACGATTCCGGCGGTGAACTGAACTCGCAGTTCTACTTCCAGTCGGTCGCCGACGACGTCTTCGAGGTCCGCGCCTCGACCTATGGAACCGGCGCCTCGGGGGCTTACCGGCTGATCGTCGAGGACGTATCGGCCACGCCCGAGGGCGGGCTCAGCGCCGGCATGATCGTCGACGGCTGGCTGACCGACACCGACAACGCCGGGGACGGCGCCTACTACGAGCTGCGCGATTTCTACGCCATGGCGGGCCAGACGGTGACCGTCACCCTGCGCTCGTCGGACTTCGACGCCTACCTCGATGTCGGCCAGTGGAGCGGCTCGGGCTTTGAGGCCCAGTGGTCCGACGACGATTCCGGCGGCGGCGACACCGGATTTGACGCCCAGGTGACCTTCCGCGCCCCCTATACGGGGCTCTATACGGCGCGTCTGACGTCCTATTCGCCGGGTGAGACCGGTCTGTTCAGTTTTGAGGTGCAAGGGTGGTGAAGCGTACGACGGCGGTCCCGTTTCTGGGAGCATTGGCCGCTGTGAATCTGGTGGCGATGTCGGCTTCGGCCGCGATGGCGGCGTCGGCGCCGGGCGGGCGGGGCGCCACGGCCCCCACGGCCCCTACGGGCGCGGACGCCGAGGTCCTCACGGGCATGAGCGTCGCCCAGGCCGAGGCCTTCATCACCGAGGCCGGCGCCACCATCACCGACCGGCTGGAGGGCGAGGAGGGCTTCAGCCTCAACTTCCAGTACGCCAACGGCTATTACGCCTATGTCGAGGGCTTCGACTGCGTCGGCCAGGGCCTGTCGGCGGTCTGTTCCGAGATCGAGATCGGCGCCGTCTACACCGCCGATGACGCCGACCACGCCCGCCGTATGGAGGCCGAGCTGGACTTCGTCTGGATCGCCGACGTGGCCGTTCCCGAGGACAGCGAGCTGCTGGTCTGGCGCCGCGACTGCCTGCACTACGGCGTCACCCGCGCCCAGGCGGCCCACTGGTTCGTCACGATGGAAGAGCAGCTGGTCCTGGTCGGCCGGGTCATGTGGCCCGACGACGGCACGGCCCGCGAGAGCGGCACGGTCGAGACCTGAGGCCCTTCTAGACCCTCTGCGCGATCGCCTTCAGCGTCTCGGCCCGGGCGGGCAGGTCCTCGCCCAGCCGCGACGCCAGTTCGCGCGCCCCGACCGGATAGGCGTCGCCGCCCGCCGAAATGGCCTTCGCCGCCTCGCCGGCCTCGCGCAGCAGTCGCTCCAGCCGCTCGATCTCCTCGACCGCCAGCGCCCGCGCCTCGGCCTGCAGCCGTTTGACCCGCTCCGCCGTCGTCTCGGGCGCGCGCATCAGGTCATAGACCTCCGATTCCGGGGTCACCAGGCGCAGGTTGGTCTTGGCGTCAGGGCGGGTCATGTCGATCTCCTCGACCCCTCCGAATGCGCGAATCGTCGCAGCCGTTCCGGGTACGGAACCTTTCCGGCCCTCAGCGCGCCCGGCTGTGGCCGCTCCGCCACATCGTCACGACCCCGCCCGCCGCGCCGGCAGGTCGGGCGCCCCCTTGGGCGTCGGCTCGGCCTCCAGTTCGGCGATCAGGGCCTCCATCTCGCCGATCTCGCGCACCTGGGCCGCGATGATCTTGTCCGCCAGCTCGCGCACGCGCGGGTCGCGGATATGAGCCCGCTCGCTGGTCATGATGGCGATGGAGTGGTGCGGGATCATGGCTTTCATGTAGCTGACGTCGTCCACCGTCTCCTGGCTGCGCACCATGAGCAGGCTCAGCGCGAACACCGCCGCAGCCCCGCCCAGGATCCCCAGCTTGATCTTCAGCCCCCGGTACATCGGCCACATGAAGCCGAGCATGACCACGGCCATCACCGCCCCCATCAGCAGCGCCATCCACATCCGCGTCTGGCTGAACCGCACATGCCCGATCGCATAGGTGTTCAGGTACATAAGCCCGAACATCACGACCGTCCCGGCCGCGATCATCGCCGCGAAACGGCGGTAGCTCATCCCGTTTTCCATGACAGGCTAACCGGACAGCCTCCCGGCGGTTCCGCTCACGGCAACCACCGCGCTGCCGCCTCGGGCAGGTCCAGCTCCTCCTTCATGTCCTGCCGGTGCATCCGCATCAGCGCGAGGTCGGCATAGTCCAGCGGCCACAGCCGTCCGTCCTCGCGCCACACGCAACTCGCCCAGTCCTCGGCGCGCAATCGCTCCCGGTCC
The DNA here is from genome assembly GCA_023428785.1 of Pseudomonadota bacterium. Lineage (GTDB taxonomy): Bacteria > Pseudomonadota > Alphaproteobacteria > Caulobacterales > Caulobacteraceae > Brevundimonas. The sequence goes on from JAEYWU010000139.1 coordinate 38,043, forward strand.
GCGCGCGCGACGTCGTCGCCCAGATGCTCGGCCCGCCAGTGCATGACGAACGCCAGGTGCCACAGCGGCATGTCGCCCCGCCCATCGCCCGTCAGCGCCCCCGCCAGCCGCCGCGCCATCAGCCGCTCGCGCTCCAACCCGTCCTGGAACGCCCGCACCCGCTCGTCCACATGCCGCTGCCAGCCTTCCAGCGGCTCGCCCTTGCGGTCCTCCGGCGCGGCCCGGCTCCAGTCCTCCGCCGCGCGCCGCCGCCACAGGTTCGCCAGCCCCACCTCGAACCGCTTCGCCAGCGACTGCGCCGTCTCCCCCTGTTCCCACCCCCGCCGGATCATCATCCAGGTCTCCTCCGACACCCGCCGCCGCGTCGGCCGGCTCTCGCTCATCAACGACCGCCACTCGGCGTCCGACATCGGGGGCAGGGTTTCGCGTTCCATGCGCGGCAGTGTGCGGGTGGCGCGAGGGGAGGGGGATGAAGGGGCTGTTCCGGCGAGGCCGGCACCTTGCTCACAAGGGAAAACACGCTTTGACGAGCGGGGATAAGCGCTTCCAATTTCTACCGCTCACCCCGGCGTAGGCCGGGGCCCAGATCGTAGGACGCCGCCGCTTGCCCTTCTGGACCTACATCATGGCCAGCGCCCGCAACGGCACGACCTACGTCGGCCACTCCGACAACCTCTACGTCCGCACCCTCCAGCACCGCGACGAAACCTTCGACGGCCACACCAAGAAATACGGCTGCAAGCTCCTCGTCTGGGCCGAGCCCCACGCCACCCGCCACGACGCCTTCACCCGCGAACGCCGCATCAAGGAATGGTGCCGCGCCTGGAAGCTCCGCCTCATCGAAGAGCAAAACCCCACCTGGCGCGACCTCTTCGACGAGATGTTCCGCGAAGGCAAAGACCCCGAAGACTGGGAACCGCCACCGGAATAGCCCGCGTCCCATCCGTCCCTAAATCCGCTCACCCCGGCGAAGGCCGGGGCCCAGATCATATGGCTCGCAGCTAGCCGAAAGGGCGCTGTGTCTGGCTGGTCTGGCGTTAGCGCTATGTCATCTGGGCCCCGGCCTTCGCCGGGGTGAGCGGTAGAGAGAGGAACCTGACGATCAACCCGCCCCATCCCCCACCGACCTCCCTCTCCCGGCAGGACCCGAAGGGCAGCGCGGAGGCTGAGAGGGCCGATGAGCGCCCGGCAAGCGAAGCGGCCGGCCGCGCGAAGGGTGAGGGGCAATCGTGTCCGGAGGGATGGTGCCGCCTAGTGCCGCTTCGCCAACAGCCTCGCGCTCGATGGGCTGCCTTGCTCATCTAGGTAGGTCATCTCGACCACGCCCGCGTCCTCCGGTGACCGGCGCATAAGAACTATCGTAGGCGCCTCAACCCGAATGCCGCCCAGCATCTCCGCTACGAAGGGGGCGCCCTCTGCGGGTGCGATCAATCGCAATACCTGACCGCCATCTCGTGACTTCGCTCGGCATCGGCGCACGCTAGCGCTGACCCAACCGGGTGGCATTCTTGTTCGCGGACGCGTCTTGGGCACTTCCCGACGGCATTTGTGTCGGAGATAAGAGCCGTCGCCAGCGGCTATGAAGCTGCCGCCATGTGCGCCGGGAACGTAGTAGATCGGCTCGCCGCACTTCCGGCACATTGACAGGCTTCGCCCCTCGAAAACGCGCCTTCGCGGCGGAGCAAGATTTCCAAGAAGCGACGCCCTAGGGGCCGGGCGAGGTGGAACAGAGTTTCCGTGCCCACCTCTGAAGTTGCACACGCAATCAGGCGGGTGATCGAAGCCATTGCACGCCACGAGCCGTCTCCGTCGTCGATGCGAGACCTGACCATACCCACGCGTCAATTTCGGTCTTATACACCAGATATGGACGCGGAACGAATTGGCAACGCCCTATCTAGATTTTTTCTGCGTTACGTCTCCGCCTGTTGGACGCCAAGCATCCCGATCCCGCAGCCTGCAATGCTGCCTGGCTGTAGGGTCGGACAGCGAAAGCCGTGCGAGGCCCAAGCGGAGTGCGCGAGGAAACGAGCGTGCGTCCATGTTTTCCTGCCTAACGACCGACTTTGGAAGGTCCGCAAGCCGAGCGCAATCTACGGTGGCGCTTGATCTTCGGTTGGGTGTATCGTTGTTCTGGCGAAGGAATAGTCTAGGGGGGCGACAAGCATGACAGAGTTCAAGCGGGTAACGTTATACAAGATCAAAAACGGTGTAGATTTCGATGATTATCTTAAAGGCGATCTGAAAGACTACGATAAGGTCGCGCTTGAGGGAGAGTTCGACGGCTACATAAAATTCCAGGATGCTGGCGGCTCGGAGAAGACCGAGAACGCCATTCCCTGGATGAAATTTCTAAACTCCGGCTTCGAAGCGACGCAGTATAAGTTTTCGGCAAAAAACAGATTTCCCCGCGCGATCATGGCCCTTCGGATAGAGCGCAAAGAACTCGACGATCTCCATTTCGTCGCTGCCTTCGGCCAACATGGCGACAGCTTTCTGGATAAGGATCAGATCGTCTACGACTTCGGCATCAAGGTCGGGATGAACATCTGCGACGACGACGGCCTGCGACGCGTCCAAACGACAGCGCACGAGTCGATCAGTCGGCAAACAGAACGCCAGGCAAGCACCGGAGCATCGCTCGGCGTCTTCGGTATCAACTCCGAGGCGGAGTTCCTCAGAACGATTTCAGGCAGCGTGAAGCCCGATTACCGCGAGGCAATCGAGTCCTTCAAAGGCAAGGACTCGATCCTCATTAAATTCCCAAAAGACGAAGACGTTGACTGGTCTTATCTAGCGACACTCTGCCAGAAGCTTGAAGAGCGCTACAACTCGATCGACTACCGCGACACTGCTTTCAAGTCGTACGATGTCTTGCGCCACGAGAACGACCCTCTCGTGATCGAGAGCCTCGACAAGCTCCTCTGCGCCGACCTCATGGCCAAACGCTTTGATCGCATCCATCTAGCTCCGCCCGAGTTCGTCGAAGGAGAAGACCCGTCTTATACATATGTCGAAGTTAAGGGCGACGATGACGATGCTCCAGCGACATACGAAGACCTACGAATTACCGATCTCGTCGAACTTCCGCGCCGGCGACTGAAAGACCTTACTTCCGACACCGTCAAACGCTGGTCAATTTATCGCTACGATGCCGAGCAGAACAAAACCCACAAGCTCTGGAACGCCTATCGCTGTCTAGTGGCCGAAGTGGATCTGAACGGTCGCACATTCGTATTGTCCAATGGACAATGGCGAGAGATTTCCGAAGAGCTCAAGAAAACCGTCGAGAAATACTTCGCTGAGAATGATATGGCGGTCGTTGCCGATTTCCTACCCGGGGGCATCAATATTTGGAGCGAAGATAGGGAGGAAAATCGGGAAGAGGTGTACAATCTCAAGGCGGCGGAGGATTGCGCCGAACTCTACCTTCTCGACAAGGCCAAGCTAACTGTTGCTGGGCAGAAAAAGTACGAGGTATGCGATCTTCTCCATTCGGGGAAGATGATCGTCCACGTCAAACGTTACTCGTCCGGCGCAGCTTCGATAAGCCACCTCTTCACGCAAGGAAAATTTTACGCCCACGCTTTCGCAACGGACACTCAATGCCGAGCCGATATCGCCGCTTGGATTGCCAACGATGCGGAACAGCCTAACGCCAATAAAGACAAAGCCTCATTCAAGGCGATTGTACCGGAAAAGAATAGCGAGGTGGACGAGAAGGGTTACACAGTCGTGTTTTGCATCCTTCACGACCGGGACGAATTCGCCATCGGTGATTTGCCTTTCATGTCCCGATACGAGCTCATGCTGAGCCACCGCTTCCTTACCCAGGACAGGAAGTTTCAAGTCGGCGTCGCTCTCCGAAACGTCAAACTAGGCGCGCCAGAAGCTCCTGTGGGCTGACCTGATGTGTGAGCCGAGCGAACGCCCGGCGCAATCGGTCCAGCTTAGGCCTCATAGAGGTACGACGAAAGCGACCACTCGGCGGCCTACCTACCGCCGCCCCTTCCTGAACGCCTCCGCCTTCTCGGCCGCCGCCTCCGCCCGCCACCGCTTCGGCGCTGACCGGTCCGCCTCTTCCCCGCTCGCCGTCAGGGCCTCGTTGGCGAACTCCAGGTCGAGCAGCTTCATGCGCTTGATCTCGTCGCGGAGGCGGGCGGCTTCCTCGAACTCCAGGTTGGAGGCGGCCTCGCGCATGCGGGTTTCCAGGTCCTTGAGGGCGGCCTGGAAGTTGGAGCCGACGAAGGGTTTGGCCTCTTCGGCGACGCCGGGCCGGGTGAGCCGGTCCATCTCGCGGCTCTCATAGGGGCTGGCGAGGATTTCCTTGATGTCGCGCTTGACGCTTTCGGGCGTGATGCCGTGTTCGAGGTTGTAGGCCTGCTGCTTCTCGCGCCGGCGCTCGGTCTCGGCCATGGCCCGTTCCATCGAGCCGGTGATGCGGTCGGCGTACAGGATGACCCGGCCGTCGACGTTGCGCGCCGCGCGGCCGATGGTCTGGATCAGGCTGGTCTCCGAGCGCAGGAAGCCCTCCTTGTCGGCGTCCAGGATGGCGACCAGGCCGCACTCGGGGATGTCCAGGCCCTCGCGCAGCAGGTTGATGCCGATCAGGCAGTCGAACGACCCGAGCCGCAGGTCGCGCAGGATCTCGATCCGCTCCAGGGTGTCGACATCGGAGTGCATGTAGCGGACGCGGATGCCCTGCTCGTGCATGTATTCCGTCAGGTCCTCGGCCATCTTCTTGGTCACGGTGGTGACCAGGCTGCGATAGCCGCGCGCGGCCGTTTCCTTGACCTCGGCGATGACGTCGTCGACCTGGTTGGCGGTCTGGGAGGTGACCGGGCGCACCTCGACCGGCGGGTCGATCAGGCCGGTAGGGCGGATGACCTGTTCCACGAACACCCCGCCCGTCTGCTCCATCTCCCAGTCGCCGGGCGTCGCCGACACGTGGATGGTCTGGGGCCGCATGGCGTTCCACTCGTCGAACTTGAGCGGGCGGTTGTCGATGCAGGAGGGGAGGCGGAAGCCGTATTCGGCCAAGGTGGATTTGCGCCGGTAGTCGCCCCGGTACATGCCGTTGATCTGGCCGATGGTGACGTGGCTCTCGTCGACGAACAGCAGGGCGTTGTCGGGGATGTACTCAAAGAAGGTCGGCGGCGGCTCGCCGGGCGCCCGGCCTGTCAGCCAGCGGGAGTAGTTCTCGATGCCGGCGCACGAGCCCGTGGCCTCCATCATCTCGATGTCGAAGCGGGTGCGCTGTTCGAGGCGCTGGGCCTCCAGCAGCTTGCCGTTCTCGATCATCCAGTCGAGCGTCTCCTTCAGCTCCGCCTTGATGCCGTTGATCGCCTGGTTCAGCGTAGGCCTTGGGGTGACGTAGTGCGACGCCGCATAGACCGTGACCTCCTTGAGCTCATTGGTCGTCTTGCCCGTGAGCGGGTCGAACTCCTGAATGCTCTCGATCTCATCCCCGAACAGCGAGATGCGCCACGCCCGATCCTCCAGGTGGACCGGAAAGATCTCCAGCGTGTCTCCCCGCTTCCGGAACGTCCCCCGGCTGAAAGCCTGATCGTTCCGCTTGTACTGCAGGGCCACCAGATCCGCCCTCAGCTTCGCCTCGTCGATGCGATCGCCCGCCTTCAGCGTGAACGTCATCGCCGTATACGTCTCGACCGACCCGATCCCGTAGATGCAGCTGACGCTGGCCACCACGATCACATCGTCCCTCTCCAGAATCGCCCGCGTCGCCGCATGCCGCATCCTGTCGATCTGCTCGTTTATCGAGCTGTCCTTCTCAATATATGTATCAGTTCTTGGTACATATGCCTCCGGTTGATAGTAGTCGTAGTACGATACGAAGTACTCGACTGCATTGTCCGGGAAGAAGGCCTTGAACTCGCTGTAGAGCTGGGCCGCCAGCGTCTTGTTGGGGGCCAGGATCAGGGCGGGGCGCTGCGTCTCCTCGATGACCTTGGCCATGGTGAAGGTCTTGCCGGAGCCGGTGACGCCCAGCAGGACCTGATCGCGCTCGTTTTGCGCGGCCTGCTCAACGAGCTCAGCGATGGCGGCGGGCTGGTCGCCGGCGGGGGTGTAGCTGGTGTTCAACCGAAACGTCTGGCCACGTTTTTCGGCGGGGCGATCAGGCCGGTGAGGGATCCAGCCCTCCGGCGCGCCGGGCGCTTCCTCGGGCGTCAGGCGCGGTCCCTCGATCGGCGCGAACATCGGCATGTTTCTCATGGCCGCCGGCAGGGGCTCGGAGCCGCCGCGCAGGAAGGCAGCCGGAGCCTCCTCCAGGCCTTTGGACTGGCCGGGGACGTGGACGGGCTTGCCGGATTTCGAAGGAGAACGAGCCATGAACGCAAGATAGGGTGTGGCGGGCTGAACGGCTAGCGCGGCGGTGCGTCGCCTTGACGAATCGTGGGGCTCCAGGCGCTGTTGAGACATGATCAGAGGCTGGAAGCCCGTAGCCACCCTGTGCGTTCTGGCGTTGCTCGCCGCCTGCGGCGGGCCGCGTTATGCGACCGCGCCGCGCGGCTGGGCGCCCGCGCCGGGTGAGACCCGTCCGCCCGCGCCGACGGGCGGTGGCACGGGGCTGGTCGATCAGCGCGTGGATGGCCGGACGATGGACCGCATCGGCGAGGCCGGCGGCGATTTCATGCAGTGCTACGGCGAGCTGGCTGCGGCCCGCGTCGAGTTCAGCCCGATGCCGGATCGCGATGACGGGACCGGATGCGCCTATGTCGGGGCGGGGCTTCTGACGGTGGACTGGGGGACGGTGGCGCGCCTTTCACCGGCTCAGCCGTTGATGAGTTGTCCGGCCGCACTTGCCCTGTCGATCTGGCGGCGTCAGGTGGTTGAGCCAGCGGCGCGCGAGCTTCTCGGCTCGGATGTGGTCCAGATCGACCAGATGGGCGCCTATTCGTGCCGCAATGTGAACGGGGCCGCGACGGGACGGCGCAGCGCTCATGCCCGGGCCAACGCCTTTGACTTCGGCGGCGTCCGCCTGAGGGACGGGCGGCGGATCACGGTGCTGGACCATTGGTCGGGCGACGGGCCCGAGGCGCGGTTCCTGCGCCGAATCCGGGACGAGGGGTGCCAAATCTACGGCACGGTGCTGTCGCCGGAGTACAATGCCGCTCACCGCGATCACCTGCACCTTGAAATCCGTGAAGGCACGTGGACCATGTGCCGCTAGCAGGCGGGGGAGGCGAGATGAACTGGATGAATGTCGCGCGGGGCCTGAAGGTCATTGCGCTGGTGCTGTTCCTGACCCCGTGGCTGGTCGTGTCCTGTCAGGGGAGTCCACTGATCGAGGCGTCCGGCCTGGACCTGATAACGGGAGACCTCGCTCCGCCGGAGGACAGCCCGCTGGGCGGGCTGGCGGCCCAGGCCGAGAGCGAGAACCAGATCGAACTCACGGCGCCTCCGGGTGAAGACCTTGAGGCCGACGCTCCGGAACGTCCGGGCTCGGGCGTTCTGGAAGCCGGGCGCTGGTGGGCCCTGGGCGGGGCCCTGTTGATAGCAGCCGGCCTGATTGCGGGCTTCGTCCTGCAGCCGGCTCGCAAGGCGGCTCTGGCGGCGACGGTCGCCGGCATCCTCGCGCTCGGCGTGCTGGGCGGCGGGATGGCCTGGACGGTCTCAGCCTTCAAGGCCGAGATGCGCGAGGCGATCAATGAGGGGCCCGCGCCGGAAGCTGATGATCAGTTCTCCCAGTTCGGGCGAACCATGGCGGCAGGCATGGTAGGGGCCATCCAAATCCAAGTTCGCTATGGCTACTGGCTGGCGCTGGCGGCTCTGGGGCTGGGGACAGGGGCGGCCTTCCTCGCGATGAGGGGGACGCCTCTGCCGCGGGTCACCGTGGGGCCGCGCGACGGCTAGGGCTCAGATCTCGCTGATGCCGTCGAAAGCGCCGAAGATCATCCGTTTTCCATCGAAAGGCATGTCCATGCCGTTCATGGGGCTGTCGGGGCCCATCAGCTTCTCCCAAGCCTGATCGCGTGTCGCCTTGTCGGGCCAGGTGATCCAGCCGACGGCGACGGTCTCGCCGTCCTTGAGGGCGACCGCCCGGCGGAAGTCGGTGACCTTGCCCTCAGGGATGTCGTCGCCCCAGGTGTCGATGACCGAGAGGGCGCCCGCCTCCTTGAAAATCTGGCCGACCTTCTTGGCGAAGGCGATATAGGCGTCCTTCTGGTCGGCCGGGGCGGCGGCGACGCTGATGTCGAAATAGGCCATGGGGTCTCCTCCTTCCGGGGCGCCCGACCGGAACGGCGAGGCGGCGCCCTTGGGTGCGAGATGACCCTAGGCGCGGATGTCGAGCAAGGCCTCGGTCATGGCGTCGGCGGTTTCCAGAACCTGGAGATTGGCCGTGAGCTCGGTGACCGACCGCAGGCGCTCGACGTTTTCGTCGGCGATGGCGTCCAGCGGATCGCGCGCGGTCCGTTCGGCGCTGGCCGCGAAGCGGTTCATGGCGCTCTGAATCCCGGCGGCGGCGATGCTGAAGACGGCTTGCATGGGGTCACCATGCGGCCGTCCTGCCTAAGGGCCCGCCAACAGATCTGGTGAACGACTTGTTTAGGTCGCAGGCGAGGCCTCGGCCGCTGCTTTGCGCTTCAGCTTTAGGCGGCCGATGCGGAACAGAAGGAACACGACGGCCTCTACAGTCGCGAGGATGATGACTGACAGGATCGGGCGCACAGCGAACCAGGCCACGGCGATCACGATGCCGCCGACCAGCAGACCAAGGAGCAAGGCTACAAGACCAACTCCCACGCCCACGATCGCCCCGACCGGGGGCAGGACGTCGGCCAGAACGCGCAGGGGCTGCAGAATCATGCCGAAGCCGACGACCAGTACGATCAAGCCTCCGGCGCGGATGCCCCAAAGCATCATTGCGGTTAGTGTCCTGAGCGTCCTGGAGCATTTCGGGGGGGGGGCGGTCCCGGACGGTCGGCCTTATCGGCCTTGCCAGCGCCACAGGCGCGGGGTCTGGTCGGGTGATGAGCGAATCCGGCGAGCGCCTGAGGGACGTGTTCATCACCGGGGTAGGAGCCTTCCTGCCCGGTGAGAGGATCACCAATGACCGAATGGAAGACTTCATCGGTCGCATCGGCGGGCGGGCCTCGGCGGTAGGCCGCAGGGCGTTGCGCTGGAACGGGATCGAGGGGCGCCACTACGCGCTCGACGAGGCGGGCGAGCCCGAGCACTCCAATGCGTCCATGTGCGCCCAGGCCGCGACCGGTGCGCTCGATGACGCTGGTGTGGAGCTAGGCGACGTGAGCTTCCTCGCGGCGGCGGCGACGCAGGGCGACTACCTGGTGCCCGGACACGCCAGTGCGGTTCAGGCCGAGTTGGGTGCGGGAGCGATGGAGGTGGCCAGCTTCCAGTCAGTGTGTGCCTCGGCCCTGATGGCGGCCAAGGCGGCCTGGCTGAACGTGCGGGCCGGCGAGGCGGAGACGGCGCTGGCGTGCGCCGGCGAATTCTCGTCGCGCTGGTTCAGGCCCCAGTTCTACGAGGAGACGGCGCTGGTCGACGCTAAGGGGCGGCCGGCGATGGAGGCGGACTTCCTGCGCTTCACGCTCTCGGATGGAGCCGGTGCCGTGGTCATGGAACCGAGGCCGAGGCCCCAGGGGCGGAGCCTGAAGGTTCGCTGGATCGACATGGTATCGCTCGCCGGACGGTTCGACCCGTGCATGTGGGCGGGGGCGGCGACCGAGGGCCGGGCGGACATGAAGTCGGCCTGGAGCCACGCAGGGCCCAAGGCTGCCCATGCGGCGGGGGCCGTGGCGCTGCTGCAGGATTTCGAGCTTCTGAAGATCGTGATCCGGGCCTGGATCGGCGTCTGGCTCGAGAAGGTCGATCAGGGCCGGATCGTGCCGGACGAGGTCGATCACCTATTGTGCCACTATTCGGCGCGGAGCCTGCGCGAGGAGATCGTGGGACTGCTCCGGGACACGAACGCGATGATCCCCGAGGAGAAGTGGTTCACGACCCTACCCGAGAGCGGAAATGTGGGCTCGGCCTCGATCTGGATCATGCTGGACGCCTTCATGAACAGCCGGCGCGGCAAACCGGGCGAGACCGTGCTCTGCGTCGTGCCCGAGAGCGGACGGGCCATGATCGGGTTCATGATGCTGGAGATCGTGTGATGGCGGATTCGACCCAGCCCGATCAGGTGCCGGAAACCCTCAGGAAGCTGGCTGTGGTCTTCGCTGACTTCGAGCAGCGACTGGAGGCGACGCCGCTGATCCGCAAGCTGCAGCGCGGCCGATTCGAATTGGCGGACTACCACGCGTTCCTCGTGAACCTGCGCCAGCAAGTGAAGGACGGGGCGCTCTGGATGAGCCGGGCGGCGTCGAATATCGGCGAGGCGCATCTGGAGCTGCGATCAACATTGATGCGGCACGCGGTGACTGAGCATCGCGACTTCCGACTGCTGGAGGCCGATTACGCGGCGGCCGGAGGAGAGCTGGAGGCCATCCGGCGGGCGCCAAAGAACGTGGGGTCCGAGGCCTTTTCGGCCTGGATGTTCCATGAGGCTTCCAGACCCGATCCGTTTGGCCTGCTGGGGGCCATGTGGATCATCGAAGGCCTAGGCTCCATCAAGGCCAAGCCCTGGGGTCAGAAGGTGAAGGAGCGATTGAACCTGCCGGACGAGGCGGTGCGGTTCCTGCTCTATCACGGGGACAACGATGCGGAGCACATGGAGGAGTTCCAGGAGATGCTGCGCATGGTCCTGCCGAACGCCGAGGTAGCCGAGCGGATCGTGATGACGGCGCGGGTGACGGCGCGGCTTTATGCGCTCCAGATCGAGGAGATCACCGCGTGAGCACCGCGCAGATCCAGGACGATCCGTTCAAGACGATGGCCTTCGATCCGAAGGATCCGGATCCGTGGCTGGCGCTGTATCTCGATCACAGTCTGCCGATCGATGATGTGGCCAAACGGTGCCTACTGATCGGCCAGAGGTCGTGGTCGCGGCGGTGGCTGTTTCCGGTCTCGCGGCCGGCGGTGTTCCTGTGGTTCTGCCTGGTGAAGGTGTTCCGGGCGATCACGCCGAACCACCCGAACCTGAATGGTCTGCTGCACAAGACCATCCATTGGGGTTTGCGAACGTTCGGAAGTCCAGAGACCAACACACTGATCCTGAGGCACTTTCATATCGGCTCGGAGTTGCTCGCCTTCATGAAGCATAACGCCGGGCTCGGGGCGGATGTGGAGCAGGTCACCAGCCATCCGCTCAGGCCGACGCGGCTGAAGGACATCGAGGACAACCTGTTCCTCCAGCACGATCTGAACGTCTTCAACTTCATCATCGAGCTGAACAAGGCGCTCAATGCGAATGGCAGGGAGCTCCTGCCCGCCGATCAGATCGACTTCTCGATGATCTCGGACAGTTTTCCCGAGTTCGAGGCGTTTCCCGATCGGCTGCTGAACAAGGTTGATGTCCAGACGGCGGTGGAGTTCTACACGCCGATGTACGCCCTGATGCTGCCGCGGGCGGATTTCGTGCGGGCGGCGCATTCGCTCCAGCTCGACGAGACGGTGGCGATCTACATCGCCCGCATTCTGGGCACGGACTACCACCTGAATTTCATCAAGAACGGCCACCCGATGATCGCCCTGTCGACGCTGCAGGCGGGCTACCGGCTGATGATGCACGGCCTGGACTGCGAGGCCTTGCACGGCTGGCTGCGGGTCCTGAAGGCGCGACAGGCGGCCGGCCTGCCGATCGATCCGAGGTCGCCGACGACGGCATCCTGACGTCTTGCTGGCCGGACCCGGCGCGGTCTGATGCGCGTGCTTCTGCTGTCATGCAGCCAAGCTGAGCCTTGAGCGTTGTCACGGTTTCGGCCTTCGGGGAGCCGCGTTTGACGTTCGAGCAGGGACTGGCCTTCGGCTTGGTGGGTCTGACCATCGTCGCCTTCATCTGGGGGCGGTTCCGCTATGACCTCGTGGCCGTGGCGGCCCTGTTGGCGGGGATGGTCATCGGGGTGATCCCGCCCGAGGCGGCGTTTGACGGATTTCGCAACGACATCGTCATCATCATCGCCGCAGCCCTGGTCGTGTCGGCGGCCTTTGCGCGATCGGGCCTGATCGAATGGGCGCTGCAGGGGGCGCTGCCACTCCTCAAGACAGAGCGGACCCAGGTGCCGGTTCTGACGCTGGTCGTGACCCTGCTGTCCATGATCTCCAAGAATGTGGGAGCGCTGGCGATCATGTTGCCGGTCGCCATGCAGGTGACCCGCAACACCGGAACCCCGCCTTCGCGGCTTCTGATGCCGATGGCGGCCGGCGCCATGGCGGGCGGAATGGTCACCTTGGTCGGCACCTCGCCCAACATCATCGTCGCTCAGGTTCGCGAGGGCATGACCGGCGCCCCGTTTTCGATGTTCGACTACGCGCCAGTGGGACTGGGCCTGACGGCGGTCATCCTGGCGTTCCTCGCCTTCGGCTACCGTCTCTTGCCCAGGGACCGCCAGGGCACCGCCAGCCTTTCGGCCTCGCTTGAGAAGAACGCCTATTCGATCGAGATGCGCGTGCCCGAGCCATGGGCGCCCGAGCGCATGACAATCTCGGCCCTGAACGCGCGCGCAGGGCCCGACGTGCGCATTCTCCGTATCGTGCGCGACGGCAGGTCCATGGCCAGTCCGCGCGGCAATGTTGTGGTGCGATCCAGCGACCTGATTGTGGCCGAAGGCTCGGCGAAGGCCTTGGGCAGCTTCCTGCGGTCCGCCCAGCTCATTCTGCGGGCCGAGGATTCGCCGGTGGTCCGCGATCAGAAGAACGAGGACGTGTCGCTGGTTGAGGCCGTGATCAATCTCGGGTCACCGCTGATCGACCGGCCGGGCGCGGCCGCGGAGGTGCATGCGCGCTTCGGTGTCAATCTTCTGGGCGTGTCTCGCAGCGGCCGGTCCGTGACGGCTCAGGTCGAACGGGCGCGGCTCAAACAGGGCGACATCATCCTGATGCAGGGCTCGGAGGGGCGGTTGTCCCAGGCCATGCGCGATTTGGAGCTCCTACCGCTGGCCGAGCGGCACCTGACGCTGGGCGAGGCGCCACGGCGCTTCCTGCCTGCGATCATCCTCGGCGCGGCAATGGCGCTGGTCGGGTTCCAACTGGTGCCGGTGGCCGCCGCCTTCTTTGGAGCCGCGGTCCTTATCGTCATGCTGGGCGGCCTGACCATGCGCGAGGCCTACCGGTCTCTGGATGGCCCATTGCTGGTGCTGGTGGCCGCGCTGATCCCGGTGTCCGAGGCGATTCAGGCCACCGGTGGCGACGATCTGATCGCCTCGATGCTCAGCGGTGTCTTCGGGGCTATGCCCGGCCTGCTGGCAATCACGGCCCTGATGTTCGTATCCATGGCAGTCACGCCGTTCCTGAACAATGCGGCGACGGTCCTGATCGTCGCCCCGATCGGCGCGACCCTGGCGCTCCAGCTCGGCTATCGGCCCGATCCGTTCCTGATGGCGGTGGCGGTCGGCGCGGCCTGCGATTTCCTCACGCCCATTGGCCACCAGTGCAACACCCTCGTCATGCGGCCAGCCGGCTACCGGTTCGAGGACTACCCCCGCCTGGGTGCGCCGCTCAGCCTGCTGGTCATGCTGGTTGGCCCGCCCCTGATCCTTCTTTTCTGGCCTCTTTAAGCGAGCATCGCTCGCCCACTTGACGGCGTCGCACAGTATGCGGCATACACTGTGTGTCACACACTATGTGGCAGCAAGTGAGGCCCGATGGGCGAGACCGAACAGTTCGAGGCGCTGAGGCTGGAGCTCCGCAGGGGGTCTCTGGTCCTGGCGACCCTGGCCCGGCTGAGAACCGAGCAATACGGCTATTCGCTGCGCATGGCCCTGGCCGAGGACGGCATCGAGATGGAGGAATCGACCCTCTATCCGCTGCTCCGTCGCCTTGAGAGCCAGGGTCTGCTGACCAGCGAGTGGCGCGAGGAAGACAAGCGCAAGAAGCGCTTCTACCGCCTGTCGCCTGATGGCGAGGGCGTCTTGCGGCGACTGCACGACGAGTGGCGGCGAATCTCCGCCTCGCTCGACCGCGTGCTCGACCAACCGAAATCCTGAAGGGGAAAGCGGGTATGACCCTGATCGACAAATATCTGGCCGCCGTTGCGGCCCAACTGCCGGCGGCGAGCCGCGAAGACGTGGTCGCCGAGCTGCGCGACGACATCATGAGCCGCGTCGAGGCGCGCGAGGAAGAGCTTGGCCGGTCGCTGAGCGACGACGAGGTCGAGGCGATCCTGCGCGAGATCGGCCACCCGCTGGCGATTGCGGCGCGCTTCGGCTCGGGCCCGCAGCATCTGGTGGGGCCCGAGCTGTTTCCCTGGTGGTTCTTCGGGGTGAAGGTGGGCCTGATGGTTCTGGCGGCCATCTCGGTGATGACCGTGATCGTCAAGGTCGTCTTCGGCGCCGAGTTCGGCCAGGCCCTGGCCCAGGGCTTCCACGGCTTCTTCGAGGGCGGCATCACCCTGATCGGCGTCGCGACCATCGCGGGCTTCATTTTCGAGCGTCAGGAGACGCGGCCGGACTTCATCACCAACTGGCGGGTCAAGGACCTCTCATTCTTCGAGATTGCCCGCTTCGACATGGAGGGCGTGAACAAGGCCCTGAACTCCGGAGCAGGGGCGCCCGAGCCGATCCGGGCCGCGCGGTCGCGTCCGAAGTCGCCGGTGGCGCGGGCGCTCGGCAGCGCGGTGGGCGTGACGGTCATGCTGCTGTGGTGGGTGGGCGCCATCCGCTTCGGTGGGGTGCCGCTCAGCGAGTGGGTCGTGGAGATCGGCGGCGTCGACTACAGCCAGGCTGTTCGTGACACCGTCAGCCTGATCTTCTGGCCGGTGGTGGTCTATGCGGCGGGGCGCATCACCTTCGACCTTTACCGCGCCGCCCAGCCGCGCGCGGTCCGGCTGACGGCCCTCGGCGACATCGCCCTGGCCGCGGCGCGGGGCGTGTTCTGGCTCTGGCTGCTGCTGTGGTCGCCGATCGCCCAGATGGTCGGCGTGACCTCGCCGGAGTGGCCGTTCGAGCGGCTGCAGACCCTCATCCAGCTCGGGGACTGGGACGTCTCGGCTTTCGTCGTGATCTTCCTGGGAGCGGCGATCATCGACTCGATCTACCGGATCGTCATCAGCGCCTGGCGCTTCCTGACCGGCCGCGACAGCCGGCTGGAGGCCTAGGGCCGTTCGCGGGACGGGGTCGGCTCGGGCACGGGGTCGGGGGCCTGCATCAGGTCCTCGGCCGCGTCGTTCACGGTCGGGGCCGCCGGCGGCTCCGCAGGCGGCGGCGAGGCAGGGCGGCGTTGCGGGGTCTTCAGGCCCATGGCCTCCAGCCCTTCGTCGCCCTCGCGGCCGAAGACCGAGCGGATGCGCAGGTCGGTCTGGGGGAAGGGGATCTCGATCCCCGCCGAGTCCAGGGCGTCGGCGATGGCCCAAATATAGGCCGCATGCATGGCGGCCGGGCGTTTCACCGCGTCCTTGGTGGGCCAGACCAGCAGTTCGAAGTCGAGGCCGGACTCACCGAAACCGACAAGCCAGACCTGGCTCTTGCGCTGTTCGGTCTCGGGCAGGGTGAAGGGGCTCTCGCGGGCGGCCTTGAGCACCGCGTCGCGCACACAGGCGCGGTCAGCGCCGTAGGCCACGGAAAAGGGAATGTGGATGCGGCGGGTGTCGCCCTTGAGCGTCCAGTTGGTGACCGGCTTCTCGATGAGGTGTGAATTGGGCACCAGGATGTTGATGTTGTCATTGGTGCGGATGCGCGTGGCGCGCGGGCCGATTTCGACGACCGAGCCCCGGGCCCCGTCCTCCAGTTCGACATAGTCGCCGATCGAGACCATCCGGTCGAAGATCAGGAAGATGCCCGATACGAACTCCTTGACCACGCCCTGAAGGCCCAAGCCAACGCCGATGCCGATCGCCCCGGCGAAGACCGCCAGCGACGACAGGTTCACTCCGGCCGAGGACAGGCCCAGCATGACGCCGGCGACGACAATCCCGTAGCCGACCAGTTTTTCCAGCAGATAGAGGGCGGCGGCGGTGCGCTGGGCGCGCTGGCGCACGCGCCGGATCGTCTGGGTGATCAGCCAGGACAGCACGACCGAGACCAGAACGATGATGGCGGCCGTGATCAGACCGCCTAGGGTGATGGTGATCCCGGCGAACTCGAGCACCCGGGCCTGCTCGATCGTGTCGACGTCCGGCAAAAGCATCAGATCAACAGCGCATCGGAACGGCCAAGGTTCCTAGACCGGGTCAGTCGGTCCGGGTTTGGGCGGCTCGGCCGGCTCGTCGGGCAGGGGGATGAACTCCTGATCGTCACCCTCGGGCAGCTTCATGCGCCCGGCCTTCCAGTCGGCCTTGGCGGCGTCCATCCGCGCCTGGCTGGACGAGACGAAGTTCCACCAGATCAGGCGCTCGCCGACCGGTTCGCCGCCCAGCAGCATGACGGTGGAGGCTTCCAGCGCTGTGATCACCGGCTCGGCGTGCGGTTCGATGACGGCCATCTGGCCCTCGTTGACGCGCTGGTCGCCGATCTCGACGGAACCGCGCACGACGTACAGGGCGCGTTCGGAATAGCCGCCTTCGCCCTTGCCCTTGGGCGGGGCCGCCTTGACGCCCGCCTGCATCTCCCAGTGGACGTAGAACAGCGGAGAGCGCACCGGCACATTGGCCTTGGCGCCATAGGCTTCGCCCGCGACCAGCCGCGCGAACAGGCCGCCCTGCTCATAGGCCGGCAGGTCGGCGCCCTCGTGGTGGGAGAAGGACGGATCGTCGTCCTCGTTCTCGACCGGCAGGGCGATCCAGGCCTGCATGCCGTTCAGCTTGCCGCCCGAGGCCTTGCGTTCAGGGTCGGTGCGCTCGGAGTGGACCACGCCCTTGCCCGCCGTCATCCAGTTCACCTCGCCGGGGAGGATGATGTTGTGCGCCCCGGTGGAATCCCGGTGCGTCATCTCGCCTTCGAACAGATAGGACAGCGTCGACAGGCCGATGTGCGGATGCGGCCGCACATTGATGGCGTCGGCGCCCGGCGCGAAGTCGGCCGGTCCCATGTGGTCCAGGAAAATGAAAGGCCCGACCATGCGGCGCTTGGCGAACGGGAGCACCCGCCCGACCTCGAAGCCTCCGAGATCCTTTTTGCGGGCGTCGATCAGCATTTCGATCATGGTTGGGCCTCGTTGAGCGCGATCCGGCCGACAGCGGCGGGCGCAGGGGTGGCTGATGTCGGCGCGCCGTCCTGACCGAAGTCGGTCCACTGGCTGCGCGAGACGAAGATAAAGTTGTCGCCCGAGACAAACCCGGTCGTGGGCTCCGACAGGGGCGCGCCATCGAACAGCATTTCGGTCGCGTTGACGGCAGTCCAGTCCGGCGACAGGCTCAGGGCCAGGACACGCCCGGGCGGCGTTCCGTTGTGGATGGCGATGATGCGCGATCCCTGCCGCGCCAGACCGTCGAGGCCCCGGATCGAGCGGCCCTCGGGCATGCGGACCGGCTGCATGGCGCCGGTCGACACCACCACGCGGTGCAGGCCGGTTCCGTAGTTCGAAAAGATCAGCCAGCGTCCATCATCGGACACCACCAGGCCCTGAGGCGAGGCGCGCTCGGGCGCATCGACCAGATGCTCAAGCCGGCCCGATCCGGGCGACAGCATGTAAATGCCGCCGCCCACGCTGTCGCTGACGAACACCGTGCCGTCGGGTCCGACGACGAGATCGCTCAGTTGACGGCCGGGCTCGGGCATGGCGTAGACGGCCTGGACGGCGCCCGTCTGCAGGTCGAGCCGCATCAGGGCGGTGCCGGCGTCACCTTCGATCCGGTCGTAGGCGGTGTTGGCAGTGGTGATCCACAGATGGCCGCGCTCGCGGTCCGCGACCATGCCGAAAACACCGTGGGTGTCTCCCTCGCGGGTGATGCGGGTCAGGGTTCCGTCCAGATCCAGCCGGAACACGCCGGCTTGATGGATCGAGGACACGAGGAGCCGGCCGCGGGCGTCGAAGGCCACGCTTTCCATCAGGAACGGCTCGCCGGGACCGCGCGCCAGGATCGTCAGACCCTCCGGCGTGGTTTCGACCACCTGGATCGGCACCGCAGGGCCGGGATCGTCGGGTCCGCCGATGAATCGCTCGGTCACGCCGCATCCCGCAAGGAGCGGAATCACGGCTGCGGCAAGGGCCAGGGAACGAAGAGCCATTGAGCACACTCCAGTTGCGGTGAAGCCTAGCCTTGCCGCGGCGGGTTGGGCAATCCGATGGCCGGGCGCGGGTGACTTGTGGGCCCCCTGTGCTATGAGGCCCGCAAATCAGGAAACGTCCCCTGGGGAAGCGATGACGAAGAACACTCCGCCCCTGTCGCTCAGAGTGCCAGAACCACCCGCCCGGCCCGGAGACCAGGCCGATTTCTCCCACGTCCAGATGGATGTGGCCGGCGCCGTGGCGCGTCCGGACATTTCGGTGGCCCCCGCCGACACCCGCGATCTTGCCTTCCGGCTGGTGCGGGTGCTGGACGACGAGGGCCGGGCCGTCGGCCCCTGGGATCCCAAGCTAGACGCCGAAACCCTCAAGCGCGGCCTGAAGGCCATGCTGCTGACGCGGGCCTTCGACGACCGGATGCACAAGGCGCACCGCCAGGGCAAAACCAGCTTCTACATGAAGTGCACGGGCGAAGAGGCGATCGCGGTCGCCCAAGGCATGGTGTTCAGCCCTGAAGACATGGGCTTTCCGACCTATCGCCAGCAGGGCCTGCTGATCGTGCGCGGCTATCCGCTCGCGACCATGATGAACCAGATCTATTCGAACGCCTCGGACCCCATCAAAGGCCGTCAGCTGCCGATCATGTATTCGGCCAAGGAGTTCGGCTTCTTCACCATCTCGGGCAACCTGGGCACTCAGGTCCCCCAGGCGGTCGGCTGGGCCATGGCCAGCGCCTACAAGGGCGACGACAAGATCGCGGTGGCCTGGATCGGCGACGGGGCGACGGCGGAAGGCGACTTCCATTCGGCCCTGACGTTCGCGGCCGTCTATCGGGCGCCGGTGGTGCTGAATATCGTCAACAACCAGTGGGCCATCTCGTCCTTCCAGGGCATCGCCGGCGGCATGGAGACGACCTTCGCGTCCAAGGCCATCGGCTACGGCCTGCCGTGCCTGCGGGTGGACGGCAACGACTTCCTGGCCGTCTGGGCCGCCAGCCAGTGGGCCGCCGAGCGCGCTCGCACCAATCAGGGCGCGACGGTCATCGAGTTCCTGACTTACCGCCACGCCCCGCACTCGACCTCGGACGACCCGAGCCGCTATCGCCCCGGAGACGAGGGCGCGCACTGGCCGCTGGGTGATCCGGTCGAACGCCTGAAGCAGCACATGATCGGGCAGGGCTACTGGTCGGAGGACGAGCATGCGGCGGCCATCGCCGACTGCGAGGCCCAGGTGAAGGCCGCGGCCAAGGAGTCGGAAGCCATCGGCACGCTCGGCCAGTCGCGGCCCAGCGTGAAGACCATGTTCGAGGAGGTTTATGCTTCCGAGGACTGGCGCCTCGTCGAACAGCGCCGGGAGGTGGGAGTCTGACCATGGCCGACAACACCTTCACCGAAGCCGACCGAACCGACGGCGTAGAGCCCGACATGGTCGACCAGAAGAACGCCCCGAAGTCCGACGCCCCGCAGGCCCCTGCGGTCGCGGCCATGAACATGATCCAGGCGCTGAACTCCGCGCTCGACATCAAGATGGCCGAAGACCCGTCGGTGCTCTCGTTCGGCGAGGACGCGGGCTATTTCGGCGGGGTCTTCCGCGTCACCGATCACCTGCAGAAGAAGCACGGCCTGACCCGCAGCTTCGACGCCCCGATCTCGGAAAACGGCATCGCCGCCGCCGGCATCGGCATGGCGGTGTATGGCCTGCGGCCCGTGATCGAGATGCAGTTCGCGGACTACATCTATCCGGCCTATGACCAGCTGGTCTCGGAAGCGGCCAAGATCCGCTACCGCTCGGGCGGAGAGTTCACCTGTCCGATCACGGTCCGCAGCCCCTATGGCGGCGGCATCTTCGGCGGCCAGACGCACAGCCAGAGCCCGGAGAGCCTGTTCACCCACATTGCGGGCCTCAAGGTCGTCATTCCGAGCAATCCGTATGACGCCAAGGGCCTGCTGACGGCGGCGATCGAGGATGACGATCCGGTCGTCTTCTTCGAGCCCAAGCGCCTCTACAACGGCCCGTTCGACGGCTGGCACGAGAAGCCTGTTTCGCCCTGGAAGACCCAGGAACTGGCCCAGGTGCCTACTGGCAAATACCTTGAGCCGCTCGGCAAGGCGCGGACCATGCGCGAGGGCTCGGACGTCACCATCCTGGCCTACGGCACCATGGTGTGGGTGTCGCTGGCGGCCGCCGAACATGCGGGCGTCGACGCCGAAGTGATCGACCTGCGCTCGCTGGTGCCGCTCGACATCGAGGCCATCGAGGCCTCGGTGAAGAAGACCGGCCGCTGCGTGGTGGTTCACGAGGCGCCCAAGACGTCGGGCTATGGCGCGGAGCTGTCGGCCCTGGTGCAGGAGCGCTGTTTCTATCACCTGGAGGCGCCGGTCCAGCGGGTCTGCGGCTGGGATACGCCTTATCCGCACGCCTTTGAGTGGGAGTACTTCCCCGGACCCGAGCGGGTCGCCACGGCGATCAAGCGCGTGATGGAGGGCTGAGGATATGGGACGCTACGTCTTCAAACTGCCCGACGTGGGCGAAGGAACCGCCGAGGCCGAACTGGTGGCCTGGCACGTCAAGCTGGGCGACATGGTCGCCGAGGACCAGATCGTCGCCGACGTCATGACCGACAAGGCGACCGTCGAACTGACCAGCCCGGTGTCGGGCAAGGTCACGGCCCTGCACGGCGAGGTCGGCGGCATGCTGATCGTGCGCGCGCCGCTGGTGGAGTTCGAGGTCGAGGGGGCGGGGAACGCCTCTGAGGCCGACGAGGCGCCCGCTGCCGCTCAGGCTCCCGCGCCAGAGCCCGTGAAGGCCGCCGAGCCCGCACCGGCTCCGGCCGCAGCACCGGCCGCCGCCGCGACCGGCGCCAACTATGTCTTCAAGCTGCCGGACGTGGGCGAAGGCACGGCCGAGGCCGAGTTGGTCGGCTGGCATGTGAAGGTCGGGGATGCGGTCTCGGAAGACCAGATCCTGGCCGACGTCATGACCGACAAGGCGACGGTGGAGATCACCAGCCCGGTCAACGGCGTAGTCGTGGCCCTGCACGGCGAGCCGGGCGTGGCCCAGGCCGTCGGCGGGCCTCTGGTCAGCTTCAAGGTCGAGGGCGCCGGCAATGTGAAGGCGGAGGCCGCCCCGGCTCCGGCTCCGGCCCCAGCGCCCGCCAAGGCCGAGCCGGCTCCCGCCGCCAAGCCTGCCGCGCCGACGCAGAAGGCCGCTCCGACCAAGGCCGTGGCCGAAGGCTTCACCACCCGCAAGGCGGGCGAGCGTCCGCTGGCGTCGCCGGCGGTGCGCAAGCGCGCGCGCGATCTGGGCGTCGAGCTGCAGTTCGTGGCGGGCTCCGGTCCGGCGGGCCGGATCGGGCACGAGGACCTGGACGCCTATGTTTCGGGCGGTGGTCGCGGCGCCTCGGCTCCGTCCGGCGGCGGCTCGATGTACGCGAAGGCCGAGGGCACGACCGAGACGAAGATCATCGGCCTTCGCCGCAAGATCGCGGAGAAGATGGCCGAGAGCGTGCGGCGCATCCCGCACATCACCTATGTCGAGGAAATCGACGTCACGGCGCTGGAGGAGCTGCGGGCTCATCTGAACGCCCAGGCCAAGGCGACGGGGAAACCCAAGCTGAACGTCCTGCCGTTCATCGCGCGCGCCATCGTCGTGGCGCTTCGGGACCAGCCGACGATCAACTCGCACTATGACGACGAGGCCGGGGTGCTGACGACCCATGCCGCCGTGCACCTGGGCATCGCCGCCCAGACGCCGAACGGCCTGATGGTGCCGGTGGTCCGCCACGCCGAGGCGCGTGATCCTTATGATACCGCGCAGGAGATCGCGCGGGTGTCGAGCGCGGCCAAGGACGGGTCGGCCAAGCGCGAGGAGCTCTCGGGCTCGACCATCACCATCACCTCGCTGGGCACGCTCGGCGGCATCACCCACACCCCGATCATCAACCACCCCGAGGTGGCCATCATCGGTCCGAACAAGATCTCGGAGCGGGTCGTGGTGCGCGACGGCCAGATGGTCGTGCGCAAGATGATGAACCTGTCCTCCAGCTTCGATCACCGGATCGTGGACGGCCATGACGCGGCGGTGTTCGTGCAACGGATCAAGGGCTTGCTGGAGCATCCGGCGACGTTGTGGATGTGATGCGTAGGCGATGCGCCCTGACCGCAGTGCTGGGGTTTTCGGCCTTGGCCAGCCCCACGGCGGCGCAGACTCCGCCTCCACCGCCCGTGCTGTGTCCGCCCAGCGCGGAACTGACCTTCGAGGACACGATCGTTGTTCGCGGGAGAGTCACAACGGTCGAGCAAACTGGAGAAGAGGTGCGTCAGGTCCGGTATTCAGGTCGCGAGCCGGTTGCCGTGGGTGTGACGATCCTCAGCGCATCAATCGAGGTAACGGAAGTTCTTCGCGGAGGACCGCCGCAAGACCCCCTGGTCTATTCTTTCCAGCAGCCGCCCACGGGATGTGACGGTCCATCGGTGGAGGCCGGAGATGTCGTGCTTTTGTCTATCAATCCGGATCGGGCGGTGAGGATCGAAACCGAGTCATCTCTCGCCTATGCCTCACAACGCCCGCTTAGAGCGCGTCCCCATTTGATGCGCGATCGTGCACAGGATCCCCAAGACCAGTGACCCAAACCATCAAAACCAAAGTCCTCATCATCGGCGCCGGGACCGGCGGTTACGTCGCCGGAATCCGCTGCGGCCAGCTCGGCCTGGAGGCCGTGCTGGTGGACGCGGGCGAAGGGCTGGGCGGGACCTGCCTGAACGTGGGGTGCATTCCGTCCAAGGCGATCATCCATGCGGCCAACAAGTTCGAGACCGTGGCGAAGGCGGCGGATGGGGGGACGCTGGGGATCACGGCGGCCAAGCCGGCCATCGATCTGACCCAGACGGTCGCGTGGAAGAACGGGATCGTCAAAAAGCTGAACCAGGGCGTCTCGGGCCTGCTGAAGCGGGCCAAGGTGAAGGTGATCAAGGGCTGGGCGACCTTCTCGGACGCCAAGACCTGCACGGTGAAGTCCGAAGAGGGCGACATCACGGTCTCGGCCGAGCACGTCATCCTGGCGACGGGCTCCGAGCCGGTCGAACTGCCGTTCTTGAAGTTCGGCGGCGACGTGATCTCCTCGACCGAGGCCCTGTCGCTGGACAAGGTCCCGGGCAAGCTGGTCGTCGTCGGCGGCGGCTATATCGGGCTGGAGTTGGGCATCGCGTTCAGGAAGCTCGGCGCCGAGGTCACGGTCGTCGAAATGGCCGAGCGCATCCTGCCGCTCTACGACAAGGACCTGACGGCCCCGGTCACCAGGTGGCTCGAAAAGCATGGCGTGAAGCTGCTGTTGGGCGCCAAGGCCGGGTCGTTCGAGAAGGGCAAGCTCAACGTCACGACCAGGGACGGCGAGGCCGTCAAGCTGGACGCCGACAAGGTGCTGGTCACCGTCGGCCGCCGTCCGCGCACGCAGGGCTGGGGTCTTGAGAACATGGGGGTGGCCATGGCCGGGCCGTTCGTGAAGACCGACAACCGCTGCGCCACCAGCATGCGGAACGTCTGGGCCATCGGCGACCTGACCGGCGAGCCCATGCTGGCCCACAAGGGCTCGGCCCAGGGCGAGGTCGTGGCCGAGATCATCGCGGGCCATGACGCGGTCTTCGACCCCGTCACCATCGCGGCCGTCTGCTTCACCGAGCCGGAGATCGTCTCGGCCGGTCTGGGACCGTCGGACGTCGAGGGCCGCGACGACGTGATCACCGCCTCCTTCCCGCTGATGGCCATCGGCCGAGCCCTGGCGATCGAGGCGGGCGACGACGGCGGCTTCGTGCGCGTCATCGCCAACAAGGACGATCACCACATCCTGGGCATCCAGGCCGTCGGCCAGCACGTGTCGGAGCTGTCCAACAGCTTCGCCCAGATGCTGGAGATGGGCGCCGTGCTGGAGGACGTGGCGGGGACGATCCACGTTCACCCGACGCTCGGCGAAGCCTTCCACGAAGCGACCCTGCGGGCGCTCGGGCACGCGATCCACATCTAGGGTCGTTGACCCTCAGGTTGACGGTGATCACATAGGCTCCCGAACCAGGAGCCTGCCATGACCGATCCCGTCGCCTATGGCGTCGCCACGCCCGAGCAGGTCGCCGGCAAGACCGGGCTCGAGACCATGCAGGCCGCCATCACAGGCGAACTTCCGCGCGCGCCGATCGCCCAGCCCATGCGGTTCTGGCTGTCGGAGGCGGAGGAGGGGCGCTGCGTCTTCATCGGGGAGCCGGACGAGACGCTCCTGAACCCGCTGGGCACGGTCCACGGCGGCTGGGCCCTGACGCTGATCGACAGCGCGGCGGGCTGCGCCTGCCATACGACCCTGCCGGCGGGCGTCGGCTATACGACCGTCGAAACCCACTGCAACTTCACCCGCCCGATCCAGCCGGGCGCAGGTCCGATCCGGGCCGAAGGCCGCGTCATCAACCGCGGACGGTCGATCGTCACGGCCGAGGCGACGATCACGGACGCTCAAGGCCGCCTGCTGGCCCACGGCGGCTCGACCCTGATGGTGCTTCAGCCACGCTAGATGCCCGTAAAGAACGAGCCCAAGCCGCTGAAATTTCTACCGTAGCCTCACGAGATGCGGCGGTTTTTCCCCGGCGCTACGTGCGGCGCCAGAATAGCCGTCCTAGTCTTTGACATTGCAGACTGACCCGGTCGACCCGGTCGACCCGGTCGATTTGGACGGGGTTTTCTCAGTTCGAACCGGCCGGGTTTGCGGGCGCGATCCGCATCAGGCGGCCGTTGTCCTCGTCGGTAACGACCCACAAAGAACCGTCGGCCGCGACCTGGACGTCGCGGATGCGCTGGGTCTGGTCGACCAGCAGCCGCTCCTCGCCGACGACGCGATCGCCCTCGATCACCAGCCGGGCGAGATGCCGGCCGGCGAGGCCCGAGACGAACAGATTGCCCCGCCATTCCGGAAACAGGTCGCCCTCGTAGAAGGCGACGCCGCCGGGCGCCACCACCGGGTCCCAGTAGTAGATCGGCTGCTCCATCCCCTCGCGGGCGGTGACGCCCTCGTTGATCGCGCCGCTGCGATACTCCACGCCGTAGGCGATGACCGGCCAGCCATAGTTCAGGCCGGCCCGCACGATGTTTACCTCGTCGCCCCCGCGCGTGCCGTGCTCGATGGCCCACAGTTCGCCCGTCTCCGGGTTCAGGGCCGCCCCCTGGACGTTGCGGTGACCGAGCGACCAGATCTCGGGCCGCGCGCCGTCCTGATCCACGAAGGGATTGTCGGCAGGGACGGAGCCGTCGGCGTCGATGCGTATGATCTTGCCGAGATGGCTGCCGAGATCCTGCGCCTGCGGCCGCGTCTGGGTGTCGGAGCGCTCGCCCAGGGTCACGAACAGCCGGCCCTCCCGATCGAAGACCAGCCGCGAGCCATAGTGCATAGAGTTCGAATAGGAGGGCAGGGCGCGGAAGATGACCTCGAGATCGCCCAGGCTCCGGCCGTCATCGGACAGGCGCGCGCGGGCGACGGCGGTGCCGTTGCCGTCGTCGCGCGGCTCGGCGTAGCTGAAATAGACCAGCCGGTCGGTCGCGAAATCCGGGCTGATGGCGACGTCCAGCAGGCCGCCCTGGCCATCGGCGTGAAGGTCCGGAAGCCCGCTGATGCTGGCCAGGCGCTCTCCGGTCGCGGAGATGAGAAGCAGGTTCCCGGGCCGCTCCGTCACCAGCCAGTTGCCGTTCGGAAGCTGCTGGAGGGCCCAGGGGTGATCGAGGCCGTCGGCCACGGTGGTCACGCTCAGGGCCTGTTCGGTGGTGACGCCCGGCGCCCGGGTCTGGCCCTCGAAGGCGGGGGTCTGATCCCGGGCGTTCGGAGGACGGTCCTCGACCGGCTCGCCGCGCCCGGCGCTCTCGGCCGCGCCGACGTCAGCGATGTCCTGCCCATTGCATCCCGTGGCGGACATCAGGGCGACGAGCGAGGTCGCGACGGCGGCGGCGTGGCGCATGGAGAACTCCGGTTACAGGATCGGCAGGATAGCGCGCAGGGCCTCGTTCCGCTCCATGCCGGCGACATGGATGTTCCACCAGACGGCGTAGAACAGCAGCGGCCAGCGGCCCGAGGCGTGGTCGTCCTGCTCGAAGACGGCCCGGACGGCGTCCATGTCGCAGACCTGGGCCAAGCCCTCGTGGGCGGCCATCGCCGGGGCGAGGTCGCGGGCGCGGGGCGCGATCCAGGCGGCGACGGGGACGGTGAAGCCCTTCTTCTTGGCCCAAGGTGCGGCTGAGGGCAGGTGTGTCTCCAGCCACTTCCTCAGCAGCCACTTGCCGTAGCGGCCGCGCACTTTGAACCGGTCGGGCAGGTTGAAGGCGAAGGCGGCCACCTCGCGGTCGAGGAAGGGCGTGCGGCCCTCCAGCCCGTGGGCCATCAGGGTGCGGTCCAGCTTGAGCAGAAGGTCATTGGGCAGCCAGGTGGCGATGTCGGCGGCCTGGGCGCGCTGGAGTGGCGTCATCCAGGGCTGGATTGCGTGGGAGGTGGCTTGCCTCCAGCTCGCCAGGGCAGCCTTCCCCTGGTCCCTGAGATAATGCGCTTCGAACTGGGGCTCGGCGGGTCTACCGCCCAGCCAGCGGGGCCGCAGCGCACGCCGGTAACGCCCGTACCCGCCGAACAGCTCGTCGCCGCCCTCGCCGGAAAGGACGACCGTCAGGGTGCCCTTGGCGGCCTCGGCCAGCTTCCAGGTCGGCAGGGTGGCGTAGTCGGTGGTGGGATCGTCAAGGCACCAGGCGACCTCAGGCAGGATGCGCCAGAAGTCCTCCT
Organism: Pseudomonadota bacterium; assembly: GCA_023428785.1. Classification (GTDB taxonomy): domain Bacteria; phylum Pseudomonadota; class Alphaproteobacteria; order Caulobacterales; family Caulobacteraceae; genus Brevundimonas. Next base: position 65,020 of record JAEYWU010000139.1, read on the forward strand.
CACCGAAGGTGGTCTCGCGCCAGTCGAGGTTCAGGGCTCTTGCCACGCCCTCCGCATGGGCCCGCTCGTCGCGGGCGCCGGGGGCGTCGAAGCCGCAGGTGAAGGCGGTGACGGGGCGCTCGTTCAGCCGGGCCATGAGGGTGGCGATGGCGGAGCTGTCGATGCCGCCGGACAGGAACAGGCCGTAGGGCACGTCGGAGCGCTGATGGACGCGGACGGAGTCTTCGAGCACGGCGTCGAGGCGGGTGAGGAGGGCGGCCTCGTCGCCAGCTATCCGTTGCCGGACTAGAACTGGCTCTTCCCACATCGGATCGATTTCGCGGATCTCGTTCAGCAATCCCGCCGAACCGGGCCGCCAACGCGCGACACCATGCTCGATGTCACTCACAGAGTATCCAAGGGCCAGAATCTGCGATGCACTTTGGGCGAACGCCTCGGCATGTGGCGTTCGCAACGCTCGCGCCTCGGAAGCAAAGGCCGCGTGGTCAGGGCTGCGTACATAAAGCGGCTTGATCCCGAACGGGTCGCGCACGAGCCATGTCCGGCCGTCGTGGCCGATGAGGCAGAAGGCGTACATGCCGCGCAGGCGCGAGAAGGCCTTTTCGCCCTCCAGCGCATAGAGGTGGAGCAGGGGTTCGAAGTCCGAGCCGGTGTTCAGCTTGTCCTTGAGGCCGAACTCCTCGATCAGCTCGACGTAGTTGTAGATCTCGCCGTTGCCGATGACGGTGGAGCCGGCGGCGTGGAGCGGCTGCCAGCCGCCTTCGAGGTCGATGATGGAGAGACGGGCGTGGGCGACGGCCCAGCCGGGGCCGCTCTCGACGCGGATGCCGTTCGGACCCCGGTGCTGGAGGGTCTCGATCATGGCGCGCACCGCCTGTTCGGGGGCTTCGTCAGCCCCCAGGATGCCTGCGATGCCGCACATCTACGCTGGGGCTCCCGCCAACTGTTCGAACAGGGCGTCCCATTGCGGCAGAACAGCCGCCTTGGAAACCTCGGCGGCGCGGGATTTGCCGCCGACGATGAGCCGCTGTTGCAGCTGAGGAGCGTCGATCAGGCCCTTGATCGTGCCGGTCAGGACTTCGTGGTCGTCGATGGGGACCAGAAGACCATCGACGCCGTCGCGGATCAGCGCCTTCGGGCCCGCCGCCTCGGCCGCGATAACCGGCTTGCCGTAGGCCCAGGACTGGATGACCACATTGCCGAGCGGTTCGACCCGCGAGGGGAAGACCACGATGTCGGCGGCCCGATAGAGCGCCCCCGCATCATTGCGCCAGCCCAGCCAGCGCACCCGATCCTCCACGCCCAGATCGGCGGCCAGTTGGTGCAGTTCGCCCTCCAGCGGGCCGGCGCCCGCGACCCAGAGATAGGCCTCCGGCACATCGGCCAGCGCCTTCAAGGTCACATCATGGGCCTTGGCGCTGTGCAGGCGGCCCATGGCCAGCAGGAGCGGCGCTTCGCGCGGTGTATCCAGCGCGGCCCGGCTCTGGGCCGGATGGTCGTCAGGCTCGGCGAAGTTGGGGATGTGGTGCGCCCGGTCCGCCGGCCAGCCCTTCGACACGATCCAGTCCCGGATATCGGCCGTATTGCCGACGAGAGCGTCGAAGCCCTTGTAGTTTTTCAGATCGTAATAGCCCCCGAGCCGCCCGACGCGGGCCCATGGGCCCCTGGGGCAATGGCGGGCCGCGCGGTTCATCCAGGCGACCAGGACGCGCGCTTTCTGTTGCTCGGCATAGGCGCGGATCGCGGGGCGAGTGCCGAGGTCGAGCGGCGAGCCGAACTTGAAACAGTCGTGGGGCACGCCGGCGACGGCCAAAGCCGCCTCGCGCGCCGGGTGATTCCGGATAGCCGCAGACGTAGGCAGACCAGCCGCGTGCAGGGCGGTCACGAGGTCCAGATAGTAGGTCTCGGCGCCCCCGTCGGCGGCCGAGCCCAGCAGGTGCAGGGCCGGTGTCATCAGCCAGGCCATGGTACGCGTGATCGCGTCTTTTCGCACCTGTCTTGAACCGAAGCGCGTCGGCCTATATACGCGCCTCTCCCGACGGGCCGCGCGCCCGCTCAGGCTGGGTAGCTCAGCTGGTTAGAGCGGTGGATTCATAACCCACAGGTCGGCGGTTCGAGCCCGCCCCCAGCCACCATCCTTCATCGATAGACGATCCGTTGAAGGCGATGGTAGCGCTCCGAACTACAACCAAAACGCGATAAGGAATTGTACGTACCCGTTTAGAGAGTGGCAACCAGAGGGAGCCATCCTTCCGTCATGCAATGAAGGGGTGCACAGTGCTCGTTCCAGTAAGTGCAGAATCGGCGGCGTGGGGCGCGGTGGGTCTGATCCTGCTGTACCTGCTGCTGGATTATCGGCGGGCGGTGCAGGGGCTGCGTCGCGTGCGCCGGCTGAGACGCCATCATGCACCGCGGCCGGGACGGATCGCGCTGTGGCGCTCCTGGACCGACAGCACCGGCAGCATGGCGGTGGAGTTCGCGCTGCTATGCCCCATCCTGGTGGTGCTGCTGATGGGTGTGGTGAGCTACGGCAGCTGGCTGTGGCTGGCGCAGTCCATTCAGGGGATCGCCTCGGAGGCGGCGCGCGCCTCGATCGGCGGACTGGACAATGCCGAACGCGAAAGCCTGGCGCGCGACGAGGTGGCCATCCACGCCGCCCGCCTGTTCCAGGTTTCGCCCGAAGACGTGGTGGTGGAGGTCGACTCCAGTGCCAGCCAGCTCTCGGTGCGCCTGTCCTACAACGCCGCCAATCATCCACTCATGGCGGCGGCGACCCTCCTGCCGCGCCCGCCGGACGCGATCGAGGGCGTCGCGATCGTGCGGACCGGGGGCTACTGATGCGCCGCTTCCTGCCGGACGAGCGCGGGGCGACGGCGATCATCACCGCCCTGGCCGGCGCGGTGCTGGCGGGGGTGGCCGCGATCGCGGTGGACCTGGGCGTGCTCTATTTCGAGGCCCGCAAGTGCCAGACAGCGGCCGATCTGGCGGCTCTGGCCGGGGCCCGGGACATCGAGCGGGCTGACGCCGCGGCGCGCGCCACGGCCGGCGACAATGTCGACGTTCTCGATGCGGTGGTGGAACGCGGGGTCTATCGCTCGGATCGGACCGTAGAGCCTTCTGACCGGTTCTCTGCCGCCTCCGGCGGGTCAGCGGTGCGGGTTTCGGTGACGACCCGTGCGCCGCTCTATTTCGGCGCCTGGATCATGGGCCGGGACCACATCGACATCACCCGGTCGGCGACCGCGGCGGCTGAGCCCATGGCCGCATTCTCCATCGGCTCCCGCCTGGCGGCGCTGGACCGGGGCGTGGCCAATGCGCTGCTATCGGCCCTGACCGGCTCGCGCGTCAGCCTGACGGCTATGGACTACAACTCGCTGGCGGCGGCGGACATGTCGCTGCTGTCCTATTTCGACGCCCTGGCGACCGAACTGGACATTGAGGCGGGCCGATACGACCAGATCCTCGACGAGGAGATCACGGCGCCCATGGCGCTGACGGCGATTGCGAGGGTGCTGGAGGACTCCGGGCTGGACGCCGACGCCGGGCTAATCGACGCCCTGGCCGCCGATGCGGATGAGGATCGCACCCTGACGCTGGGCGACCTGGTGGGGCTGGACGGTGGCATCACGCCGGCCTCGCTGGATGTGGAGGTCGAAGCGCTGGATCTCGCTCAGGCGGCGCTGGTCGCGGCCAATGGCGAGCGGCAGCTGGCGCTGGATGTCGGGGCGGATGTGGGCCTGGCCGCCATGGACGTGGTGCTGGCCATCGGCGAGCGTCCCAACCAGTCGCCCTGGATGACGATCACCAATGACGACATCACCGTGCGCACGGCGCAGACGCGGCTCTATGTCCGCGCGCGGGCGGGCCTTGGATCCATGACCCTGGTTGAGGTGCCGGTTCTGGTGGAGCTGGCCTCGGCCGAGGCGCGGCTCTCCTCGCTGGACTGCCAGCCGGAGGGGGTGGTGCTGGATGTGCGGCCCAGCGTGGGCCAGATCGCCATCGCCTCGATCGATGAAACGCGGCTGCACCGGTTTACCGAGACCCTGATCCTGTCGAACGCACGGCTGGTCAATACGCGGCTGCTCGAGGTTTCGGCCCTGGGACAGCTGAGACTGGGTGGGGACACCTGGCAGTCGACTCGCTTTTCAGCCAGCGATATTTCCGCCCGCACGGTCAAGACGGTCACGACGAGGGACCTGGCCCGGTCCCTGACCTCCAGCCTGGTGAACGACACCAATATCGATGTGAGGGTCCTGGGGATCGGGCTGGGAACCAGCGATCTGATCCGCGGACAGGTGGTGCAACTGCTTGAAAGCCTGGGCGGGCCGCTCGACCGGCTGCTGCTGGGCGTCTCCGCGATCAGCGGCGCCCAGCTGGGTCAGGCCGATGTCCGCGTGACCGGGCTGAGGTGCGGAGCGCCCATCCTGGTCGGCTGACCGGACGGACGCTCCGGCTCAAATCAGGCGACTTCGAGCGCCTTGGACCACTGGCCGGTCGAGGCCAGGCCGTTCATGCGGGCGCGATGGTGGAAGGCCTTGGACGCCGCCGGGACGTTCTCGGCCTTGCCCGACCAGGCCTTCTGCGGCGCGGCCTGAAGGGCGCGGCCGTAGGAGAAGGTCATGCTCCAGGGGAAGCCGCCGATCTTGTTCATGGCGTCGAGGTGGGCGGTGGCCTCCTCGTCCGACTGGCCGCCCGAGAGATAGGCGATGCCCGGCACAGCCGACGGCACGGTGGCCTTCAGCGCCGCGATGGTCTTTTCGGCCACTTCCTGGACGCCGGCGCGGTTGGCGGCCTTCTTGCCCGAGATGACCATGTTGGGCTTGAGCACAATGCCTTCCAGGGCGACGCGCTGTTCGGCCAGTTCGTTGAAGACGGTCTGCAGGACCCAGCGGGTCACTTCATCGCAGCGGTCGATCGAATGGGCGCCGTCCATCAGGATTTCCGGCTCGACGATCGGCACAATCTGGTTGGCTTGGCACAGGGCCGCATAGCGGGCCAGGGCATGGGCGTTGGCCTTGACCGCGCCCCAGGTCGGGATGCCGTCGGCGATGTCGATGACCGCGCGCCACTTGGCGAAGCGGGCGCCCTGGGCATAGTCCTTGGCCAGACGCTCGTTCAAGCCGTCCAGGCCCTCGGTGATGGTCTCGCCCGGGAAGCCCGGCATGGGCTTGGCGCCCTTGTCGACCTTGATGCCCGGCAGCGAGCCGGCGGCGGTGATCAGATCGACGAAGGGGGTGCCGTCGGCGGCCTTCTGGTAGAGGGTTTCCTCGAACAGGATCACGCCCGAGATGTGGTTCGACATGGCCTCGGTCGAGCGGAACAGCAGCTCCCGGTAGTCGCGGCGATTCTCTTCCTTGTTCTCGACGCCGATCGCGTCGAAACGCTTCTTGATGGTGCCGGTCGATTCATCGGCCGCCAGAATGCCCTTGCCGGGAGCGACCATGGCCGTAGCCACCGCGTTCAGAGCCGCGAGATCCATGTCCTGAGTCCTTCGGGTTTTAGATTTTATGGGCGGGCGTATAGGCAAATCCGCCCGAAAAGTCACGCCAGCGTGATCGGTTGAAAGTTCAACGGCCCTCGAAGCGCGGCGGGCGACGTTCGACGAAGGCGGCGATGGCCTCCTGGGAGTCCGCACTGGCGAAGAGCGACTGGACCTGGGCGTACAGCCCCCCCAGTGCGGCCGGGGCGTCGACCTGGCCCTGACGGGCTGATTGCAGCGTCGCGGCCACGCCGAGCGGTGCCTGGAGTGCGATGCGTTCGGCGATGGAGACGGCGCGGTCCAGCGCCTGTCCGGCGGGCGCGATCTCCTGGGCCATTCCCAGCGCCCGGGCGTCCTCCGCGTTGAATTCATCGCCGGTGATCAGCCAGCGCATGGCGTTCTGGTAGCCGCCGGCCTGGATCATGCGCACGGTCGCGCCGCCGAAGGGCAGGATGCCGCGAGAGACCTCGATCTGGCCGAAGGTGGCGCCCTCGTCGACGACGACGATCTCGGAGGCCAGAGCCAGTTCGATACCCAGGGTGAAGCACTTGCCGTGGATGGCAAGGACGATCGGCTTGGGGCAGCGCTCGCCATAGATGCCCCAGGGGTCGACACGGGCCGCGCCGATCATGGGCTCGTCGGCCATCAGGTGCGGGGCGACATCGGCCAAGTCGAGCCCGGCGGTGAACATCGATCCGTGGGCGAAGACGACGCCGCACCGGATGTTCGGGTCATCGGCTAGGTCTGTATAGGCCCGCGCCAGTTCGCCCAGCATGGCGAAGGTGAAGGCGTTGCGCTTCTCTGGCCGGTTCAGCCCGATGAGACGAACGTGGCCGCGATCCTCGATGGTGAGCGTGGAGGCCATCAGGCGCGGAGCGCCTCGACGCCCGGCAGGGACTTGCCCTCCATCCATTCCAGGAAGGCGCCGCCGGCGGTGGAGACGAAGGTCATGTCGTCGGCCACGCCGGCGTGGTTCAGGGCCGCAACCGTGTCGCCGCCACCGGCCACCGCGACGATGGCGCCGGAAGTGGCCAAGCCCGATGCGGCCTGCGCCGCCTTGACCGTGGCCGTGTCGAAGGGCGGCACCTCGAAGACGCCGAGCGGACCGTTCCAGATCAGGGTACGCGACAGGGCCATCGCCTTGGCGAGGCGCTCGACGGTGAGGGGACCGGCGTCGAGGATCTTCTCGTCGTCGGCGATTTCTTCGCGGGCCAAGACGGTGCGGGTCTCGGCGCCCGGCGCGACCTCACGGGCGATCACGACGTCCTGCGGCAGCAGGATTTCACAGCCCTTGGCCTCGGCCTCGGCGAGGATTTCCCGCGCGGTGTCGGCCATGTCCTTCTCGGCCAGCGAGCCGCCGATATCGACGCCCTGGGCGTAGAGGAAGGTGTTGGCCATGCCGCCGCCGATCGCCAGACGATCCAGCTTGCCGACGAGGTTCTTCAGCAGGTCGAGCTTGGTCGAGACCTTGGAGCCGCCGACGATGCCGAGGACGGGCTTCTGAGGATTACCGAGCGCGGCGTCGAGCGCTTCGAGCTCGCGGCGCATCGATTCGCCGGCATAGGCGGGCAGCAGCCGCGCGAGACCTTCGGTCGAGGCATGGGCCCGGTGGGCCGCCGAGAAGGCGTCGTTGACATAGAGGTCGCCGAGCTCGGCCAACTGGGCGGCGAAGGCCGGATCGTTCTTTTCCTCGCCCTTGTGGAAACGCACGTTCTCCAAAAGGGCCACGCCACCCGCGTCGAGGTCGTTCAGGACCGATCTGGCGTCCTCGCCGACGCAGTCGTTGGCGAAGCGGACCGGGGCGCCCAGCAGGCTCGCCAGATCGTCCACGACCGGCTCCAGGCTCATCGACGGCACGCGCTCGCCCTTGGGACGGTCGAAATGGGCGAGGAGGGCGACCTTGGCGCCGGCCTCGCGGAGCCGGTTGATGGTCGGCAGGGCCACACGCAGGCGGGTGTCGTCGGTGACACGGCCGTCCTCCATGGGAACATTGAAGTCCACGCGGACGAGGGCGGTCTTGCCGGCCAGGCCGGCGGCGTCGTCGAGGGTGCGGAAAGTGCTCATGGAGCGGGGGTATAGGGCGCGGGCGCCGGCCGGGCTAGTGCCGGGCGGCCATCCGGCTGAGCACCTCGCGGGCCGCGCGCGCGGTTTCGTCCAGCGGTTCGTAGGTCCAGCTATCCAGCGCGCCGGAGAAGGGCCGGGTCGCCCCCCGGGCCTGTAGCGCGGCGTGGTAGGCCTCGAACTTCGGAGAGCCGCCATCCAGGCCCAGGATATGCACCGGCTTGCCGGTCGCGGCGGCCTCGGCGGCCATGTTGACCGAATCTTCGGTCACCAAGACGTGGTCTGCGGCCTCGAGGAAGGCGAAGTAGGGATTGGGGCCCTCGCCATCCCAGATCCAGCCAGCGACGTCGGACAGCCGGCACATCATGTCGGCGCGCACGGTCGCGGGCGTCCTGCGCGAGAAGGTAGCCAGGAGCGAGCCGCCAACGGCCTGGACCGCGGCCCGCGTCTGGTCCGCCAGGCGGCCGGCGCGTTCACCCGTGATTTCATAGGCCTTGGAGCTGCCGCCAACGAGCAGGGCGACGCGCGGACCGGGAAGGGGCTCAATGCGGGCCCTGAAGGCCTCCAGACCCTCGGTGAGGCGCGCCGGTGTGATGCGGTTGGGAGCGCCGAGGATCGGGAAGACATTCGGCCCGGTCAGACCGTCGTGCATCGGCGGAATGACCAGATCGAAGGCCGACAGGTCGGTCCGGGGATCCTGAAGCTGGACCACGAATGTCCGGCCGCCGCTCCAGCGCCGGACGCGCGTCGAGAACGCCAGGCTGGCGCGGCCGCAGGCGATGAGGATGTCGGGAAAGGGCGCTTCGATCCGGTCGGAGCCGGGGGCCAGCATCGGGCCCGGCCAAAGCGCGCGGATAGCGTTCGGCCAACGGTCGAAGAGCGGACGAAAGCGTAGGCGCTTGGTCGTGATTTCGGCAGGGGTCAGGCGCTGGATCGCCTCAGCGAGGCCCAGCGCCTGGTTCTCTATGCCCGCGCGGCCGTCAGAGACGGCCCAGATTGAAAGCGGTGGGTTTAGCGCCACTCGACCTTGAGGATTTCGTAGGCCTTCACGCCGCCGGGCGTGTTGACCTCGACGACGTCACCCTGCTCCTTGCCGATCATCGCGCGCGCGATCGGGGAGGTGATGGAGACCTTGCCTTCCTTCACATCGGCTTCGTGTTCGCCGACGAGCTGGTAGCGGCCCTCTTCCTCGGTGTCTTCGTCGACGACCGTGACGGTCGCGCCGAATTTGACCTGGGCGCCGGACAGTTTCGACACGTCGATCACCTGAGCGCGCGAGATCTTGTCCTCGATCTCGGCGATGCGGCCCTCGATCCAGCCCTGGCGTTCCTTGGCGGCGTGGTACTCGGCGTTCTCAGAAAGGTCGCCATGCGCACGCGCCTCGGCGATGGCGGCGATCACGCTGGGACGTTCGACGGACTTCAGACGCTTCAACTCGTCGTCCAGGGATTGATATCCCCCGGCCGTCATCGGCACTTTTTCCATTCGCGGGTAGGTTTCTTGTCGCCCTGTGAAACGAAAAGCCGACCGCGGGCGTGGCGGTCGGCCGGTTAGTGGGTCAAGAGGATAGGCCCCAAGTCCGCCATATTCAAGAGGGGCGGCGGACGGTCCTCAGATACAGGCGCTTCACCAGCAGCCAGCACAGCCATACGGCGGCGCCTGCGGCGGCGGCGGCGATCAGGGTGCTGACCAGCGCCACGCCGATCACGCCGCCCAGCAGCATGACGACCAACCCGGCGAGCAGGGCGGACAGAAGACGCAGTGCATGCCCCTTGAATCGCATGCCCGCAGGCGGGGTGGGGTGAGGGAGGTCGCTCATGTCTCGTTAACGTACGAACCCCGCCTCCGGTTCGCTACTGACGCGATATGATGATCAGGCGTAGCTGTAGGGCCCGCCGCGATCGAGCGCCCGCTGATAGGCTGGCCGCGCGTGGATGCGGTCCAGGAAGGCTGCGACGTGGGGCTTGTCGCGTGCGCCGGCTCGGGCGGCGGCGGCCTCCAACGGGAAACTCATCATGAGGTCGGCGGCGCTGAACTGGTCGCCGGCGAACCAGTCGGAGCGGGTGAGTTCGGATTCCCAATAGGCGATGTGGTTGTCCAGTTGCGGCTGGATCATGCGGCCATTCATGGCCTTCGAGACGCCGTTGATGATCGGCCGGACCAGACCTGGCGCTCGCTTTGGCAACTGGCTGAAGATCAGGCGCAGGAGCAGCGGTGTCATGGCCGAGCCCTCGGCGTAGTGCAGCCAGTAGGTGAAGCGACGCGCGTCCTCGGTTCCGCGCGCGGGGCGAAGGCGGCCCTGCCCATGGGTGTCGAGCAGATATTCGACGATGGCGCCGGTCTCGGCGACCTTGATGCCGTGGTCCTCAATCACCGGGGACTTGCCGAGCGGATGGATGGCCCGCAGCTCGGGCGGCGCCAGCATGGTGTGGGCGTCGCGCTGATAGCGCTTCACCTCATAGTCCAGGCCGAGTTCCTCCAGCAGCCACAGCACACGCTGGGACCGGCTGTCGTTGAGGTGATGGACGATGATCATGGCGGGCCTCCCTTGGAGACACACTAGCGCCGGATCTCGCCAGCGCTAGCCGCGCGCCTTGGCCTTGAAAGGCTTTTTGGCGAACGGCTTCTTGCCTGGGGCGCCGTTCGCCTTGGGCTTGAAACCCTGCTTCTTCTTGAAAGGCGGGCGCGGGCCGTCTGCACCTTCGGTCCGCTCGGGGCGTTTGAACGGCTTGGGCGGCGCATGGCGGTTCTCGCCGTCGGCGCGCTTGGGGAAGGGCTTCTTCTTGAAGGGCTTGGCGTCGCCGCCCTCTTCGTTGTCGAAGCGCGGCTTGGGCCCACCCTTGCGATAGCCGCCGGGCGCGGGGGCTTCCGAGGCGGTGATGGTCACATCCTGCTCGCCCGAGGCGGCAACGGCGTCACGGAAGCGGCTAACGTGGGTGTTGGCGATCTGGAAGCGGGTTTCGTCCGGATAGATGCGGATCGAGCCGATTTCCTTCTTGGTGATGTGACCGAGGCGGCAGATCAGCGGGATCAGCCACTTGGGATCGGCGTTGCGAGACCGGCCCACATCCATGCGGAACCAGGAGACTTCGTCTTCCTGCAGGCGTTCGCCCGGCCAGGGCTGGGCCGAGGTCTCGGCGTTGTCGCGCGGCTTGCGGGCAGGGCGGTCGCCCGGATCGAGCAACTCTTCCGGCGCCGGCAGCTCCTTACGTTGCAGACGGATCAGGGCGGCCGCGATGGCCTCCGGCTCGCGCTCGGCCAGCAGGCGGCGGGCGAGCGCCAGGTCCTCTTCCGAGGCCTCCTCGGCGAAGATGTCGGCCGCTAGGAGGCGCGTCTCGTCCTTGGTGCGGATTTCGTCTGCGGTCGGAGCGCCGGACCAGGTGACCTCCAGTCCGGCGTTGCCGATCAGCATGTCGGCCTTGCGCCGACGGGTGTGCGGGACCAGCAAAACCGAGACGCCCTTCTTACCCGCGCGGCCTGTGCGACCCGAGCGGTGCAGCAGGCCCGCCTTGTTCATCGGCAGCTCGGCGTGGATGACTAGGCCCAGGTCGGGCAGGTCGAGACCGCGGGCGGCCACATCGGTCGCTACACAGACGCGCGAACGGCCGTCGCGCAGGGACTGAAGCGCATCGTTGCGCTCGCGCTGGCCCATCTCGCCGGACAGGGCGACCGAACTGAAGCCACGCTCGAGCAGCGACGACTGCAGGTGACGCACCGCTTCGCGGGTCGAGCAGAAGACGAGCGCGCCCGGGGCCTCGAAGAAGCGCAGGACGTTGACGACCGCGTGCTCGACCTCGTTGGGCGCGATCCGCATGGCGCGATACTCGATGTCGCCGTGCGGGGTGTTGCGGTTGGTGGTGTCGATGCGGACGGCGTCGTTCTGGTACTTGCGGGCCAAGGTCGCGATGTCGCGCGCGATGGTGGCCGAGAACAGCAGGGTGCGACGGTCTTCGGGCGCGGCGTCGAGGATGAACTCCAGATCTTCGCGGAAACCCATGTCCAGCATCTCGTCGGCCTCGTCGAGGACGACGATGCGAATGGCGGACAGGTCGAGGTTGCCGCGCTCGATGTGGTCTTTCAGGCGGCCCGGCGTGCCGACCACGATGTGCGCGCCTTGCGCCAGGGCGCGCTGTTCGCGGCGCGCGTCCATACCGCCGACGCAGGTAACGATCCGGCCTTTCGCTTCCGCGTAGAGCCAGGTCAGCTCGGTGGAGACCTGCAGCGCCAGTTCGCGTGTTGGCGCGATGACCAGCGCAAGCGGGGCGGTGGCATAGAGGAATTGGTCCTGGTCACCCAGCACGGTCGGAGCGGCCGCGAGGCCGAAGGCGACCGTCTTGCCCGAGCCGGTCTGGGCCGAGACCAGCAGGTCCTGTTCGGTCAGGTCGTCCTCCAGAACCGCCGCCTGGACGGGCGTGGGCTCGGCGTAGCCGCGCGCTTCGAGGGCGCGCGAAAGGGCGGGATGGACGGCGGGGAAGGGCATGATGGACCTGAAACGCAAAAGCGCCCGGCCGGGATCATTCCCGGACCGGACGCTGGGGGAGGGGCCTCTAGGACCGGATAAAGGCGGGGATGAGGCGGAGCGGCGTTATTCCGCCACCGGCATCAGGGCGAGCGCCGACAGAACCATAGCCTCGACGCCGGCGGTGACGGCCGGCTCCGCCTCGATGCGGAACTCGGGCGAATGGTGGCCGGCGGCGGTGTCCACCTCTTCCGGCAGGGTGCCGCCGACGTCGAAATAGACGCCGCGCACGCCGTTTCCGGGCTCGACGAAATAGGCGAAGTCTTCCGCGCCCATGCCAGTGCGCGGTTCGTCGCGCAGCCGATCGGCGCCCATGCCGGCGGCGATGGCGTCACGCACGCGCTGGGCCGTCTCGGGATCGTTGAGCGTCATCGGCGTGGTTTCGGTCGCCGAGCGGGTGACGATCGGCAGGCGGTCGTCCGGCACGCCGAGCGCGCGGGCAGTGCCCTCGGCCACGCGGTCGATGCCGTCCAGCAGGCGCTCACGCACCTCGGGGCTGTCGGAGCGGACCGTCAGCTGCAGGTCGACGCGTTCACCGATGATGTTGTGCTTGGTGCCGCCGTGGATGGAGCCCACGGTGATCACGCCGGGCTCCAGCGGGCTGATCTCGCGGCTGACGATCGACTGCAGCGAGACCACGATTTGCGAGGCGACCAGAACCGGATCGACGCCCATGTGCGGATAGGCGCCGTGGGTGCCCACGCCGCGCACCTCGATATCGACGCTGTCGGACGATGAGGACACGACATCCAGCGGCACGGAGATGGTCCCGGCGGGCTGTCCGGCCGATACGTGGAAGGCCAGCGCATAGTCCGGGCGCGGGAAGCGCTCATAGAGGCCGTCCTCCAACATCTCGCGGGCCCCAAAAATGCGCTCCTCCGCTGGTTGGACGACCAGAACCAGCGTGCCCGACCAGCTGTCGCGGCGCTCGATCATCTGGCGGGCCGAGCCGACGAGGGCGGTGATGTGAACATCGTGGCCGCAAGCATGCATGACCGGGCGTTCGACGCCGGTCGAATCGACCTGACGCGCGGTCGAGGCGTTCAGCAGGCCCGAGCGCTCCTCGACCGGCAGGCCATCCATGTCGGCCCGGATCAGAACCGTCGGGCCCTCACCGTTGCGCAGCAGGGCGACAACGCCGGTGCCGCCGACGCCTTCGGTGACCTCATACCCCAGGGCGCGAAGCTCCGACGCCATGCGGGCCGCCGTCAGGTGCTCCAGCCCCGAAAGTTCCGGATTGCGGTGGAAGTGATCCCACAGGGCACCGAGGTGGTTGTCGTAGTCGGCCTGGATGGAAGACCGCAGGTCGCTCTCCTGCGCCTGGGCGCCCGCCGCCAGAACGGCCCATGCCACGGTTCCGATCAACAGCCGCTTCATCGTCAGTCCCCCAATGAAAGCCAGACAGTAACAGGCCGATCCCGGCGGGCAATGACGAAGCGGGTAGCTCCGCCTTGAGTTTCGTCCCTTTTCGCGCGAGCAGAAGGCATGTCCGAAGCTGCGCCCGAACCCCGCCTGACCAGCCTCGCCCACGGCGGCGGCTGCGGCTGCAAGATCGCCCCGGCGGTGCTCAGCCGGATGCTGGCGTCCGTGCCGATGGGGCGACCGTTCGAGCAACTGCTGGTCGGGACCGAGACCTCCGATGACGCGGCGGTCTGGAAGCTGAGCGAGGACCAAGCCCTGGTGGCCACGACCGACTTCTTCATGCCGGTGGTCGACGACCCATTTGACTTCGGCCGGATCGCCGCGACCAACGCCTTGTCGGACGTCTATGCCATGGGCGGCAAGCCGATCCTGGCGCTGGCCCTCGTCGGCATGCCGATCAATGTGCTGTCGCCCGAGACGATAGGGCGGATTCTGGAGGGCGGGGCCTCGGTCTGCGCTGAGGCTGATATCCCGGTCGCCGGCGGCCATTCGATCGACAGCGTGGAGCCCATCTATGGCCTGGTGGCCATCGGTCTGGTCGATCCGAAGAAATTGCTGACCAATCGTGGAGCGAAGCCCGGCGACGTCCTAATCCTGACCAAGCCGCTGGGCGTCGGCATCCTCAGCGCCGCGTTCAAGCAGGGTCGGCTGAACGAAGCCGGCTATCAGACCCTGATCGGTTCGACCACGCAGCTCAACAAGGCGGGCGCCCAGATGGGCGACCAGCGTGGCGTGCATGCCATGACAGACGTCACCGGCTTCGGGCTCCTGGGGCATGCGCTGGAGATGGCGCGGGGCAGCGGGACGCGGATTGAGCTGTTCGACACCCCGCCCGTGCTGGACGGCGTGGACGCCCTTTTGGACGAAGGACTGCGGACAGGCGCCTCGGGCCGCAACTGGTCCAGCTATGGCGACCAGGTCGAAGGGCTGGGTGAGGGACGTCTGCGTGACCTTCTGACCGATCCCCAGACGTCTGGCGGGCTGCTGATCTCGGTCGCCGAGGAAGACGCGAGCAATGCGCTGGCGGTGCTGAACTGGAATGAGCCGAAGCTGGCTTCGGTCGTCGGCCGGGTGCGCGAAGGTGCGCCCGGCGTAAGCGTGGTTTCGGCGTGATCCGCAGGCTGGAAACGGTCGGGCCCTCGGAGCTGGCGGCCTTCGACATGATCATCGACGTGCGCAGTCCCTCCGAGTTCGCTGAAGATCACCTACCGGGTGCGGTGAACCTACCCGTGCTGGATGACGCCGAGCGGGCCGAGGTCGGCACCGAATACGTCCAGGGCTCCAAGTTCCGGGCGCGCCGCCATGGCGCGGCTCTGGTCGCCCGCAACATAGCTCGGCACCTAGAAAGGGCGCTGGCCGAAGCGCCCAGCGGGCTCAAGGCCCTGGTCTATTGCTGGCGCGGCGGCCAGCGATCTCACGCCATGGCGACGATCATGGACCAGGTCGGCTGGCCGGTGGCCGTGGTCGATGGCGGATACCGCACCTGGCGGCGCAGCGTCGTGTTCCGCCTCTACGAGAGGGAGCTTGATCTGAAGCTCGTGCGCCTCGACGGACCGACCGGCGTGGGCAAGAGCGCCATGCTGGCGCGCCTCTCCGAAGCGGGTGTGCAGACACTGGATCTGGAGGGCCTCGCCAATCATCGAGGGTCGCTGTTCGGCCATATGCCGGGCGGTCAGCCCTCGCAGAAGCTCTTCGACAGTCGCCTGATGGCCGCGATCGCCGGGCTGGACCCCACCCGTTCCGTCGTCGTGGAGGCCGAATCCAGCCGCATCGGCCGCGTGACCCTGCCGGCTTCGATCTGGAAGGCCATGAGCGCCTCGCCGGTGGTGCTGCTCGAGCGATCGCTGGAGGATCGGGTGGCCCGCATCCTGACCGACTACGCCGACACCGCCACCGATCCCCAGGCCATCCGCGCCGTCCTCGAGCGAATGCCGCGCCACCATTCAAAGGCGCGCAAGGCGGAATGGTTGGACATGGTCGCCGAAGGGCGGCTCGCCGACTTCGTCCGCGCCGTGATCGAGGAGCACTACGATCCGGCCTATGCGAGCTCGCGCCGTTCGGTCGCCGACGGTCCGGCCGTTGCTGCGGACGATCTCGACGCCGTCCGCGCCCTGGTGGACCCTCGCTAGGCGGGCATCAGGGCGATGACCCCGAACACCAGCAACAGGTGCAGCCCCACCGCGATGATCAGATAGGTCCGGAACGGCTGCTTGCGGGTCTTGTGGCGAAAGACCTCGCATCCAATCCAGGCCCCCACCCCGCCGAGGATGGCGAGGAGAATCAGGGAACCTTCGGAAATGCGCTGGCCGCCGATCCGGGCCTGGTTCTTGTCAAAGCCGTACACGATGAAGGCCAAGAGATTGGCGGCCAGCAGGAGCGCAGATCCGACAAACACGCTCGAGCTCAGTACACCGGCACGGCCAGCGGGGGCCGTTCAACCGCCGGGGCGTCGAGAGGTGCGATGAAGATCAAGCCTTCCGTCTCGCCGCTGACCCTGAGGGCGCCCAAGGCCAGATCCACGGGGGGGATGTCATGGAGCTCCAGCCCCTCGGCTCGGATGCGTGTGTATTCACGACCATGAACCACGATCCAGCCGTCGTTGCTGGCTACAAACCCATCAATCCCGCCAGTGTCTCCTTCGATGGGGAGCACCGTGCTGCGCTCGCGCACGACGAACTCTTCCACCTGATCCCCGCACAGGCGGGAGACGGAACCTCGTCTAAGCCCGAGGTGCTGGAGGCCCTCGACGACGATGATGCATCCGGGCCTCCCGGGATTGGGAGCGAGGGCGATGATCGGCGCCGATTGCAGGCGTTGACCGGCCGCAGTGGCGGAGACGAACTGGATCGCGCCCGTGGACAGATCGATCCTTCGCAATCCGCCGCCCCACTCTCCGAGATTGTAGCCGACGTAGACAGAGGCCTGACCGTCGTGAGCGGCGCTCGCAAAGCCTGGGATGGCCGCCGCCAGCATCGTCCGCGACCAGCGACCCTCCTCAGGTGTGAGTACGGATTCGCTGGTCAGAACGCCGGGTCTGTCCCGCCCCATGGCGAGGAGCGAGACAGGCTCGCCGACAGAGTAGATCGTGACGAGTTCTGCATCGGCTTGCGTCAGGTCCTGCAGCCCCGCCATGTCTCCGGGCATACGCACGGCCCATGCCGGTCGCTGATAGGTGACGAGGGCCCATACGCGCCCCTGCTCAGCCAGAATATCCGTCACGTCACGGGCGACGACACGCCTGGCGCCGGTCCGGCGGTCCACCTGAACCACCAAACCGGTCTGGCCCAACAGCCAGAGGTGATGCGCGTCTGCGGCTCCCTCGCGGATGAACAGCCCGAGATCAGGATCCCCGCTCTCACCCGCGCCGCTGCCCTGCGCCAAAGCGGGCGACGCCAGAACGGCGAGGAGAAGAAGCAGTTGGAATGCACGCATCGGCTGCATTCTAGCTCATGCTGGGCGACCAGTCCTGCGCCGCAGTGGACTCACCCGTATTCCTGCACCGCGCGCACATCCAGCTCGCCGGCCTTGATGGCGGCGATGGCCTGGGCGGCGGCGAAGGCGGCAGGGACAGTGGTGAAATAGGGGATCTTCATCATCAGCGCCGTGCGGCGCAGCGAGAAGCTGTCCTGCAGCGACTGCTTGCCCTCGGTGGTGTTGATGACGATCTGGACCTCGCCGTTCTTCATCGCGTCCACGATGTGCGGGCGGCCTTCCAGCACCTTCTTGACCAGTCCGACCTCGAGGCCCTGCTCGGTCAGATAGGCGTGGGTGCCCGAGGTGGCGATCAGGCTGAAGCCTTCGCTCTGCAGCAGGCGCGCGGCCTCGGCCACGAAGGGCTTGTCGGCTTCCTTGACCGAGACGAAGGCGCAGCCCTTGGTCGGCAGGACGGTGCCGCCGCCGAGCTGGCTCTTGGCGAAGGCGCGGGCAAAGGCGGGGCCCATGTCGGCCTCACCGTCGCGCTTCCAGTCCAGGCCCATGACTTCGCCGGTCGAGCGCATTTCCGGGCCTAGGATGGTGTCCACCCCGGGGAAGCGGGCGAAGGGGAAGACGGCTTCCTTGACCGCGATATGGTCATAGGAACGGTCCGACAGGCCGAAGGAGGCCAGCTTCTCGCCCGTCATGATCTTGGCGGCGATGGCGGCCACGGGGGCGCCCATCGTCTTGGCGACGAAGGGGACCGTGCGGCTGGCGCGCGGGTTGACTTCAAGCACGAAGATGCGCGGCTCGTCCGAATGCGGCTCCTCGATCGCGAACTGCACGTTCATCAGGCCGCGCACCTTGAGGGCTTTGGCCATCTCGGTAGTCTGGCGCTTGAGCTCGGCGACCGTTTCGGCCTTGAGCGACCAGGGCGGCATCGAACAGGCGCTGTCGCCCGAGTGTACGCCAGCTTCCTCGATGTGCTCCAGCACACCGGCCACGAAGACCATCTCGTCATCGCACAGGGCGTCGACGTCCACCTCGGTGGCACGGTTCAGATAGTGGTCGATCAGGACAGGGTCATCGCCCGAGACCTGCATGGCTTCATGGACGTAGCGGTCAAGCTGCTCGCGGTCGTGGACGATCTGCATGCCGCGGCCGCCCAGCACATAGGACGGGCGCAGGACGACCGGATAGCCGACCTGCTCGGCCTTGACGGCGGCTTCCTCGGCCGAGCGGGCCAGGCCGTTAGGGGGCTGCTTGAGGCCGATGGCGTCTAGCATCTGCTGGAAGCGCTCGCGGTCCTCGGCTAGGTCGATCGAGTCGACCGAGGTGCCCAAGATCGGGACGCCGTCGGCTTCCAGCGCATGCGACAGCTTGAGCGGGGTTTGGCCGCCGAACTGCACGACGACGCCGATAAGTTCGCCTCTCGAACGCTCTACGTCGATAAGTTCAAGCACATCCTCAGCCGTGAGGGGCTCAAAATAGAGGCGGTCGGAGGTGTCGTAGTCGGTCGAGACGGTCTCGGGGTTGCAGTTGACCATAATCGACTCGACGCCGATGTCGGCGAAGGCGAAGGCCGCGTGACAGCAGCAGTAGTGGAACTCGATGCCCTGGCCGATGCGGTTGGGACCGCCACCCAGGATCACCGCCTTCTTTCGGTCTGAGGGCTGGGATTCGCACTGCGGAACCTGGCCCAGCGCGCCGGTCTCGTAGGTCGAGTACATATAGGCCGTGGCCGAGGCGAACTCGGCGGCGCAGGTGTCGATGCGCTTGAAGACCGGGCGGACCTCAAGGGCGCGGCGCGCCGTGCGGACGGCGATCTCGGTCGAGCCGGTCAGCTTGGCCAGGCGGGCGTCGGAGAAGCCCCTGGCCTTCAGCTTGCGGAATTCGGTCGCCTCGGTCGGCAAGCCGGTCACCCGCAGGTGGCCTTCGGTGCGCACGAGATCGGCGATCTGGCGCAGGAACCAGGGCTCGTATGAGCAGGCGGCCGCGACTTCCTCGACCGACAGGCCGTGGCGGAAAGCCTGGGCGATGACGCGGATGCGGTCCGGGGTCGGCTGGCCGAGGGCCCGGATCACCGCGGCCTTGGCCGAGGCGTCGTCCTCGACGCCCGCGGTGCCCTCGATCTCGACCTCGTCGAAGCCCGTCAGGCCGGTCTCGAGGCCGCGCAGGGCCTTCTGCATGGATTCCTGGAAGGTCCGGCCGATCGCCATGACCTCGCCCACCGACTTCATCGAGGTGCCGAGCAGCGGCTCGGAGCCGGGGTACTTCTCGAAAGCGAAGCGCGGGATTTTGGTGACGACATAGTCGATCGACGGCTCGAAGCTGGCCGGGGTGACCTGGGTGATGTCGTTCTGCAGTTCGTCGAGCGTGTATCCAACGGCCAGGCGCGCCGCGACCTTGGCGATCGGGAAGCCGGTGGCCTTGGAGGCCAGGGCCGAGGACCGCGAGACGCGCGGGTTCATCTCGATCACGACCATGCGGCCGTCGATCGGATTGATCGCCCATTGGACGTTCGAACCACCTGTCTCGACGCCGATCTCGCGCAGGACGTTGATCGAGCCGGTCCGCATCCGCTGATATTCCTTGTCGGTCAGCGTGAGGGCGGGGGCGACCGTGATGCTGTCGCCCGTGTGGACGCCCATCGGATCCACGTTTTCGATCGAGCAGATGATAATGCAGTTGTCCGCCGTGTCGCGGACGACCTCCATCTCATACTCCTTCCAGCCGAGGACGCTCTCTTCGATCAGCACCTCGGTCGTCGGCGACAGGTCGAGGCCGCGAAGGACGATCTCCTCGAACTCCTCACGGTTATAGGCGATGCCGCCGCCGGTACCGGCAAGGGTGAAGGACGGCCGGATGACCGCCGGCAGGCCGACGAACTCCAGCCCCTCCAGCGCCTCTTCCATGGAGTGCGCTGCCTTCGAGCGCGGGCTTTCGAGGCCCAGCTTGTCCATGGCGTCGCGGAACTTTTGGCGATCCTCGGCCTTGTCGATGACGTCGGCCTTGGCCCCGATCATCTCGACGCCGTATTTCGCCAGCGTCCCTGCCTCATGCAGGGCGAGCGCCGTGTTCAGCGCCGTCTGGCCGCCCATGGTCGGGAGCAAGGCGTCCGGACGCTCCTTCGCAATGATCTTCTCGACGATCTCGGGCGTGATCGGCTCGATATAGGTCGCGTCGGCCACCTCTGGATCGGTCATGATCGTGGCCGGGTTCGAGTTCACCAGGATCACCCGGTAGCCCTCGGCCTTCAGCGCCTTGCAGGCCTGGACGCCGGAATAGTCGAACTCGCACGCCTGGCCGATGACGATCGGGCCCGCGCCTATGATCAGGATCGAGGAGATGTCTGTCCGCTTGGGCATGATACTCGCGCAGGTCTGGCGGGCCGCACCAAGAGGAGGGACGGCCGATTCCGGTCGGGTTGTGGGCTAAGCGGCCCGTTTAGAGAGGGTGATCCCTCGCCGCAACCGCCAATGCGAACTTTCGGACACGCGCGGGCTGGATGCCGCAGTCAAACTGGCTCCATACAGGCTCACGGATAGACGCGGCAGCTGGGCCGGCTCTGAATTCGAGCGCGAGACTTCCAAAGGCCGAACTAGAGCCTATTGCAACCCAGGGCGAAGTCGGGAACACAGGCGACGCCGGCAAGTCGGCCGGGCTTTTCAACGCCCTAGGGGGGCACAATGAAACTCTTCATTCGCGCGGCCTGCGTCGCCGCGCTCGCTATCGCTGCGTCCGGTTGCGCCACCATCACACGCGGCACGTCCACGGACTGGGTCATCGACACCTTCCCGCAGGGCGCCCGCGTCGTGACCTCGAATGGCTACAGCTGCGAAGCCACGCCGTGCCAGCTGCGCATGCCGCGTGAATCGACCTTCACCGCGACGGTTACGCTGGACGGCTACGAGTCTGAAGTCGTCTCGGTCGACCACCAACTGGCGAACGGCGGCACAGCCGGGATCGTCGGTAACGCCATCTTCGGCGGTGTGATCGGAGCCGCAGTGGATGCCAACAACGGCGCGACCCAGGATCTCTACCCGAACCCGGTGCACCTGAACCTGCGTCCGGTGGCCGGCGCGTCGCCCACGGGTGGCGGCTCGGGCGGCATCAGCCAGTTCATCGAAGACATGTTTGGCGGCGTCGGCTTCTAGGTCGAACCGTACAGACGAAAAGCGAAGGCCCGGGAGGTGACTCCCGGGCCTTTTTCTATGCACCTAGCCCATCATCCGGGCGAAGCGGTCGAACAGATAAAGGCTGTCCGTCGGCCCGGGCGAAGCCTCGGGGTGGTGCTGGACGCTGAAGACGGGACGATCCCTGAGGGCGATGCCGCAGTTGGTGCCGTCAAACAGGCTGACGTGGGTCTCGACCACGGCCTCGGGCAGGCTGTCGCGATCCACGGTGAAGCCGTGGTTCATCGAGACAATCTCGACCTTGCCGGTGGTCAGGTCCTTCACCGGGTGGTTCGCGCCGTGGTGGCCCTGGTCCATCTTGACCGTCCTGGCGCCGAGAGCGATCGCCAGCATCTGGTGGCCCAGGCAGATGCCGAAGACGGGCTTGCCGCTGTCGACGAGCTTGCGAATCTCCGGCACGGCGTAAGCGCCGGTCGCGGCTGGATCGCCCGGCCCGTTGGACAGGACGACCCCGTCGGGATTGCGGGCGAGGATGTCTTCGGCGGACGTCTTGGCGGGCACGACCGTGATCTTCGCGCCGGTCGAGGCCAAGGCCCGCAGGATGTTCCGCTTCACTCCGTAGTCGATGACCACCACGGACTTGCCTGTGGCCTCAGCGCGGGGATAGCCCTCGGGCCAATCCCAAAGTCCCTGATCCCAATCGAAGGCCTGAAGGGTCGAGGCGGGCTTGGCGAGATCGAGGCCGACCAGGCCTTTCCAGTCACGCGCACGGGCGACCAGCGCCTCAAGGTCGAAGCGGCCTTCCGGATTGTGGGCGATGACGGCGTGCGGTGCGCCCGAATCCCGGATGCGGGCAGTCAGCGCCCGGGTATCGACGCCAGCCAGGCCGACGACCCCGCGCAGCTTCATCCACTGGTCCAGGCTCGACTCAGCGCGCCAGTTGGCTTCGTCGGTGGGCAGATCGCGGAAGACGGCTCCGACCGCGGCGGTTTTCGCATCGCCGCCCGTAGCTTGTTCGACGTCCTCGACGTTCACGCCGACGTTGCCGACGTGGGGGAAGGTGAAGGCCAGGATCTGGCTCATGTAGGAGGGGTCGGTCAGGATCTCCTGATACCCCGTCATGGCTGTGTTGAAGACGACCTCGCCGAGCGCGTCTCCCACAGCGCCGACCCCGACGCCCTGCAGGATGGTGCCGTCCGCGAGGGCCAGGACCCCGGTCGCGCCTTTGATCAATTCGGTCATGGCCGTCTCCTTACACCGAATCCCGGCAGACAAACGGCGGCGTCACTAGGGTTGGTTTGCATCGCGGTCAACGCGTCAT
>JAEYWU010000036.1 GCA_023428785.1 Pseudomonadota bacterium
CCCCCAAGCTCGGCCGGGGGGCCCCCCGGCGGGCCCTTCGACCTATCTGGCCATGCGGCTGCCCTGTGCATTTGACTGTTTGCCGCAAAAACACCGATAGGATGGATTCGACGGTGGTCAGGGCTCACGTGACGCTGGTCCGGCGCAACACCTACTGCAGCACCAAGCGTAGCGTCTGCACACCGTGTGGGCTCCAGAGAACGCGCGTCGACCGTCGGAGCCTCGTGGGGGGCGGGGTTTTTCGCTCGCTAGCCTGGCGGCGCCAGACCAATTCGAACTAATCTCAGGTCAAGCCGAATGGAAGGCTCGAGCCGATCCAGATCAGCAGCAGGCAGACCCCGGTGACGAGGTACATGCAGCTGTAGCGGCTCATGTTCACGATCAGCCTTCCGACGGTCATGTCGCTGACCCAATTGCGGGCGCAGACCAGTGCATAGGCTGCTGCGGGTTGGATCGGGTTGATGATGTTGAAAGCCGCATCGCCGACACGGAACGCTGCGGTGACTGCAACCGGATCCAGGCCGGCTTGATGCAACGCCGGCACCAGCACCGGGGCCATGACCGCCCATTTTGCGGATGCTGAAAAGAGGATCAGATCGGCTAGGGCTGATCCTAGCGCTAGGAGGGCCGCAAGGGCCGGACGGGCCAACTCTGCCGCCTGAAGGACCGTGGCCAGCTGAGATGCAGCAAACACCCCAAGGTTGGATACTTCAACGGCTTTGACGATGAAGCCGATCCCGATCGCGATCAGAATGAACGGCGTCATGTCATTCATGACCGTTCGAAATGCTTGGCTGACGTCGGCGCCGGACTTCCATCTGTGAGAAGCGAATCCGAAGGCCAGGCCCGCGCTTCCGGTCGCCAGGGTCAGAATTGTCGTTCCTGAATAAAATGCAGGCGCATAGCGCGCTACTCCCGCGGCATCGACATCGATGAGCGGTCGAAAGCCCGGAATGATCATGAGGGCCGCGCTAAATGAGATGACCAGCATTACGGCTAGTCCAGCTGCGACCAGCCCATTTCGGCTGTCGTTTTGGAGCGGCTGTCTGATTCGTTCCGGCTCGGTCTTCCCTCGCAGTAAGAGCCCGTCACACATCGCCCATGACAGCCCTGTCAGGACAAGCGCGGACGCCATGGAGAACCAGAGATGAGAGACCGGATAGATCTCATCGCCGATACCCGCCTCCGAAGCCGCGCGGGCGGTCAGGTCGAGCAGAACGATGTCCTGAATACCTGGGAAAAACCCCGCGTTGAAAGCTCCCGAGAAGGCCGCGAAGCCGAGGAAAACGCCCACTTCGGGTGGACGTCCGCCCCGGGCGAAGATCACCCCGCATAGCGGAAGGTAGACGACAAAGAAGGCGTCAGACAGCTGATGGCAAACCAGTCCGAGGAGAAAGACGGCTGGCGTGAGGAATCGACTTGGCGTGTTTGCCACCAGCCAGTCTGCTATCGCCCCAAGAAGACCCGAAGCCGCCATGAGGCCCGCGCCGAGGCTGCAAATCAGGATGGTCCCAAGAGGCGGAAAGCCGACGGCGATGGCGGCCGATTGGGTCATGAAGAGGCGGATAGAATCCGGCGACGCCAGACTCGCGACGGCGCGGCCGTCAGCCGTGGTCCATCCGAGAGTGGCGCCTACGGCCGACACAACAATAAGCGTCGCGACCGTCGATGCCCCGATGACAATGGTGCCGCGCACGACTAAGCCCCGATGATCGCCGTCCAACCATCCAGGTCGAATGCAAACAGCTCCTGAAACGTCGAATACGTCAGAGAGGTTGGCTATGGAAACGCAAAGCTTCCTGTTTGGACAATTTATGGATGCATTTCTTCGAATTGCACCCAGATGCGCCGAGGCGTTCGGCGGCGATTTCACCCGGATGTTGGTGTTCTACGCAGCAGCGAGGGCCAGCGTGGCCCATTTGAACCATCACAACATCATGCGGGCTGATGCGGAAGCGGGAGCCTTTCCTGATGAGATGCGGCGACCGGTCTCGATGCTCAGCCTGGCAGAACACCTCGGTCTGCCGCGGGAAACGGTTCGACGCCACATGCACGCGCTTGTAGAAACCGGATGGTGCGAGAGGGTCGGATCAAAGGGCTTTCTGGTGCGCCGGTCGACCATGCAGTCGCATGCGGTCCGGGACTGCGCGGCATTTGCATCGGGCTCCATCGTCGTGATGCATAGGCGCTTCCTCACGCAAGGCATTCTTTGAGGTCCGCCAATAGACACCGGCGGGGCGACGGCCATAGCCTTTTCTTGCCGCGAGGCCCCAACAACAGCGATCGCCGTTGGAAAAGCCAGAAACGAATTGGGGTCATCCGGGCTGATCGGATGGACAGGTTGCGACCACACCCAAGATGAGCCCGCTTTCGTTGGCTCAAACTCGCCGCATGTTACCCGGATCCTCCAGCCAGAAAACGACTATCCGGTCGTCTTCCGATCGTCCGTTGCCCAATTCGAACGAGGCGGCAACAGGGGTTCGACGCCGTGAGAGCCCTTCTCGTGACGCCGAGCTCGTTGATCCTATGCATTCACCTGTCCGCCGTCGGGATAGTTCAACGACAGAGTGTGCGCTGCTCCGGCGATCAGGCGTAGGCGTGATCCCCAAATGCCTCTCAACTAAGCTCGACAGCGCTTTCTGCGATCAGGGACGTCGCGCAGCGCGCAAGAGCATCTAAGGGCCTACGCGGCCCTCCCTTCATCCTCGAAATGCGGCGATCGCCGCATTACGTCCCGCTCTTGAAACTTCGCCAGTTTTTCTCTCATCAACGTCGCAATCTGACTGGGAAGCGGTCGTCGGTAGTCCAGCTTGTCGCTGAACAAGACCACCCGCATGAGCCGGAGCGCATGCGTGTGGCCCACTTGGGCCGACATGTCTTGGAGAACCTGATCGATCGAGGAGGCGGGGTTGCTCATTCCAGTCACCAGCAGCATTTGTAGTTGGTGGGAGGACTAGTAGGGATCAGGCAGCCATGGATTAACGGAGACGCCATTTATACCCATTTCGGGTATTCTACTGGCCAGCACGCTAAATGATGGCTGGAGGTCTCGACAGCTCGATCTTCCCCCCTGCTTGACGCAAGCCAGCGCCCGGCCCCAGCCTCCCGATCAGGGAGGACCACCATGAACCGCCATCTCATCGCCCCGCCCGGCCTCTCGCGCCTGGCCGATGCGACCGTTTTGCTGCTCAGGCTCTATCTGGGCGGCTTTCTGATCTGGGGCGTGTGGGACAACGTCGTCTCGACCGAGCGCATGGCCGAGTTCGCGCGCTTCCTGACCGTCATCGGCTCCCCCCTGCCCCAGCTCGCGGCCCCGGTGTCGGTTTGGGCCCAGTTCCTGGTCGGCATCCTGCTGATCCCTGGCATTCTCAGCCGCTGGGCCGGCCTGCTGCTGGCTTTGAACTTCCTCGTCGCCGTGGCGCTGATCGGCACGACCCGGGGCGTCTTTCCCGACGTTACGCGTGAACTGTTCGGCCCGATGATGTGCGTTCTGGCCGGGCTGATCCTCGCCACCCACGGGCCGGGCCGGCTCTCGCTCGACGCCCGCTTGACCGGCCGGGGCTGACCCCCCAACTAGAAGCCGGAGCGCTCATCCGAGGCTCCATCCGAAGGGTCGCTTCTCAAGGAGGGCTCCGTGTCCCGTTCTGTCATCGTCGACAGCCCGTTCCTGCTCGGCTTCGAGCACACCCGGTCGCTTATCGACCGCGCCGCCAAGATCGCGGCCGAGGGCTATCCCCCCTATAATGTCGAAGCCATCGGCGATGACGCCGTGCGCATCACCCTGGCCGTCGCCGGCTTTTCGCCTGAACAGCTGTCCGTATCGGTCGAAGGCCGTCAGCTGACCATCGCCGGGCGCCGCGACAGCGACGCCTCGTCAGAGGCCGCCTATCTGCATCGGGGCATCGCCGCGCGAGGCTTTACGCGGGCCTTCGTCCTGGCCGACGGGCTGGAGGTCGAGGGCGCCCAGGTCGAGCACGGCCTGCTCCACGTGGACCTCCGGCGGCCCCAGGCAGCCCAGCTGGTCCGCCAGATTCCGATCCGCGCCGACTAGAAGAATTCGCAGAGAATTCGACGACGCCGTCGGATGCGATTTCGAAGACATGCAGGACAACAGCGACGCCCGCTGAACCCGGGAGCCGTCAACAGCGTTGTCTTGGCAGGAAAAACAACAATGACCCCGCTTCTCTCACCCAAGGACTTCGCCGAACTCGGCGCCCCGAACCTCGTCTATGTCCGCCCGCTGAAGGTGGGCGACATTTCCGGCGGCCAGCCGGTCCAGGCGGGGCTCGGCGTCAAGCTCAGCCCCGACCAGATCCTGTATGGCGTCTACGGCGCCGACGGCGAGCGGCTAGCCGTCATGCTGGAACGTGATGAGGCCATCGCCGCCGCCGTCGCCCACGAGCTTTCGCCCGTCTCGGTCCACTAGCCTCGATCAGACGATCCGCGCCGCCTCGTCGAAGTCGAGGCGCCGAGCCGTAGCCGAGATTAACGATGAAGTTCGGCTCGACGTCGCCCTCGGGGAAGAACTCGGCCTTCACGCCCGCCGGATCGAAGCCCGACATCGGCCCCACATCCAGACCCAGCGCCCGCGCCGCGATGAGGAAATAGCCACCCTGCAGCGAGCTGTTGCGGAAGGCCGACTCGCGCCGGCCCGCCTCGTCGGCGAACCAGTCGCGCGCGCCCGGCGCGTGGGGGAACAGCTTGGGCAGGGTGTCGTGGAAGTTCATGTCATAGCCGATGATGACATTGACCGGCGCCTTGAGGGTCTTGGCCTGATTGCCCTCGCTCATCAGCGGGATGAGCCGGGCCTTGGCCTCCGGCGAGGTCACAAAGACAAACCGCGCCGGGGTGTTGTTCACCGCCGTCGGGCCGAACTTGGTCAGATCATACAGCCGCTGCAGCAGCGCCGGCTCCACAGGCCGGTCGGTCCAGCCGTTACGCGTGCGCGCCTCGGTGAAGAGCTGGGCAAGGGCCTGATCCGAGATCGCCTTGTCGCGAGCGGGAGAAGCGTCAAATGCCATGATTCTGTATCCGCAACTGTTGCTGTGCTGGATACAGATGGGGCGGCGCTGACGACGTTCAAGTGTCGATCGGGAAATTTGGCGTTCGGCCTACTTCAGCTTGCCGATCAGGGCCTCGGCGGCGTGGGGGTTTCGGACCTTCGCGCCCGAGATGAAGTAGGCGAAGACGTCGCCGCGTTCGGCCCAGGCGCGGGCGCGGGCCGCCACCCCGTCCAGCTCGGCGGAGGTCATGCCCGTGGGCTGGTCCTCGCGGCTCGACATCATGCGGGCATAGGTGAAGTCGGCGGTCGGCTGGTCGATGCGCGGCCACTCCGGCGCCTCGTCATCCTCGGCATAGACAATGGCGCAGCCGTATTTGGCGGCCAAGTCATAGAACTGCTGGCACTCGAAGGTGCCGTTCCTGACCTCAAGCGCGTGGCGCAGGCGCAGGCCATCCTTCTCCATCGGCAGAAGCTTGAGGAAGCCTTCGAAGTCCTCCGCGTCGAACTTCTTGGTGGCCATGAACTGCCAGTTGATCGGCCCCAGCTTGGGGCCCAGCAGGGTCAGGCCCTGGTTGAGAAAGATCTCCATCGACCCCGCCCCGTCGGCCAGCACCTTGCGGTTGGTCGTGAACCGGCTGGCTTTCACCGCGAACACGAAGTCGTCGGGCGTCTCGTCGCGCCACTTCATCCAGCTGTCCGGCTTGAAGCTGGAATAGTAGGTGCCGTTGATCTCGATCGAGGTCAGGCGGCCGGCCATGTGGGCCAGCTCCTTCTTCTGGGCCAGCTTGTCCGGATAGAAGACCCCGCGCCACGGCTCGAAGGTCCAGCCGCCGACGCCCACTCTGATCTGTCCGGCCATGTGCTCAGCCTCCGTTGCGCGCCTCTTGATAGGCGGTCCGGGGAACTCCCGCGATCAGGAAATAGACGCCGACAACGATCAGGCAGGCGACGGGCGTCAGAGCCCCAAACTCGCCGGTCAGCCACTTCGCCTGATCACCGGGAACGAAGGCGGCGACCATCACCGCCTGGATGAACAGGTTGTGCGAGGCATGGGCGAGCGCGGCGGGCCAGAAGCTGTTGGAACGCAGGCGGACGGCGTTGAAGAAGGGGGTGATGATGAAGATCATCGCCGCGAAACAGATCAGGCTGAACCAAATCGGCGTCCCCTCGCCCGAATAGCCGCCGAACAGCAGGACCGGCAGGTGATAGGCCAGCCAGATGACGCTGGAGATCAGGTTGAGCTTCCAGAACCCCATCTCGCGCCCCAGCGCGGGCGTCAGGAATCCGCGCCAGCCGAGTTCTTCGCCCGTCGCGCTGAGAAGGCCCGTGAGAGTGCCGAAGGCGGCGAAGGCGGCGAGCCCCACCCAAGGGCCGACATCGAGCCCCATCATCGACGCCGCGTCGCTCCAGCCGGCGATGTTCAGGACACCCGCGCCCAGGGCGACAGCGCCGAGGATGGCGAGGACGGCATAGGCGACCGGGACGCCCCAGCCGATCAGAAGCTGGCCCGGAGGCCAGGGGAGCCAGCCCAGGCCCTTCAATGATCGACGGCCGATCAGGGCGGTCAGGATCGCGGCCACGCCGGGCGCCCACATGATGGCGTAGATCCATTTGACGGTGGCTTCATTGGCCATGCCGCCGCCCTGGATGATCAGGACGTTGAAGACGGCGCAGGCGGCGGTGACGAGGGCGAGATAGAGCCCGATCTGGGTGCGGTTCGACATACCGCGATTGAGCGCGCGCGACCGGCGTCTGGCAATCGGCTAATCTCGTTCTGTCAGAGATTTAAGGTTGAGGCGATCATGCACACAGGGTCCTGTCTGTGCGGCGCGGTGCGCGTCGAGGTTCGCGGCGAGCTGCCGGGACCGGACGCCTGTCATTGCTCCCAATGCCGCCGCTGGTCAGGCCACGTCTGGGCCTCAACCGACATCCTGCGCGAGAATCTGACCGTCGTCGGCGAGGAGCGCATCCGCTGGTTCCAATCCTCGGCGAAGGTGCGGCGCGGATCATGCGAGATGTGCGGCTCTGCGATGTTCTGGGACGTGCCGGGCCGCAGCCGCATCGCTGTGGCCATGGGCGTCTTCGACGCGCCGACGGGCACGACGCTGGCCAAGCACATCTTCACCGCCGACAAGGGCGACTATTACCGGATCGACGGCGACGATGCGCCCCAGGAGCGGTTCCCGCCAGCGATCAATCCGGAATAACCAACTGCAACGCCGCCAGCAGACTGGCGGCCGTGATCGGCTTGGCGATGTGGAGGTCCGCGCCGACGGCGGCGGTCGCCTGCCGGTGTTCCTGCATGGCGTTGGCGCTCAGCATGACGATTGGCGTGCGGGGCCGGTTGGGCAGGCCGGCTTCGAGAGCGCGAATTTCAGCCGTCGCGCTCAGGCCATCCATGACCGGCATCTGCATGTCCATCAGCACAACGTCGAAGGCTTCCGACCTGAAGGCCTCCACGGCCTGGGCGCCGTCGTCGACGGTGGTCACATCGGCGCCCTGACTGCCCAGGATGAGCTGAACCACCCGCTGATTTGTAGGGTGATCCTCCGCCAGCAAAACGCGAAGCGCCCGTCCCGGGACGACGCCCGAATGATCTTCACGGGACTGCTCCCGGGCGTCGTAGTCGGCGAGACTGCCGACCCGCTCAAGCGCCACCGAGAAGCTGAAACAGCTGCCGGCGCCGGGCGTAGACCGCGCCGTGATCGTCCCACCCATCATCTCCACCAGGGACCGGCAGATCGACAGCCCCAGCCCCGTGCCGCCGAAACGCCGGGTGATCGTGCTGTCTGCCTGGCTGAACCGCTGGAACAGGCGCGCAGCCTGCTCCTCGCCGAAGCCGACTCCGGTGTCCTCGACCTCGATCATCAGCCTGTGCGAACCGCCCACGTCCGCCCCGTCTATCCGCACCGTCACCGACCCATCGGCGGTGAACTTGATCGCATTGGAGAGGAGATTGCCCAGCACCTGACGGATGCGGGTGCTGTCGCCGATGAACCGGCCGCGCGCACCGTCGGACCAATGGATCCGGAGATCCAGCCCCTTGTCTTCAGCCAGCCCCCGCATGACCGACAGGGACGGTTTGAGCGCCTCGTCCAGATCGAAGGGCCGCAGCTCGAGGTCCAGCTGGCCCGCCTCGATCTTGGAAACGTCGAGAATATCGGAAACCAGCCGGTCCAGCATGACCCCGGAATTCCGGATGAGGTCCACCATCTCGGCCTGATCGGCGCTCAGCGGCGTGCGTGACAGGGCGTCCACGATGCCGATCACGCCGTTGAGCGGCGTGCGAATCTCGTGGCTCATATTGGCGAGGAAGTCTGACTTGGCGACATTGGCCGCCTCGGCCTCGGCCTTGGCGCGGATCAGCGCCTCTTCCTCGGCGATTCGGTCGGTGACATCGCGGGCCACGGCGTAGATGCGATCACCGAAGCGCTGCGCGCGCCATTCCAGACGGCGGTAGCCACCCCCCTTGTGGCGATAGCGATTGATGAAGCCCAGAACCGGCGCGCCCGGTCGCCGGTTCTCCACCTCGTCGATGCTGCCTAGGGTGCCAGCCACGTCCTCGGGATGGATCAGAGGCAGCAATCGGCGCCCTTCGATCTCGTCTGGGCGATAGCCCAGCGTTGTCTCCCAGGACCGGCTGACCTTGACCACCGTGCCGTCCAGCTCGCGGATGACGAGGATATCGAGCGATACGTCGAAGAAGGTGGACAGGTCCACGAACGGCTCGATCTCGCCCGTCGCGCGGTTGCGCACGGTCGTAGCAGCGCCATCGGCCAACTGGGTCATGACGGCTACCTGGGCAAGCTCGATGAAAACAACACCTAAGGTCGTGTTTAGAAGATCAGGGTTAAGGCCGCCTTTCCCCGCGAAGCGATGGTGTGATGGCGCAGGCCGGGGTTGCACGCGCCGCAGACCGGGAGGCAGGATGGCGGCATGACCGAGCCAGAACACCCCAGCTTCCGCCAGCGTCGTCTGGAGGCCGACGAGCGGGTCCGGCGAAAGAACCTCCAGGATCGCGGCCTGACCAATGTCGTGCCACTGCGCCGGCCCGCGCCCAAGCGCACGTTCAAATGGCCCGCGCTTCCGACCAGCCCACTCGTCCTCTGGGCCGGGATCATCGCGATCCTGATCGTGGTCTATTTCGCGCGCGGGCTGTTCTAGCCCCTGAGCTCCAGCACATTGCCATCCGGGTCGGCGAGGTAGATCGACACCGCCTCGCCGGTCGAGCCATAGCGGAGCCCCTCTTCGCCGACGACGACACCGTGGCTCTCCAGATGCGCTCGCACCTGGCCGGCATCGAAGTCTTCTATCCGCAGGCAGAGATGATCCATGTTCCGCCCCTCAGGACCCGGCGCCGCGCCGCCCATGCGGCCCAGCTTTCCATCGACCGGGACCAGATCGATTAGAGCCGCCCCGCAGCGCAGTTGATAGAGGCCGATGGCCGCCTGGGTCCGCTCCAGGTTGCAGCCGATGACGTCCTGATAGAAGGCCATCATGGCGGCGTGATCGACGGTGCGGATCACCACATGGTCGATGCCGAGAGGCCTCAGGCCCATCAGTAGGCGACGTCCCGGTAGACCCGGCTGACATCGCCCTGCCAGTCGCCATGATACAGGTCGAGCAGCCGCTCTGCCGGGGTGACGCCGCTGTCGGCGATGTCTTCCAGTTCGGACAGATAGCCGCGCTCGTCGACCATGCCGCCCGAGAAGCGTGCGCGGTTCTTCAGCCCCATCTTGGCGATGGCCACCACCTCGCGCGCGACGTCGCGCAAGGGCCGTCCGCCGACTTCCGTCTTCAGGCCCAGGCGGGTGACGTCGCGGCGCAGGCGCTCGTGATCCTCGATGTCCCAGCCCTTGACCACATCCCAGGCCGCCGACAGCGACGGGGCGTCATAGAGCAGGCCCGCCCACAGCCCCTGAAGCGCGCAGATCCGGCTCCACGGACCACCGTCCGCGCCGCGCATCTCCAGATAGGCCTTCAGCCGCACCTCGGGGAACAGGGTGGTCAGGTGATCGCCCCAGTCCTTGGCCGTCGGATATTCGCCCGGCAGGGCCGGCAGGCGGCCCTCCATGAAATCCCGGAACGACTGGCCCGAGGCGTCGATGTAGCGGCCGTCACGCTTGACGAAATACATCGGCGTATCGAGCGCATATTCGACATAGGCCTCGAAACCGAAGCCGTCGGCGAAGACGAAATCCAGCATCCCGGTGCGGTCCGGATCGGTGTCGGTCCAGACATTGGCGCGGGCCGACAGAAAGCCGTTGGGCCGGCCTTCGGTGAAGGGCGAGTTGGCGAACAGGGCGGTGGCGATCGGCTGCAGCGCCAGGGACGTGCGGAACTTGGCCACCATGTCCGCCTCGCTCTCGAAGTCGAGGTTGGACTGGATGGTGCAGGTGCGCAGCATCATGTCCAGGCCCAGCGATCCGACCTTGGGCATATAGGCGCGCATGATGTCATAGCGGCCCTTGGGCATGACCGGCACCTCGGCGCGGGTCCACTTCGGATCAAAGCCGAGGCCCAGGAAGCCCAGACCCAGTTCATCGGCGACCGTCTTGACCTCGACCAGGTGCCGGCCCGTCTCGTCGCAGATGTCGTGGACGTCTTTCAGCGGAGCGCCGGACAGTTCGAACTGACCACCGGGCTCCAGGCTGACCGAGGCGGTCATGCCCTCGGCATTGGCCCGCTCCAGCCCGATCACATGGCCGCCTTCCTCGATCGCGGTCCAGCCGAACCGCATCAGCCCGTCCAGCATGGCGCGGATGCCGTCGGGCGAGCCATAGTCGGGGCGCGACAGGTCGGAACGGCGGAAGACGAACTTCTCGTGCTCGGCGCCGATGCGCCACTGGTCACGCGGCTTCATGCCCTTGTCGAGGGCGGAAACCAGATCGTCGCGGGAAAGCGGTTCGCTCATCAATAGGCCCCTGTCGCCGCCGCTAGATGGGCGGTTCCGGCCTTTGGCTCAAGGGCGTTCAGTCCACCTCGCTTGAAGACCCCCAGGGCACGTGGTGGTCGGTCGGCAGGTCGGTCGCGTCGATCGGCGTCCAGCCCGCGTTTTCAGGACCCGTGAAGTCAAGCGAGCGCCGCCAGCCTCGGGCATAGCGCACGCCGTCAGGCGCGAAAGCCTGGGCGCCCTCCAGCACCAGCACTGCCGAGCAGTCAGCAGCATACTGAACCGAGGTGAACCGTACCGACTGCCGTGTCGTGTCCCCCACATCGTCGGCGTAGAAGGTTGTAGGAAGCGGTTCGAACCAGCCCAGCGCCTGGGCGGACAGCAGTCGGTACGACAACCCCAGACCGTCCGTCAGCACCGCGCGCGCCTCGGATTCCACTTGGGGTGGCCGTGTCCACAGGTCGGTCCAGGCCGCCGACAGGATGGTGGGATCGAAGAGGGCGCCGTCGCCAGCCGCAGTGCCGATCTGCATCGCCTGGGCTGTGCGCAGAAGCGTACGCTCATGCAGATTGAACTCCGAGCGCGCCACCGGGGCCCGCCAGTCGAAGACCGAATCCGTCGCCGCCATGGAAGCCATGCGCCGGAAAGCCCCATCTCTCAGACGATAGAGCCGGACACCGAAGGCCGGCGCGGCGGCGCGCATCACGGCCTCCACATTGCGCCCCATCCGGGTTCGCGCCGACCAGCCGTCGGCAGGAGGCCGCGCCGGGCACTCCAGGCGGTTGGCGAAAAGGCTGTATCGGTGGATGCGCGTCGACCTGCTCACGCCCCCGCGTTCGGCAAGATCGGAACTCCAGATCGCCAGATAGAGGCCGTCATGGGTCACGACCAGCACGGGCCTGCGCCCGCCCTCCGCGATCGACAGGTCGATGATCGAGATCGGGTTCTCGTAAGGATGGGTGTGGATTTCGATGGGCGACCGGCCGGCGCAGCGCGCGCAGCCGGCCGGAGCCCGGTAGCGCATGTCGCCGGCGACCTCGACGATCTCCAGCTGGCCGCCCTGGAGCTGCGTGAAGATCGAGACCTCCCGGCCCCCGTCCCGCAACTCGGCCCGAAGGGCGGCGAGAAACTCGGGTCGGATAGTGACGATCTCCGGCGATGGGCCGCCGTGTCCGGGCGAAGTCTCTTGCTCGACCGATCGCGCCAACGCATCCAGGCTCACGGTCTGGGCCACCGCAACGCCAGGAAGGAGCACCGCCGCTGCGACGGCCAGCAGGATACGATGGAACATGATGCCTCCTGCCGCCGGGATTATCGTGGAAGGATCAACTCTCGCAAACCACGGTTCCTGACCGCTCAGTCGCGCCAGTCCCCGATCGCCGCCTGCCATAGCGCCAGCCCGGCGATGGCGGCCGTGTCGGCCCTGAGAATACGCGGACCCAGACCCACCGGGGTGACAAAGGCCTCGCCCCTCAGCCGTTCGCGTTCCTCGGCGGCGAAGCCGCCTTCCGGCCCGATCAGGATGGACCAGGGCGCCTCATCGCGCGGCAGGGCCTCCAGCGCCGGGCGCACGTCGTCGCCCTCGTCGCAGAACATCAGCCGGCGCCCCTCGGGCCAGTCGGCCAGGATCTGGTCCAGCTTCTCGGGCGCGACGATCTCGGGCACGTCCAGCCGGCCGGTCTGTTCCGACGCCTCCGTCGCGATGGCCTGCAGTCGGTCGACACGCGTATGGTCCGCCTGGGTGAAGCGGGTGATGGCCAGCTGTACGCGGCGGCAGCCCAGCTCGGCCGCCTTTTCGACGATGGTCTCCAGCCGGTTGCGCTTCACCAAAGCGACGATCAGCTCGACGTCGGGCGTCGGCGCCTGGTCGCGCGTCCGCTCCATGGCCATCAGGACGCAGGACCGTTTGGAGACCTCGGTGATCTCGGCCCGCCATTCTCCGTCACGGCCGTTGAACAGCAGAAGCGCCTCGCCTACCCCCTTGCGCATGACGCCGGTCAGATAGCGCGCCTGGTCGGCGGTAGGCTCGAGCACCACGCCAGCGGACAGGGGTTGATCGACGAACAGGCGGATCATGGGGGCCTTCTAGCCGCTCAACCGGTCGGTGGCCAAGCTTCATCCCCGCTGGCGTGGGCCCAAGCCGCTGAAATCGTTCAAGCGGCCCGTGAGTTTGTCCCCGCCGCTCCGCCGCCTGTCATGGTGCTCCTCGGCCCGGAACGACAGACGCAGGAGGACGGGAAGGAGCGGCCTGCGGGGCCCGCAGTGATTGGACCAGCTGTCGCTTTGTCGCTTTGTCGCTCTGTTTGAAAGCGACAGGATCAGGGTCGCTATCCGCCGCCCACGCCTCTCTGGAAGCTCTCGACCAGCGATCCGGCGACCAGCCGCCAGCCGTCGACCAGCACAAAAAAGATCAGCTTGAAGGGCAGGGACACGATCACGGGCGGCAGCATCATCATGCCCATCGACATCAAAACGCTCGCGACCACCAGGTCGATCACCAGGAAGGGCACGAAGAGCAGAAAGCCGATCTCGAAAGCCCGCTTGAGCTCGGAAATCATGAAGGCCGGGGTGACGACCCTAAGCGGCAGATCCTGGGCGGTCGTGCCCGCCTCGACGTTCGACAGACGCGTGAAAAGGGCGAGATCCGCCTCCCCGACCTGGCTGAGCATGAAGGTCTTCACAGGCTCGGTGGCCTGGTCGAAGGCCTGCGGCAGCTCCATCTGTTGATCCAGCAGCGGCCGGATCCCGGAATCGTAGGCCGCCGTCCAGGTCGGCGCCATGACGATGGCCGACAGAAAGAGCGCCAGCGAGACCAGCACCGCATTGGGCGGCGACTGCTGCAGGCCCAGGGCGGTCCGCAGCAGGCTCAGCACCACCACGATCCGCACGAAGCTGGTGGTCATGATGACGATAGACGGCGCCAGCGACAGGACCGTGATCAGGCCGATCAGCTGGACCACCCGCTCAGTCAGGCCCGCGCCGGTTCCCAGATCGATGTTGAGGGACGAGCCGGAGCCCGCCTGGGTGACCAGATCCTGCGCGAGGGCCGCTGCCGGCCAGATCAGGCAGAACAGGGTGGTGATCAGCGACAGCCTCAGCGCGCGACGAAACTCCTCGCGCGTAGGCATGGCGAAAAGGCCGCCGGGGAGGGTCATCGACGCGGCTCCGGCCGCTCCAGCTCGCGGCCTTCGCCCAGCAGGATCAGCCGCTCCTCGTCGTCAATCTGCACCAGGACCAGCCGACGGGCAGGGTCCAGCACCAGGGTCTCGACGACCTTCAGGCGACGCTCGCCCCGGTCGGCATTCAGCTTTTCGATCAGTTGCGGGGCGTACCGGCGAAGACCCACTGCGACCAGGCCGATCAGGCCCAACGTCAGCGCCAGGCTGAAAACCGCCCATGCGAAGTTCAGGAAATTCATGGGTGATCGGCCTCACGCACCCGGATTCGGGCCCGCAAAGGCTCTCCGATCATGGTTAACGCCGCCTTGCTGAAAGGTCCGGTTAACCATGAAGGCGGCATTTTATGCCGTGAAGGAGTCCGGAGAGCCGAGATGGGCGTCGACGACATCCCCCTGTTTGGAATGCTGCGCGGCCGCCTCGGCTGGCTCGCGGAGCGCCAGCGCGTGGTCGCCGAGAACGTAGCCAACGCCGATACGCCTGGCTACCGGGCGCGCGACCTGTCGGCGCCCGCCGACTTCGCCGAGGCGCTGAACGGCGCGCGCGGCGTGGGCATGGCCCGGACCTCGGCGGCGCACATCCCCTCTCCGCCGCAGGCGAGCTCGACCTTCACCGCCGAGCTCTCGCCCGATTCCGAAACGACCCCGGACGGCAACTCCGTCGTGGTCGAGGAACAGATGCTCAAGATGGCCGAGAGCCGCATGGCCTACGATGCGGCGATCGGCTTTTACCAGAAGTCGCTCAACATGCTGCGCCTCGCGTCGCGCAAGCCGGGCGGCTAACCACGATGGAGGCCTGATCCATGCCTGATCCCGTCGGCCCGCGTAACCCGACCATGGCGGTCGCCGCCTCGGCGCTCCGCGCCCAGCAGTCGCGCATGCGCATCATCGCCGAGAATATCGCCAACGCCTCGTCGACCGCGCCGCTCGAAGGCGGTGATCCCTATCGCCGGCAGGTGCCGATCTTCCAGACCCGCGAACTGGACGGCGCAACCGGCGTGGAGCTGGCCCGCGTCAGCGAGGACCAGGGCGACTTCCGGCTCGACTTCGATCCGTCGCATCCGGCGGCCGACGCGGAGGGCTATGTGCGGCGGCCCAATGTCGACACCCTCGTCGAGGCCATGGACATGCGCGAAGCGCAGAGGGCGTACGAGGCCAATCTGAACGTCATCGAGACGGCGCGCGCGATGGAGCAGCGCACCCTCGACCTCATCAAGCGATAGGAGGCGCTGAGCCATGGACGCCCTGACCGCCATCCGCGCCTATAGCGCCGCCCAGGGCGCCAGCGGCCAGCCGGCCGGCGCGGCCCAGCCCGCCGCGCCCGGCTTCGACGACATGCTCGCCGGCTTCATCGGTCAGGCCTCGGACGCGACCCGCGCCGCCGAGACCCAGATGGCGGCCCACACCAATGGCCAGGCCGACCTCGTCAGCGTCGTGACCGCGATCGCCTCCGCCGAGGCCTCGCTGGAAACTGTCGTGGCGGTCCGCGATCAGGTCATCGCCGCCTATCAGGAAATCATGCGGATGCCGATCTGACGGCAACCGACAACCGGCCCGGCGTGTTGATCGTCCCAAAGGACCTTCGCATGCTGAAAGACCGCAACTCATCTGCCATCGTCGCCGTCTCCGACATCGACCGCGCCCGCCGCTTCTATCAGGACACGCTGGGCCTCAAGCTCATCCAGGATGGCGGCGAGGACATGGACGGAGTGCTCGTCTTCAGGACCGGCTCGACCACCCTCACCGTCTATCGCTCCGAGTTCGCCGGGACGAACAAGGCCAACGCCGTGACCTGGAACATGGGCGGCGATCTGGAGAGCACGGTCTCGGACTTGCGCGACAAGGGCGTGACCTTCGAACAATACGACATCCCCGGCATGACCTGGCGCGACGGAGTCCACGAGGCCGGCGACGTGAAGCTCGTCTGGTTCAAGGATCCCGACGGCAACATCCTGCACCTGATCGAAGGGATGTGATCAGCCCGCGGTCAGATAGCGCGGCGCCCGGTTCCTGAGCCACTGTGAATAGACCCACTTCTCGCCCGCCGTCGGCGGCAGGCCCGCGTGCCGGGTCGCCAGGTCGATCCGGCCATTCGGCTTCACATTGGCCCACAGCAGGGCGTCACCCTTTCGGCCCCGATGCCTGAGCTGGATCGCCTCAATCTCGGTCTCACCGCCCTCGAAATCCTCGTTGAGATAGACGAGGAAGGTCGCGACCCTCTGGCCGTTCTCTTCCAGATCGCCCTGGTGGCCCGGCTTCTCGGGATCGAGCCAGTCATAGTGGGGCGTGAAGGACTGGCCGACCGTGTAGTTCAGCACGTGGAACGGCTCGAGCCCGGCCACGGGGAGGCCCGCCGCCCGCGCCACCCGCTCACGGACCAGCATCATCACCATATCGCAGTCGAGGATGTCGAAGCTGGTGGCGCTGTTGGACCGGGTCTGCTTGACCTGCCCCTCGCCCGTCACCGGGTCATAGACCTTGGCCGCCTTGAGCCAGGGCCGCGCCCGCTCGATGAACCAGTCACAGGTCTCGCCCGATACGAAATCCTTGATCGTCAAAACATGCGGCGCCGACGAAATCAGCTCGGGCCTCGGCGGCGTGATCCAGGCCTCGATATCCGGATCGTCGCCCAGGAAAGCCAACGTCTCGCGGGCCAGGTCATGGCCGCTTGCGGCCGCCTGCCTCAGGCGGGCGATGGCCTCGGCCCAGTCCTGGGGCCGGCCTAGACCGGAGGCTGACATGAGCGCCAGATGGTGCGCGGCCTCGCCGTCGCCGGCATCGGCCTCGGCGATCAGCACCGCCGGCGAATGGTCCCGATGGATCTGGTCCTCGGACCTCATCCGCCGCGCGCCAGCCTCAGGAACTCCTCGCGGGTTCGAGGGTCGTCACGGACCACGCCCATCAGGGTTGAGGTCGTCAGGCTGGACCCCGGCGTGTTCACGCCTCGCAGTGTCATGCAGCTGTGCTCGGCTTCCACGACCACGCCCACGCCCTGAGGCTTGAGCACATCGTGGATGGCCTGGGCGATCTCGGCGGTCATCTTCTCCTGTATCTGGAGACGACGGGCGTAGCCCCGCACGACCCGCGCCAACTTGGAGATGCCCACGACGCGGTCCGTCGGCAGGTAGCCGACGTGGGCCACACCCACGACCGGCAGCATGTGATGCTCGCAGAAGGAGACGAAGCGGATGTCCTTGAGCACGACCAGCTGGTCGTAGCCCGCCACCTCCTCGAAGGTGCGCTCGAGGTATTGGCGGGGCTCGACCTCATAGCCCTGGAACAGCTCCTTGTAGGAGCGGGCCACGCGGCCGGGCGTATCGAGCAGGCCTTCGCGTTCGGGGTCATCCCCGGCCCACTGGATCAGGGTGCGGACGGCGGCCTCGGCTTCGGCCTGGGTGATGGTCTTGTCGGTCATGAGGCTTCTCTAGCCCGGCGAAGCCGTCCGGGCGAGGGCGGCGCGCGCTTCCTCGGCGTCCTTATCGATCCGGGCCTTGAGCGCATCGAGCCCGTCGAACTTCAGCTCGGGCCGGATCCAGGCGACCAGCTCGGTTTCGATGACCTGGCCATAGATTTCCTCGGCGAAGTCGAACAGCCAGACTTCCAGCAGCGGCTCGTCGATGTGGAACATGGGCCGGGTGCCCAGATTGGCTACGCCATCGATGACCCGGCCATCCGGCAGGTGGGTGCGGGTCGCATAGACGCCGTAGGCCGGTCGCACATAGTCGCCGAGCCGGACATTGGCGGTCGGCACGCCGATGGTGCGGCCGCGCTTGTCGCCGTGAACCACCTCGCCCTCGATAGCGAAGGGCCGACCGAGGATGGCTGTCGCCTCTTCGGGGCGGGCGCCCATCAGAGCTTCGCGCACCCCACTGGAGGAAAGCTTGGAGCCCTCACCCGAGCAGAGTTCGTCGGTGACCGAGACCGAGAAGCCGAGCGTCTCACCGTAGTCACGCAGGGCGTCGGGCGAGCCAGTGCGTCCCTTGCCGAAGGTGATGTCGAAACCGACCGAGACATGACGGACGCCCAGCCCTTCGGCGAGCACCTCGTGGGCGAAGGAGTCATCGGACAGACCCGCCATCGTCGCATCGAAGGGCAGCAGGTAGAGCCGATCGACGCCCAACGCC
This sequence comes from Pseudomonadota bacterium, assembly GCA_023428785.1. Classification (GTDB taxonomy): domain Bacteria; phylum Pseudomonadota; class Alphaproteobacteria; order Caulobacterales; family Caulobacteraceae; genus Brevundimonas. The sequence goes on from JAEYWU010000036.1 coordinate 18,195, forward strand.
TCCAGCGCCCGCGCCTGCTGGTCGATGGTCATCAGCCGGAAGGGCTCGGCGTCGGGCTGGAAGTAACGGCGGGGATGGGGCTCGAAGCTGATGACGCCGCTGGGTGCGCCGAGCCGCCCGGCCGCCTCTACCGCTTGGCCGATCACGGCCCGATGGCCCCGATGAACGCCGTCGAAATTGCCCAACGCGATGGCCGCTCCGCGATCGGCGGGCGCGAGCTCGGTCCAGCCCTGAATGATCTCGATGGCCAAGGCCTAGCCGCGCTTGCGCCGGCGCGGCACACGGATCGTGGCCTCGCCGTCGAGGATGGGGTCGCCGTCGACCAGACATTCGGTCTTGAGGATCACCCGGGCCGAAACCGGATCGATCGCCTTGACCGTCACCCGGGCCACGACCGTGTCGCCGATGCGGACGGGTTTGTGGAAGCTGACCTTCTGGTCGAGATAGATGGCGCCGGGTCCCGGCAGGATGGTGCCGACGACCGCCGAGACGAAGGAGGCCGACAGCAGGCCGTGCGCGACCCGGCCGCGATAGGCGGTGGTCTTCGCATAGTCCTCGTCGATGTGGATCGGGTTGTAGTCGCCCGAGGCCTCGGCGAAGGACATGATCCGCTCGTGGGTGATGTCCACGGCGATCTCGGCCGTCATGCCGACGGACAGTTCATCGAGAATGTAGCCGCCCTCGGGGGTCTTGGTTTCGCTCACCAGCTCAGCTCCTGGGACACATAACGCGCCTTCGCGCCGTGATCGGCAAGCAGGCGTTCGGCGCGAGCCGGATCGAGCCGGCCGTTCGGATCGACGACATCAGCGCCGTGGATGCCGCCGGCGACGAAATAGCAGTCGAGGTTCTGGTTGTTGGCGCCCAGGACATCGGTCGGCAGGCCGTCACCGATGCACAGGACACGGGACGGATCGAAGCCGTCGCCCGCCAGCCGCATGGCCAGATCGTAGATTGGACGGAAGGGCTTGCCCGCCATGATGACGGTCCCGCCCATGGCCTCATAGACATCGGCCAGGGCGCCGGCGCACCAGATCAGGTCGGCGCCGCGATGGACGACCTTATCGGGATTGGCGCAGACCATTTCCAGGCCCCGGTCTACCGCGACCTGGAAGCGGGCGCGATAGTCCTCGGGCTGTTCGGTCTCGTCGTCGATCAGGCCGGTGCAGGAGACGAAGGCGGCGTCCTCAGGACGGTCGGTCAGGCTCACGCCCGCGCCGTCGTAGAGCAGCAGATCGCGCTCGGGGCCGACGGCCCAGGCGGGGCCCGGCGCGCGCTTCTTCAGCTCGGCTAGGGTGGCGTCGCCGGAGGTCGCGACCTCGGTCCAGGCGCGACGCGAGACGCCGATGTCGTCGAGCTGAGCGATGAAGCCGTCGCGGGGACGGGGCGAGTTGGAGATCAGCACCACCTTGCCGCCCTGGGCGCCGTACCGCTCGAGCGCCTCGACCGAGCGGACGTACGGAACCTTTCCGTTGTGGACCACGCCCCACACGTCGCAGAGCACCAGATCGTAACGGTCAGAGATCTGGGACAGGCCGGTCAGGGTCTCGGGGGCGGACATGGGGCGTCTGTAGCCGGGGGCGGCCCGGGCCTGCCACCCCTAAAACGCGATCAGGCGCGCTCGCGGCGCAGAAGCTCCTTCTTGCGTTCCGTGCCCCAGGCGTAGCCGGTCAGGGAGCCGTTGGAGCCGACGACCCGATGGCAAGGCACGACCACGCAGACGGGATTGGCCCCGCAGGCCGCTCCCACGGCCCGGGCGGCGCCCGGCTTGCCGATGGCGCGGGCGAGATCCCCGTAGGTCCAGGTTTCACCCGCCGGGATGGTGCGGAGCGCCTGCCAGACTTTCTGCTGGAAGGCGGTGCCGCGAACGTCGAGCGGCAGGTCGAGGCCGGGATCGCGCGGGTCATCGATCAGCTCGATGACGCGGGCCACGAGCGTATTCAGTCCGGCATCGTTGGTGGTGACCTCGGCCCGGGCGAATTGGCGGCGGAAGCGGTCGAGCATGAACGCCGCATCATCCCCGAGCTCGATGGAGGAGACGCCCCGGTCGGTGGCGGCGACCAGGACCTGGCCGAGCGAACAGGGGGCGACGGTGACGCGGATGGCCTCGCCCTCGCCGGCCTTCTTCCAGGCCGAGGGCTTCATGCCGAAACGGGCGTGGGCGGCGTCGTAGAAGCGGCTGGGGGCGCCGAAGCCGGCGTCGTAGACGGCCTCGGTGACGCTGGCGCCGCCCGACAGCGCGGCCTTGGCGCGGCGGTCGCGGACCTGGGCGGCATAGGCGGCGGGGGTGACGCCGGTGCGTTCCTTGAACAGCCGGTGGAAGTGGAAGCTGGAGAGCCCCACGGCCGCGGCGAGGGCGTCGAGCGAGGGCGCGGTCTCAGCCTCCTCGATCAGGCGGCAGGCGCGCTGGACGGCGTCTGAACCAGGCCGGGCCTCATCGGGCTTGCAGCGCAGGCAGGCGCGCAGTCCTGTGGCGCGGGCCTCTTCGGTGGTGGCGAAGAAGCGGACGTTCTCGCGCTTCGGGGCCCGGGCCGGACAGCCGGGACGGCAATAGATGCCGGTGGTGACCACGCCGACGACGAAGGCGTCGCGCAGGGACGCGTCGCGGCTCACCATCGCCTGATAGCGGTCGTCGTCGGTCAGAACCGGTTCCATCAGGGCCAACATAGGCGATGTCTCCTCGGTGCGTGAGGGACCCTAGACGGGCGAAGAGCGGGCGGGCGTCCCGAGCCTTGCGGTCAATGTCGCGGGCTTAACGGTTCCTCATTGCAGACCGGATAGCGTTGTTCCCGTGGCCGGAGAACCGGCGCGCGATTTGCTCGCCTGACGGGCGAACGGGGCCGAAAGCTCCGAAACGGGACAGACGGACGACCGCCATGACGCCTGAGAACCTCAAGCCCCTCACCTCGATGCGGTTTCTCGCCGCCCTGTGGGTGGTGATGTACCACTACTGGCCGCGACTGGACCTGGGCGCCGCGACCGGCTGGACGCCGGGCTTCGTCGCCCAAGGCTATCTGGGCGTTGAGCTGTTCTTCGTCCTGTCGGGCTTCATCCTTTGCCACGTCTATCTGGAGAGCTTCGGGACGGAGAAGTTCAAATACGGCTCGTTCCTGTGGGCCCGTCTGGCCCGGGTCTATCCGCTGCATCTGGCGACCCTAGTCGGCGTGGGCCTGCTGGCGTTGGGAGCCACGATCGCGGGCTTCTCGATCGATGCGAACATCGTCTCGTGGTCGTCGCTGCCGGCGAACCTGACCCTGACCCAGGCATGGGGCCTGTCGCCGCAGGCAGCGTGGAACCATCCGTCCTGGTCGATCTCGGCGGAGTGGTTCGCCTATCTGACCTTTCCGGCCTTCGCCTTCGCGGCGTGGAAGCTGAGGGCGCGACCGGGCGTCGCGCTGTTGCTGGCGACGGCGGGCCTGTTTTCGACCTATGCCGTGTTCGAGACCTTGGCGGGCTTCCCGCTGACCCAGGCGACCATCCACTGGGGGGCGCTCCGGATCGTTCCCTGTTTCGCCTATGGCTGCGCCGCCTATCTGGCCTGGCGGGCCGGTGGCCTGAAGCGACCGGGTGTGATGGTCCTGGCCTCGACCGCCCTGATCGTCGCCTGCGCGGCGCTGCAGCTGTGGGACGGGGTGACCGTGGCCCTGTTCGGTGTGCTGATCCTGGGCCTGGCCGGGCTGTCCGGACGGGGCGGGCTTCTGGAATCGAAGACTGGCGTCTGGCTCGGAGAGGTCAGCTATTCCGTCTATATGGTATGTGTCCCGTGGAAGTTGCTGGCCATTAATGCGGCCTCGCGGCTGACCGGAGGCGGGGAGACCCTGCCCTGGTGGCTGTGGATCCCTATCGTGGTCGCCATCGTGCCGATCGCGGGCCTGTCGCATCACCTGATCGAGCGCCCCGCGCGCGACGCCATGCGGCGCTGGGCGGACAGGCGCGCGTCGAAAGGTCGCAGGCAAATTCAGCCTGCGGCGTCCTGACGCCTTTTCGATCTTAGGAAGTCGCCGCTAGACCTACGATCGGGATAAACGAGTTCGGGGTCACCTATGTCCCAGCGCCTGGGCGCCGCATTTTTCGCGGCAGCTGTAGCTCTCTTCGCGCTCGCGCCGGCCCCGTCGGCCCAGGCCCAGGAGACCTACTACCAGTGCGTCCGGTTCGCCCGTGAGTTCTCCGGGATCCAGATCTATGGCGACGCCTGGACGTGGTGGGCCTCCGCCCAGTCGCAGGGCATGCGCACCGGTCGCACACCCGAAGTGGGCGCCGTGCTGGTGTTCCAGCCGTCCAACGCCTCGAGCCGCGGCCATGTCGCCGTCGTCAGCCAGATCCTGACCGAGCGCGTCATGCGCATCAGCCACGCCAACTGGGGCGGTTCGCGCGGCCGTATCGAGCGCGACGTGACCGTGGTTGACGTCTCCGAGAACAACGACTGGTCGTCGGTGCGCGTGTGGCACAATCCGTCCAACGACCTGGGCGTCAGCGTCTATCCGACCTACGGCTTCATCTATCAGGCCGATGAGGCCGGCATCCAACGCATCGGCTCCCAGGCCGAGGGCATGCAGGCGGGCCTTCAGACCGCGTCCCTGTCGACGGCGTCGGGCCAGCCCTGAGACCCGGCCGGACGGTCGGGACTGCGGAAATCACCGTCCGAAGCGTCCGGATCGTCCGGACCAGAAGAAACGCCGTCCACCTCGTCCACATGCATCGCGGGGCCAGGCGGCGTGGCGCGTCGCCCCCCCTCACAATGTCAAAGACCGCCTCGGCGGGTAGTCTGAGAGCGGCCCGCACAGCGGGGGAAAACTAGTCTCACCGACGGACGCGGCTCGTTGAAGCGCCAAGGATCGGTCCCGGCGAGCGCCGGGGACGAGCGCCGTCAGGTGGACGGGTCCAGAGCCTCGAAGAGCGCCGCGCGGGCAGCCTCGGCCCGGACCATGGGGAAGAAGTGGTTGCCGCCCTCGACGGTCTGGATAGAGGCGTCGGGGAAGCGGGCCGCGTCACCGGGGGTCACTGCGCAGGTCGAGCCCCGTTCGGCCTTGAGGATCCGCACCGGCAGGGGCATGCGCTTGAGGGCGCTCCAGGGATCATTGGCCTGGGCGCCGTAGTTGGCGGCTTCCCAATCGCGCGCGCAGGTCAGTTCGACATCGCCGTCAGGCGTAGGACGGAACCCACCCTCGACGTAGTCGCGCAGGGTCTCGTCGGGCCAACTCCGGAAGGAGCCCCGGCCATGATAGGCCTTGAAGGCGTCATCTTTTGACGGGAACCGGTCGCGGCGCTTTAGCGCGGGGACGGCCCAGGGGTGC
>JAEYWU010000086.1 GCA_023428785.1 Pseudomonadota bacterium
GGCACGACCAGCGCGACCCCGACGTCCGCCGCGGCCGCTACTAGGTCCTACCAGCCCTCAGCCCGGTACGACTCCTGACCGCCCACGATGGTCAGGAGCGCGCGGCCGTTCGGGATGTCTTCGGCCGGGACGGTCATCAGGTCGATATCGAAGACCGTGAAGTCGGCCTGGAAGCCCTCGCGGATCATTCCCAGCTCATCCTCGCGGAACGAGGCGTAGGCCGGCGCCGTGGTGAACAATGCCAGGGCCTGCTCGCGGCTGACCGCCTCCTGGGGACGCCAGTCCGGGCCAGAAAAGCCCTGTAGGTCCCGCCGCGCCACGGCCGCATAGAACTCGATCAGGGGCGAGCCCCGCTCGACCGGCGCGTCGGAGCCGCCGACGACCACCGCCCCGTCCTCGACCAGCGAGCGCCAGGCATAGGCCCCGTCCAGCCGCGCATCGCCGAGCCGGGCGGGCGCGAAATGCAAATCGCCGATCGCGTGGCTGGGCTGCATCGAGGCGATGACCCCGTCGTCCTGGAAACGATGCAGGTCCTGGGGCCGCACGATCTGGGCATGCTCAACGCGCCAGCGGGCCTCGGCCGGAACGCCTGCCTGCTCGTACCAGTCCAGCACCGAATCGTTGCCCCGGTCCCCGATGGCGTGGGTCGCCACCTGGATCCCGGCCTCGAGCGCGCGGGCGTAGGCCGGCAGGGCGACCTCGGGCGTGATCTGCATCAAGCCCGACGTATGGGGCGCGTCCGCATAGGGTTCGAACAGGGCGGCCCCGCGCGAGCCCAAGGCCCCGTCTGCATAGACCTTGATCGAACGCGTGATGACCCGCTCGTCGGTCGTGGCGCGGGGGCCACCATCCAGTAGCGGTCCGGCCTCGGCCAGGTCGACGGCGTTGTAGACACGGATATCCATGTCGCCTTCGGCGTTCATGGCTTCCATCAGCCCGACGTCGCCCCAGGCCACGCTCATGTTGTGGATCCCGGTCCAGCCCTGGCTGACATAGACCGCGATACCGGTCTGCAGTTGCCGCGTCCGCGCCTCGGCCGTATCGGCGGGCCGCAAGGCTTCCAGCAGGGGCATGGCCGCATCGACCAGCAGCCCCGACGGCGAGCCGTCGGCCTCGTGCTGGATTTCGCCGCCCTCCGGCGCCGGGGTGTCGGCGGTCACTCCGGCTGAGGCCAGGGCCGCGCTCGACGCGGCCAGGGCATGGCCGTCAGCCCGGATCAGGACGACCACCCGTCCCGGCGCGGCGGCATCCAGGTCCTGGCGGTTCAGGAAACGGCCCTCGGGCCAGTGGGTCTCGATCCAGCCGCGCCCGAAGATCGGCCCCTCCGGATTGGCCTCGGCCCAGGCGGTCAGCCGCTCCATGGCGTCGGCGATCGAGGCCGAGCCTTCCAGATTGAGCGTCATCTCCCGCTGGCCGATGCCGATCAGATGCGCATGGCCGTCCGTGAAACCGGGGAACAGGGCCGCGCCCCTCAGGTCGATGCGGCGCGTATGGTCGGTGGCCAACGCCTCCGCCCCGGCCAGGTCGCCGACGTAGAGGATGGTCCCCTCATCGACCACGACAGCCTCGGCCGTCGGCTGTTCGGGATCGGCCGTGTGGATCGGCCCGCCGAAAATCATCAGGTCCTGGGCCATGGCGGCGCCCGCGCTGAGAGCGAGAACCGAGGCGGCGGCGAGAAGCGGGGTCAAGGTGCGCATGGGACGAGGCTTAATCGGATTGCGATCCACCGAGAAGAGGATCGCGTCGCCCGTCAGTCTCTGTATGTGGCGCGACCGGTGATCCTCACGCACCATCGCCCGGATCGGGGGGGTTCATGAAGCGGCGCATTTCCAGGATTCTGAAGGTCGTGTCGCTGGTTCTGGCGGCCCTGGCCCTGACCGCCGTCTTCACCCTCGGCCTGGGCGTGGACCGCTACGCGCGCGGCCTGGCCATCGTGATGGAGACCTACGCCTCCGTCATCAATGTCCTGTTCGGCGCCCTGGTGGATACGGTGGCGGAGGTCCTGTCCGGCTGGGCGATCTCCTGGCTCAGCCTGCACCTGGATATCAGGCCGCACTGGAAAGACGTCTTCACCTTTATGACGCTGTACGCCTTCGCCGACGCCGCCCAGTTCTTCGGGCGCAAGGACGCGTCAGGCGATCCCGCGGCGGCCCGGCGGCGCATCCCGCTCGGCGGCGAGAAGCGTATGGCCCTGACATCGCTACTGGTCGGCTTCACCGTCTCGCTCGCGGGCGCTGTGGTCGTGGGCCTGACGCCGCTGGACCGCAGTTGGGCCTCGACCCTGACCCTTGTACTGGCGCCGGTCACCGCCCTCTTCGTCTACTGGCAGGCCATTGCGCTGGCTCACGCGCAATGGAACCGCTGGAACTACGCCCAGGGCACGAAACAGCCGGTGGAGGGATTCTGGCAGGCTTACCGGATCCGCGCCCTCTACGCCGTCCGGCGCTGTCTGGGCGGCGCGGTGCTCGGCATGATCCTGGCGGCGGTCCTGCGGGCGGCGGGGGTGGCGGCTCCCGGTATGGTGGCGCTGGGGCTTCTGGCCCTGGCGCTCGGCGGCTTCTGGATCTACCGCGCCTGGACCTCGCCGAAGGTACGCGCCGCGAGCGACCCGGCCGAGCGCCGAAGCACCCTGACATCCCACGACAACTTCCGCATGGGGGCCGACATCGTACTCAAGGTCGTCGCAGGCGGCCTGCTGGCCGTGGGCAACGCCGTGGTCGTCGCCGACTGAAGCTCGCCTTGCTCCCTGCTGCGCCGCATGGCAGGAAGCCGCCAACCAAGGACCCGCGTCCGCAAGGATGAGCGGGTGGCTATCCCGGCCGCTGATCCGCCGGGGAACCTGACAGGCCCATTCAAGATGCGCCCCCGCTCGGGCGGCGGGCCTTCATTGTCTGTGCAAGCCGAGATGTCCGTATTTCAGTCCGCCCGTAAGCAGTGGCTGGCGAACCCGCGCAAGGATCTCCTCGCCGGAACCGTCGTGGCCCTGGCCCTCATCCCCGAGGCCATCGCCTTTTCCATCATCGCCGGCGTCGACCCGGCGGTCGGCCTCTACGCCAGCTTCGTGATCGCGGTCACCATCGCCTTCGTCGGCGGCAGGCCCGCCATGATCTCGGCCGCGACCGGGGCCATGGCCCTGGTCATGGTCACCGTCGTGCGCGAGCACGGGCTCGAGTACCTCTTCGCCGCCTCGATCCTGACGGGCGTGTTCCAGATCGGCGTCGGCCTGCTCAAGCTGGGCCGCTACATCCGCTTCGTGTCGCGATCGGTGATGACGGGCTTCGTGAACTCGCTGGCGATCCTGATCTTCCTGGCCCAGATGCCCGAGTTGATCGGCGCCAACTGGCAGACCTTCGCCCTCGTCGGCGCGGGCTTGGCGATCATCTACTGCCTGCCGCGTCTGACCAGGGCCGTGCCCTCGGCGCTGGTGGCCATCATCGTGATCAGCGCCTTCGTCATCTGGAGCGGGCTGGATGTCCGCACCGTCGGCGACATGGGCGAGATGCCCACCGCCCTGCCGCTGTTCCATCTGCCGATGGTGCCCCTGAACTGGGAGACCTTCTCCATCATCGCCCCAGTGGCGGCCACCCTGGCCTTCGTCGGCCTGCTCGAGAGTCTGCTGACCGCCAACCTGCTGGACGAGATCACCGACACGCCATCGGACAAGGACCGTGAGACGCGCGGCCAGGGCATCGCCAACATCGCCGCCGGCTTCTTTGGCGGTATGGCCGGCTGCGCCATGATCGGCCAGTCCATCATCAATGTGACCTCCGGCGCCCGGGGCCGTCTGTCGACCCTTTGGGCCGGCCTGTTCCTGCTGTTCCTGATCCTGGTGCTTCAGGACTGGGTCGCCCGCATTCCGATGGCGGCCCTGGTGGCGGTGATGATCATGGTGTCGGTCGGCACCTTCGACTGGGGCTCGGTGATGCGTCTGCGCTCGACGCCGGTGCAGTCCTCGATCGTCATGCTGGCGACCACGTTGACGGTGGTCCTGACCCACGACCTGTCCAAGGGCGTGGTCCTGGGCGTGGTGCTGTCGGCGATCTTCTTCATGCGCAAGGTCGGCAAGACCGTCGTCGTCCAGGAGGTCGAGACCCCGGCCGAGGGACGCCTGAAGTACGCCGTCACCGGCAATCTCTTCTTCGCCTCGGCCGACGTCTTCGCCGCCAGCTTCGAGTATCACGGCCATCCCACCGAGGTTGAGATCGACATGTCCGGCGCGCACCTGTGGGACCTCACCGGCGTGGCCGCCGTCGACAAGGTCGTGTTCCGCTATCGCCGCATCGGCGCGAAGGTCCGGCTGACGGGCATGAATGACGCCGCCCGGACGCTTGTCGCGAAGTTGGGCCGCCACGAACGCGAGCACCTGCCCGAAGGCTCAGCCGCCCACTAGGTCAGGATCTCAGCCCAGCGCGTCCGCAAACGCCTGGGCGCTGGCCTTGGGCCGGCCGCCGTCATCGAACAGCAGCGGATTGTCCGGCTGGGGCGGCCGGTGCCAGTCGGCGCGGCGCAACCACGAATCTGAATCGCGCACGCCCCAGACAGTGACGCCGAACTGCTGGCTCTGGGACAGGCCGCGCATGGCCTCGGCGGCCTCGGCGAAGATGGCGCCCTGACGTGACGCGTCGCCGGTCGCGGTCGAGACATCGATCTCGGACACATGGACCTTGAGCCCCAACGAGGCCAGGCGGCTCACGGTGCGCTGGATCGCCCCCTCGGGCAGGCTGCAGTTGACATGGGTCTGGGTGCCGACGCCGGTCAGCGGCGCCCCGGCCTGAAGCAGGCCCTCGGCCAGCCGCATGAAGCCGTCCAGCTTTCCGGGATAGCTCTCCAGATTGTAGTCATTCAGGAACAGTTCGGCGTCCGCATCGGCCTCGCGCGCATGGTCGAAGGCCCGCCGCACATAGTCGGTCTGTCCCAGATTGCGGCTCCAGATGCAGTCCCGCAGCCGGCCGGAGTTGTCGTCCTCGACCGGCTCATTGACCACGTCCCAGCCGGTGACCTGTCCGCGATAGCGATCGCAGATGTCGTGGATGTAGGTCCGGTAGGCCTCGGCAAAGCCGCGCTGCGAACCATTCAGCCGCTCAAACCGGGGCGCGCTCTGGGCGTACCAGACCAGCGTATGGCCAAAGACCTCCAGCCCGTTCTGGCGGGCCCAGGAGCAGATGCGGTCCGCTCGGGAAAAGTCGAGGCGGTCGCCCTCCCCAAGGAAGGCTTCCATCTTCATCTCCCACTCGGGCGTCAGACGGCCGAAGTGGGTGGATGCCAGGTTGGCCCATGGCGCCTCGCCCAGCTGGCCTGTCATCGCTGCCACGCCGAGCGGGAATGAGGTGCGGGTCTTCAGGGGTTCGAGATGCGATGGCCCGGCGGGCGCCGAACCGGAGGCCGAGACTCGCTCGCCGCCACAGGCGGCCAGCGCCAGTCCGCCCGCGAGGGCGGCGCGGCGGGTAGGGTTCATCTGGCCCGGGCGGCGCGGCGGATCGCCTGTTCGTCCATCACCGCGGCCTCGCGGCGCTGGGCGGCGACCAGCTGGTTCAGGCGGGTGGCCTCGGCCACATGCTCGAACTTCTTGAGTTCCTCGAAGGCACCCATCAGGGCGTCGCGGGCGCCGAGCTCTTCCTGTTCGACCGAGTGAAGGTCGGACTGGGCCGCGCCCTTCCTGATCTTCCAGCCGCCCAGATAGGCCTCGAGCAAGCTGGCCGACGAGGCGCAGGCGCGCGCATTCTCGGTTTCCATCTCGCGCTCGGCGTCCAGCACGGCCAGACGCATTTCGGCGGTCGCGCGGCGCGTCGAGATCTCGGCCAGACGCTTCTGGAGCGTCTCGACCTCATAGTTCGAGATGCGGATCAGCGACTGGGCCCATTTGGTCATGCGATCGGATCCTCAACACGGTGCTGGTTCAGTATGGCCTCCAGACGAGCGAATGACTCGTTAAGAGGCGTATGATCTTCCTTGCCCTGACGCAGGAATTCCTCAAGCGCAGGGTTCAGGGCGATGGCGCGGTCCACGATCGGGTCCGATCCGGCCCGGTAGGCGCCGATTCGGATCAACTCTTCCATATCGGAGTATGAGCTGAGCAACAGGCGCGCGCGCTTGTTCAGTTCGCGCTCTTCCAGGGTCTGGCAGTCCGGCATGGTCCGGCTGACCGACTTGAGCACGTCGATGGCGGGGAAGCGGCCCCGCTCGGCGATCTTGCGGTCCATGACGATGTGACCGTCCAGGATCCCGCGCACGGCGTCAGCGATGGGCTCGTCATGGTCGCCTCCGTCGACCAGCACGGTGAACAGGCCCGTGATGGGCCCGCCGCGCTTGCCGTTCGGCAACACCGGCCCTGGCCCGGCCCGTTCCAGCAGCTTGGGCAGTTCGGAAAAGACGGTCGGCGTATAGCCCTTGGTCGTCGGCGGCTCTCCGGCCGCCAGCCCGATCTCGCGCTGGGCCATGGCGAAGCGGGTGACCGAATCCATCAGGCACAGGACTTCCAGCCCTTGGTCGCGAAGATATTCCGACAGGGCCAGCGTCATATAGGCGGCCTGGCGGCGCTTCAGCGCCGGCTCATCCGAGGTGGCCACCACGACGATGGAGCGGCGCAAACCCTCTTCGCCCAGGGTCTCCTCGATGAACTCGCGGACCTCACGCCCCCGTTCGCCGATCAGGCCGACGACCACGGCGTCGCACGACGCCTCGCGCGCCAGCATCGACAGCAGCACCGACTTGCCGACGCCCGAACCGGCGAAGATGCCCAGACGCTGACCCCGGCAGGTGGTGATGAAACAGTCCATCGCCCGCACGCCCAGGTCCAGCCGCTCGCCGACCCGGTCCCGGGAATGGGCGGCGGGCGGAGAGGCGCGCAGCGGATAGGGATGCGGCCCGCGCGGCAGGGGGCCCTTGCCGTCGATCGGATTGCCGAAGGCGTCCACGATCCGGCCCAGCCAGGCCGTGGTCGGGCGGACGGCCGCGCCATCGGCGATCAGGCGGATGTCGGCGCCCGGCGACACCCCCTCGACCGGGCCAAAGGGCATCAGCAGCGCCTTGGAATCGCGGAACCCCACGACCTCGGCCGGGAGCGGCTCACCGGCCCCGGCCCGGATGATCTCGGCGCGCGCGCCGACCGACAGCCGGCTCAGTCCCCCCTTGGCCT
>JAEYWU010000020.1 GCA_023428785.1 Pseudomonadota bacterium
TGTCGCTGCCGGTCCTGGCGGGCGCCATCACCATGCTGCTGACCGACCGCAACTTCGGCACCAGCTTCTTCAATCCCGCCGGCGGCGGCGATCCGGTGATGTTCCAGCACCTGTTCTGGTTCTTCGGTCACCCCGAGGTGTACATCCTGATCCTGCCGGGCTTCGGCATCATCAGCCACATCGTTTCGACCTTCAGCCGCAAGCCGGTCTTCGGCTACCTCGCCATGGCCTACGCCATGGTCGCCATCGGCTTCATCGGCTTCGTCGTGTGGGCGCACCACATGTACACGGTCGGCATGAACACCAACCTGCGCGCCTACTTCGTGGCCGCGACCATGGTCATCGCCGTGCCCACGGGCGTGAAGATCTTCTCGTGGATCGCGACGATGTGGGGCGGATCGATCGACTTCAAGACGCCCATGCTGTGGGCCGTCGGCTTCATCTTCCTGTTCACCCTGGGCGGCGTGACGGGCGTGGTCCTGGCCAACGCCGGCATCGATTACAGCCTGCACGACACCTATTATGTCGTGGCCCACTTCCACTACGTGCTGTCGCTGGGCGCTGTCTTCGCCATCTTCGCGGGCTTCTACTACTGGTTCGAGAAGATGTTCGGCGTGAAGTACAACGAGTTCCTCGGCGCCGCTCACTTCTGGATCATGTTCGTCGGCGTGAACCTGATCTTCTTCCCGCAGCACTTCCTGGGCCTGCAGGGTATGCCGCGTCGCTACATCGACTATCCGGAGGCCTACACCCTCTGGAACCACGTCTCGTCGGTGGGCTACGTCATCACCCTGATCGGCGTGGGCGTGTTCCTGGTCATGCTGATCGAGGCGATGATCCGTCGTCGTCCGGGTGTGGCCAATCCCTGGGGCGAAGGCGCCACGACGCTGGAGTGGACCCTGTCCTCGCCGCCGCCGTTCCACCAGTTTTCGACCCCGCCGGTCATCAAGCACGACGACCACCACTAAGGCGGATGGCGGGCCCGCCCGCCGCCACTGAAACCAACGCGCGGGGACGGAGCCGGACGGTTCCGTCCCCGATGCATTTCGGACCCCCATGACCGAAGCCGCCGAAAAGACCCTCGCCGCCGAGCCCTCGGACTATGTCCAGCTGCTCAAGCCGCGCGTCATGTCGCTGGTGGTCTTCACGGCCCTGACCGGGCTTGTCGTCGCGCCGGGCCAGATGAACCCGCTGCTGGCCGCGATCTCGGTGCTGTGCATCGCCCTGGGCGCGGGGGCCGCCGGGGCGCTCAACATGGCCCTTGAGGGCGAGACCGACGCCCTGATGCGCCGTACGCGGGGCCGACCGGTCGCCGCCGGGCGCGTGCCGCGCGGCGACGCCATGACCTATGGGATTATCCTCTCGGTCGCCTCGGTAACGCTTCTGGGCCTCGGCGTGAATTGGCTGGCCGGCGGGCTGCTGGCCCTGACGATCGTCTATTACGCGGGCCTCTACACCCTGGTGCTCAAGCGCCGCACACCCCAGAACATTGTCATCGGCGGCGCGGCCGGCGCCTTCCCGCCCGTGATCGGCTGGGCCGCCGCGACCGGCGAGGCGCCCTGGCAGGCGTGGCTGCTGTTCCTGATCATCTTCCTTTGGACCCCGCCCCATTCCTGGGCGCTCGCGCTCTATTCGGCCGGGGACTACGCCAAGGCGGGCATTCCGATGATGCCGGTGGCGAAGGGCGCAAAGTCCACGCGCCTGCAGATCCTGATCTATTCGCTGGTCCTGATCCCGGTCGCGATCGCGCCGGGCCTGCTGGGCCTGGGCGGGCCGATCTATCTGGCGGTGTCGGGGGCGGGAGGCCTGCTGTTCCTGCTGCTGGCCTGGCGTCTCTTCCGCAGCCGTGCGGGCGACGAGCCCGACAAGGCCGAGGCCATCGGCCGCGAGGCCGCCCTCTATGACGTGCGCGCTGAGGCCCGCACCGCGCGCAATCTGTTCGCCTATTCGATCCTGTATCTGTTTGGCCTGTTCGCGGCCCTTCTGATCGAGAACGCCCTGCGCTAGAGAAGCCCCGTTATGACCCCCGAAGAAATCTCCGCCCGCAAGCGCCGTAATCTGGCCATCGCCGCAGCCCTGGTCCTGTTCATCGTCCTGGTCTTCACCGTGACGGTGCTTCGCCTGACCTCCAACATCGCGGCCAACGCGGGATGACGCGCAATACCCGCGTCGCCCTGATCTGCGTCGGCGTCTTCGCTATGATGGTCGGGCTGTCGTTCGCGGCGGTGCCGCTGTACCGGCTGTTCTGCCAGGTGACGGGCTTCGACGGCACGACCCAGCGCGCGGTCGCGGCGCCGGAGCGGATCCTCGACCGCACCGTGACCGTCAGCTTCGACACCAATGTCCGCGGCCTGCCCGTGACCTTCGAGGCCGAGCAGGTGCGCCAGGTCGTGCGCGTCGGCGAGCCGACCATCGCCTTTTTCCGCGTAACCAATACGTCCGACCAGCCCATCGAGGCGACAGCCGCCTACAACGTCACGCCCGAGGCCGCCGGTCCCTACTTCCTCAAGCTGCAGTGCTTCTGTTTCGAGTCCCAGCGCATCGAGCCGGGGCAGAGCCTGGAGTTCCCGGTCCAGTACTTCGTCGACGAGACGATCGAGACCGAGCCGGAGGGACGGGGCATCAGCAACATCACCCTGTCCTATACTTTCTACCCGACCCAGGGGTTCGACGCCGTCGCGGGCGTCTAGGTTTGAAGTGCGTTCGGGCGCCGAAACCGCCTACACTTTCGCCTAACGCGCTCTAGCGGAGCGGCTCAGGCCCCGCTATAGCCGACCCGTTCAGAATCCAGCCGAGCGAGCCCCATGGCCCACGACGCCGTCCGTCACGACTACCATCTTGTGAACCCCAGCCCCTGGCCGCTGGTGTCGTCCATCGCCGCCACGGTGATGTTCATCGGCGCCGTGATCTGGATGAAGGGCCTTTTCGGCCTGCCGGAAGGCTCCAAGATCGTCTTCTTCGCGGGCCTGGCGGGCGTGCTCTATTCGATGGTCGGCTGGTGGGCTGACGTCATCAAGGAAAGCCGCGGCGGCGATCATACGCCGGTCGTCTCGATCGGCCTGCGCTACGGCATGATTCTCTTCATCGCCTCGGAGGTGATGTTCTTCGTCGCCTTCTTCTGGATGTTCTTCGAGATGGGCCTGTGGAACGAGCACAGGACGCTGTCGTCGATCGAGGAAGTGCGCAGCGCCTGGTCCCAGTGGCCGCCGCAGGGCGTCGAGACCCTGGACGCTTGGCACCTGCCGTTCCTCAACACCGTGATCTTGCTCCTGTCGGGCACGACCGTGACCTGGGCTCACCACGCCCTGGCCATCGGCAACCGCAAGGAAGCCAAGTACGGCCTGATCCTGACCATTGCGCTCGGCGCCCTGTTCACCGCGATCCAGGCCTACGAGTACCAGCACATCATCGCCCACAACCTGTTCTTCAACGACGCGGCGGCGAACTCGGGCCTGTACGGTTCGATCTTCTTCATGGCCACGGGCTTCCACGGCTTCCACGTCCTGGTGGGCACCATCTTCCTGGCCGTCTGCCTGCTGCGCCTGCTGGCCGGCCAGTTCACCCCCGAGAAGCACTTCGGCTTCGAGGCGGCCGCCTGGTACTGGCACTTCGTCGACGTGGTGTGGCTGTTCCTGTTCGCCTTCGTCTATGTGGCCTTCGGTGGCGGCCACGCCTGACGACGGACGATCCGGCCTGGGCCCGGCGATCGCGTCGGGCCTGGCCTGCCGCTGCCCGAACTGCGCGCGCGGTCCCCTGTTCGACGGCTTCCTCAAGGTGCGCTCGCGCTGTGACGCCTGCGGCTTCGACCTGTCGAGCGCCGACAGCGGCGATGGTCCCGCCGTCTTCGTCATCCTGATCGCCGGCGCCATCGTCGGCGTCTTCACCCTGATGGTGGCGGTGCTGTTCAACCCGCCGATCTGGGTCCTGCTGGCCCTGGCGCTGCCGCTGACGGTCGTCGCCTGCCTGGGGCTGCTGCGGCCGTTCAAGGGTCTGCTGATCGCGCTCCAGTTCCATTTCAAGGCCGGTCAGGGCCGCCATGGCTGACACCCGCCGTTTCCCGGTCGTCCTGACCGTGGCCTGCGCCATAGCCCTGGCTGTCCTGGTGTCACTGGGCGTCTGGCAGACCCAGCGCCTGGCCTGGAAGGAAGACCTGCTGGCTCGCATCGAGGCGGCGCGCTCGGCCCCGCCGGTCCCGCTCGCTCAGGCCCTAGCCCGTCCCGATCCCGAATTCGCCCGCGTCGTCCTGACCTGCAGGGGCCTGGACCGGGCGCCCTATGTCGAGCTGAACACCCTGCTGGACGGCGAACTGGGCGCGCGCCTCGTCTCCTTGTGCCCGGGCGAGACCCCGATCCTGGTGGATCGCGGCTTCCTGGCCGAGACGGTCTCGGCCCGACCCCCGCAGGACGGCCCGGCCATGCCCGTCTCCGTCCGTGGCGTGTTGCGGCGGGGCGAGGCGGCCAACGCCTTCACGCCGCCGGCCGAGCCCGGCCGGGTCTATGTCCGTGATCTGGCCGCCATGGCCGAACAGCTGGGGGGCGGCCGCACCGACCTGATGCTGGTGGCCGAGACCTCGTCCAATCCGGAGTGGGCCGCGCTCCGGCCCGAGGCCCTTCCGTCGGGCCTGTCGAACAACCATCTGGGCTATGCCCTGACCTGGTTCGGCCTGGCTGCGGCGCTTGCCGGCGTCTACGCCGCCTTCCTGTATCGACGCCTGAAGCGATGACCGCCACACAACACGTCCTTTCCAGCGGCCTGAAGGTCGTCTGCGATCCCGTTCCCGGCCTGCGCACCCTGGCGGTGGCCGTGACCGCCGAGGGCGGCGCGCGTCACGAGGACGAGGCGCGTTCGGGCTGGTCGCACCTGCTGGAGCATATGGTCTTCAAGGGCGCCGCCGGGCGCTCGGCCCGCGACCTGATCGAGCACATCGAATCGGCCGGAGGGACGCTGAACGCCGGCACGGGTCAGGAGCGCACGACCTTCCATGCCCGGGTGCTGGCCGGGGACCTGCCGCTGGCGATCGAGACCATCTCGGATCTGGTGTTTCGACCCACGCTCGATCCCGCCGAGCTCGAGCGGGAAAAGGACGTCGTCGCCCAGGAGATCGCCGAAGCCTTCGACACGCCCGACGACCACGTCTTCGACCTGGCCCAGGGACAGGCCTTCGCCGGTCAGGCCATCGGCCGTCCGATCCTGGGCTCCAGGGAAAGCCTCGCCGGCGCCGACCGGGCCGGGCTCAACGCCTGGCGGGCTCGCCTCTATGCGCCTGAGCGCATGGCCGTGGCGGTCTCCGGTGCGGTCAGCGAGGACGAACTGCTGGCCCTGGCCGAACGCTTCTTCGGCGAACCGGCCTCCGGCTTGGACGCCGCCCTCGAACCGGCCGTCTTCACCGGCGGCGCGGTGGCCCAGAAGCGCCGTATCGAACAGGCCAATCTGGTGTTCGAACTGCCGGGTCTGGCCGCGCGGGATCCCGACCTGCCGGCGCTCGCCCTGCTGATCGAGATCCTCGGCGGCGGCATGGCCTCGCGCCTCTTCCAGGACGCCCGCGAACAGCGCGGCCTGGCCTATGCGGTCGATGCCGGCTTCGAGGCCTTTTGCGACACCGGTCTGGTCAGCATCTTCGCGGGCACCGCCGGCGACAAGGCGGTCGAGATGGCCGAACTGGCCGCCGACCAGCTGCGCGCCCTCGCCGATGGCGTCACCGATGCCGAATTGGCCCGCGCCCGCGCCCAGGCTCTGTCGGGGCTCTGGATGGCCGAGGAGAGCCTGGCGTCTCGCGCCGAGCGCGCCGCTTGGCAGGCCCTGGTCTGGGACGGTCCGATCCCGGTTGAACAGACTGCGGCCCGCATCGCCGCTGTCCAGGCGGATGATCTGGTGCGCGTGGCCGGCCGCCTCCTCTCGTCCGGCCTGTCGGCCTCGGCCGGCGTCGGCCCGGGCGGGGCGGGGCGCGCGCCTGAGGCCTTCCGGGCGCGGTTGCGCTAGCCGCCGGAGGACTCCACCATGCGGTCGGAGGGTTCGATGCGTCCTGTCGCCGCCGTGATCGCCGCAAGCCTGTGCCTGGCCGCCTGTGGCGACCGGCCGGCTGAACAGGCGCCGGCCGCCGATGCGGTTCCGGCCCCGATCAAGGCCCGCCAGGCCATGGCGGCCATCAATGCCGACCTCGGCCCCGTCAACATGGCCACCCCCGTCGAGGGCGGCGTGGACCAGATGGAGATGGACATCGAGATCCAGTGCCTCGAGGGCCCGTGGCGCTGGTGGGACACCGCGCGCCGGATCATCAACAACGGCCCCAGCCATGTCGGCCAGTTCGAGGACCTGATCTACACCGTCGACCCCGGGGATCTGGTCACGCCGGTGACTCTGCGCGCCAGCGAGGGGCGCACGGACCTGCATCTGGTCTGCCGCGACGGGCCCTGTATCCGGGCCGCCGGCTCCTATGTCGAGGCGACCGGAACACGTCAGGAGGTCGAGGCCGCGCTAGAGCATCCCCGGCCGATGGATGAGCGCCTGCCCGAGGTCTATTTCCCGTTCGATGATCCGGCCAAGGCCGAACGGGTCGCGCGGGCCATGAACGATTTGCTTGCTCTTCAGGGCGCAGACTGACGCCATGGCCCTGCTCGACTGGATCAGTCCGGACCCGACCCTGAGCATCCGGGGCTCCGGCGTGACCCTGCGCGCGCCCCGGGTGTCGGATCACAAGGCCTGGGCCGACCTGCGCTCGCGCTCGCGCGACTTCCTTCAGCCGTGGGAGCCGGCCTGGCCCGAGGACGACCTGACCCGCGCGGCCTTCAAACGGCGTCTGGCCATCTACGCCCGCGAGATGGAGATCGGCGGCGCCTATCCCTTCTTCATCTTCCGCGAGGAGGACGGCGCCTTGGTTGGCGGCGTGACCCTGTCCAACATCCGGCGCGGTGTCGCTGAAACCGGCACCCTGGGCTATTGGATCGGCCAGCCTTACGTGCGTCGCGGCTATGGATCGGCCGCTGTTCGGGCCATGTGCGCCTTCGCCTTCGATCGCCTCAAACTACACCGGGTGGAAGCCGCCTGCCTGCCGTCGAACGCCGGATCGAGGGGCGTTCTGACGAATTCCGGCTTTGAACTCGAAGGACAGGCCCGGGCTTATTTGAAAATTAACGGCGTGTGGCGAGATCATCTGCTGTTCGGGCTCGTAAAGGACGAGACCCGGTGACGCGGCGGACCACTTCTTGACGGACAGGCCCAGACACCTGGCGTGGGATCCCACGACGTCGCTCGAAGCGCTGGCGGCGGCGGGCGTCGCCCTGTGGACATGGTCGCCTTCCGAAAACGCCTTGCGGTTCACCGGCGCCACGCGTGCGCTCGGCCTGGGCCCGCTGGCCCCCGAATGCACCGGCGCGGCCTTCGTAGCCTTGGCCATGCCTCAGGACCGGGCCTTGGCCGAACAGCTTCTGCGTCCCCAGGACGAAGGCGCCGAAATCGCCCTGCGTCTACGCATGCGGGGCGGCGAAGGCTGTCTGTGGCGCGGCGTCTGGCTCGAGGACGGTCTTCGGGCCGCGGGCGTCGCCGCCGTCGAGAGCCGCTTCGGCGGCGCCGGCATGGACAGCCTGACTGGCCTGCTGGACCGCCGCTCCTTCATCACCCGCGTTTCCGAGGCCCTGATCCATCCCGGCGAATATGAGCTGGTGGTGGCCGACCTAGACCGCCTGCGTCGCCTCAATGAGGCGCTCGGCCACGAGCGCGCCGACCTGGTGCTGGCGGCGCTCGGCGCCCGCATGGCCTCGGCCTTCCCTGCCGACTGCGCCCCCGCCCGCGTGGGCGAGGACGAGTTCGCCATCTTCATCAAGTCGGGTCCGGTTCGCCCGTCCGACCGCATGCGCGGCGCGCTGGAACAGCCGCTGCGGGTCGCCGGGTTCGACATCTATCCGACCCTTTCGATCGGGGCCGTGCGCGCCGAGGGCGGTCCCGATGCGCCGGATGCGTCCGAACTGCTGCGCCGGGCCGAGCTCGCCGTCGAACAGGCCAAGACCGTCGGACGCGGCGGCGCGGCGGCGTATGGCCGGGCCTTGGAATCCGACAGCCTGTCGCGCCTGGCCCTGGAATCGGACCTGCGCAACGCCTTCGTGCGCGGCGAGATCGAGCCCTTCTACCAGCCGATCGTGAACCTCCAGAACGGCGCCGTCGCGGGCTTTGAGGCGCTGGCCCGCTGGCGTCACCCCAAGCGCGGCCTGGTGCCGCCGGACGAATTCCTGACGCTGGCCGCCGAAATGGGCCTGATGAACGACCTCGGTCTGCTGATGATGCGCACCGCCGCACGACAGCTGGCCGAATGGATTGATCGTCACCCCACCGCCGGCAAGCTGTTCGTCTCGGTCAATCTGTCCTCGGGCGAGATCGAGCGGCACGGCCTGGTCGAGGATGTCGCCCGCATCATCAAGGACGCGGGTCTGCGGCCCGGCGCGCTCAAGCTCGAGGTCACCGAGAGCGACATCATGCGCGACACCAACCGCGCGGCCGCCACGCTCCAGGCTCTGCGTCAGGCGGGCGCCTCGCTGGCCCTGGACGACTTCGGCACCGGCTTCTCGTCCCTGACCTATCTGGCGCGCCTGCCCTTCGACACGCTCAAGATCGACCGCTACTTCGTGCTCACCATGACCCAGGACGAGGGCTCGGCGAAGATCGTCCGCTCGGTTGTGGCGCTCGGCCGCGATCTGGCGCTGGAAGTCGTGGCCGAGGGCGTGGAGAACGCGGGCCTCGCTTCCCAGCTTCTGTCCGTCGGCTGTCACTACGGTCAGGGTTTCGGCTACGCCCCGGCCCTCGCCGCCCAGGAGGCCGAGGTCTACCTCAACGAAAGCCTCGCCGACGGCTACGCGCCGATCAAGGCGCGTTCGCGCTAGCTGAGCGGTTGCGAAACCGCCGGGCAGAGCGCATCTGGGCGCCATGACCGCACCCGCCACGCCGCCCGTCCCCCGCGCCTACTCCGGATTGAACTGGGAGGGTCTCAAGACCCTCTATCTCAAGGAGATCCGCCGCTTCTGGAAGGTGGGGGCCCAGACGGTCTTCGCGCCGGTGGTTACGACGCTGCTCTACATGATGGTCTTCGTGGTGGCGGTTCAGGGCGCCCGTCCGCCGATCCACGGCGTGGCCTTTTCCGAATTCGTCGGCCCGGGCCTGATCATGATGGCGGTGCTGAACAACGCCTTCGCCAACTCTTCATCGTCTCTGATCCAGGCCAAGATCATGGGTACGGCGACCGACTTTCTGACCCCGCCTTTGTCGCCGATCGAGCTGCTGCTGGGCTTCGGCCTCGGCGCAGCAACGCGTGGCCTGGTCGTGGGCCTGGTGACCGCCGCCTGCGTCTGGCCGTTCTCGCGTTATGGCGTCCAGCACGTCTGGGCCATCGTCTATTGCAGCCTAATCGCCTCGCTGCTGCTCGGCTTCATGGGCGTGCTTGCGGGCTTGTGGGCCGAAAAGTTCGACCAACTGGCCGCGGTGCAGAACTTCCTGGTCATGCCCATGACCTTCCTGTCGGGCACCTTCTATGCGGTCGAGGCCCTGCCCGAGCCGTTCGCGACCATCAGTCACTACAATCCCTTCTTTTATCTCATCGACGGCTTCCGTTACGGCTTTATCGGACAGGCGGAGGGTGACCTGACGGTGGGCGTCCTGCTCAGCGCGGGCTTGACCTTCCTGGCCGCCTTGGCCGCCTATGAGGTCTTCCGGCGCGGCTGGCGCCTCAAGTCCTAGGACCCAACGATGCTCAAGACCCTCGTCGCCGCCTGCGCCCTCCTGCTCGCGGCGGGCCCGGCCTTCGCTCAGGACACCGGACCTTCGGCTGGCATCGCCCGGCTTGAAGCCGAACAGGCCCTGTTCAACCAGGTCCTGACCTTCGTCCAGCCGACCCACGAGGCCCGCACACAGGCCGCCGAGGCCCTGGTCCGTCAGGCCGGCTTCGAGCCGGCCATCGAGACCTTCCAGGGCGGCGGACGCGGAACCCCGCGCGAGGGCCGCAACGTCGTCTTCGTCGTGCCGGGCAATGGGTCAGCCCAGGGCGAAATCCTGCTGACCGCCCACTATGACGCGGTGGAGCTTCAGGGCGCCCTGGTCGACGGTCTCGTCGACAACGCGGCATCTGTCGTGGCCATTGTCGAGGCGGCGCGGCGCATCCGCGACATGGGTCTGGATCACGACGTCCGGGTCATCCTGTTCGATCAGGAAGAGCTGGGCCTGATCGGCGCCCGCCGCTGGATCGAGGCGCACGGCGTTGCGAACGTGGCCGCCGTGGTGAACTCCGATGTCGCGGCCTTCGGCGACACCTTGATGTACGGCCAGAACAACGGGCCGCAGTCCCTGTTCGTGACCCAGGCGGTCCAGCGCGTGTGTTCCGAACGCGTCCTTCAGTGCGTCGGCTATCCCAACTATCCGCCCTCGGACGACCGGGCCTTCTCGGCGGCCGGAGCGCCCGTCGTCTCGCTGGGCTTCCAGCACCAGGTCGGCGCCCACCAGATGTGGCTGGCCTTCAACGCACCGCAAGGCCAGAGCGGCCTCGCCGAAGGCTTCATGCCCGAGGTCTTTGCGGTGATCCATTCGCCCAGCGACACCGCCGAACGCGTCGAGGCGTCCACCTTGCTCGTGGCCGCGGAGACCTATGCGGCCGTGGTGGCCGAGTTGGACCGGAGCGTTCCGGCTCAGTGACCGCTGGTGTTGACTGACCCCAGCCAAAGTTCGAAAATCCCAGCCTGACGTCCCCGCCGCTCGCGCGTGCGGGGCCTTTCTCTTTTGGAGCTACCGCCGTGACCACCGAACACCTGATGGGAGTCTACAACCGCGCACCTCTGTCGGTGGAGCGTGGTCAGGGCGCCCGCCTGTGGTCGACCGACGGCGTCGAATATCTGGACTGCGTCCAGGGCATCTCGACCAACGGCCTGGGTCACGCCCATCCCAAGCTGGTGCAGGCGGTCAAGGATCAGGCCGAAAAGCTCTGGCACGTCTCCAACATCTTCCGCATCCCCGGTCAGGAAGCCTTGGCCGACGCGCTGACGGCCAAGTCCTTTGCCGACGTCGTCTTCTTCACCAACTCGGGCACGGAAGCCGTCGAGTGCGCCATCAAGACCGCGCGCAAGTACCACTCGTCGGCCGGTAACGCCGAGCGCATCGACATCTACGGCTTCGACGGCTCGTTCCACGGCCGGACCTACGGCGCGATCAACGCCGCCGCCAACCCGAACTACACCGAGGGCTTCGGCCCGCCGATGCAGGGCTTCTTCCAGCTGAAGTGGGGCGACCACGACGCCATCAAGGCCGCGATCGCCAAGCCGACCACGGCGGCCATCATCGTCGAGCCGGTGCAGGGCGAGGGCGGTTGCCGGGCCATGCCCGAACAGTGCCTGCGCGGCCTGCGCGAGCTCTGCGACGAACACGGCGTCCTGATCATCTTCGACGAGGTCCAGTGCGGCATGGGCCGTTCGGGCAAGCTGTGGGCCCACGAGTGGGCCGGCATGGCGCCGGACATCATGGCCGTGGCCAAGGCTCTGGGCGGCGGCTTCCCTATCGGCGCCTGTCTCGCTACGACCGAGGCGGCGCGCGGCATGACCGTCGGCGTCCACGGCTCGACCTTCGGCGGCAATCCGCTGGCCATGGCGGTCGGTCTCGCCGCCTTCGAGGAACTGTCGAGCCCGGCCATCCTGGCCAACGTCAACGAGATCTCGGGCTATCTGACCCAGCAACTTCACGGCCTGAAGGACCGCTTCCCGGACGTCATCGTGGAAGTGCGCGGCAAGGGCCTGCTGCTCGGCGTGAAACTGATCCCGAACAATCGCGAGTTCATGGGCTGGGCCCGCGACGAGGCGCAGCTTCTGGTCGCCGGCGGCGGCGATAATCTGGTCCGCATCCTGCCGCCGCTGAACCTGTCGATGGAAGACGCCCAGGAAGCTATCCGCCGCTTCGAGACCGCCTGTGAGGTCGCGCGCGGCAAGATGCAGGCGGCCGGCTAGTGGCCCGGCACTTCCTGGATCTCTATCGCCTGTCGTCCGAGGATCTCCGCTCGATCCTGGACGACGCGCGCGACCGCAAGGCCGCCCGCCAGGGTTGGCCCAAGGGCAAGGTCGACGCCGACGCCCCGGCCAGGGATCACGTTCTGGCGATGATCTTCGAAAAGAACTCGACCCGGACCCGCTATTCCTTCGACGCGGCGATCCGCCAGCTCGGCGGTGACGCCATCATCGCCAATGCCTCGGACATGCAGCTGGGCCGCGGCGAGACGATCGAGGACACCGCGCGGGTTCTTTCGCGCATGGTCGATCTGGTGATGATCCGGGCCAATAGCCACGAGGACGTGGTCCGCTTCGCTCAGGCCTCGACCGCGCCGGTCATCAACGGCCTGACCGACAAGTCGCATCCCTGCCAGATCATCGCCGACCTGATGACGATCGAGGAGCGGCTCGGCTCGATCGAGGGCAAGACTCTCGCCTGGGTTGGCGACGGTAATAACGTCTGCGCCAGCCTGATCCACGCCGCTCCGTTGCTCGGCTATCAGTTCCGCATCGCCTGCCCGGCCGAGTACCATCCGGATCTGTTCGACCTCCAGCGCGGCGGCAACAACGTCTGGCTCGGCACCGATCCGGAAGAGGCGGTCCAGGGCGCTGACGTCGTCATCACCGACACCTGGGTCTCGATGGGCGACCAGGATCACGAGGAACGCCTGCACGCCTTCGAGCCCTACGGCGTCGACGACGCTCTGATGGACCGGGCCAACGACGGCGCCATCTTCCTGCACTGCCTGCCCGCCCACCGCGGCGAGGAAGTCACCGACGCGGTCCTCGACGGTCCGCGCTCGGCGGCGTGGGATGAGGCCGAGAACCGCATCCACGCGCAGAAGGCGGTCATCAACTGGTGCCTGAAGGGCTGATCTAGTTCAGGTTCACATCCGCCACGCCGCCGGCGTCGGGAAGCGTTCCGGTGGCGTTGGCCTTGGCGATCTCGAAGGCGAATTTGAAGAATCCGCCTTCATTGACCCAGACGCGACCGTCGTCGGCCTCGAACTTCAGGATCGTCAGGTGGGGGTCGTCCTTGCCCTCCGGGTACCAGGCCGACAGGATCGGGTTCCAGTAGCGATCGACGATCTCGCGGTCCTGGCCGTGCGCCGACAGCTCGCCGTGGATACAGGCCCAGACGTTCTGATCCTTGGAGCCGTAGTGGAACATCGCGCTCTGGCCCGAGCCAACCGCGGCATCGCGGGCCAGGTCGGTGTCGTCACGCGTGAAGAACCAGATGGTCCCGGTCTCCTCCTCGCGGAAGGCGGTCATGGGCTGGGCGTGATAGCCCGGCTGGTCCAGGCCCAGCAGGCCGGTGTTGGACTTCTTGAGCGAGTCCCAGAAAGTCTCTTCGGCCTTGGCGGGAGTCAGCGGGTCGGACATGGGGGAGGTCTCCTCTGTTCGCAGACCTAACCCCGGAGAGGCGCGCCCGTTCCGTCAGCGCGGCGGCGGCGAATAGCCGGCCAGGGTCATAAGGTGCAGCAGCATGAACAGGGCGACGGTCGAGGCCAGAACCATCAGGAAGCGGTAGGGAACCATCCGCGGTCCGCGTATCAGGTCTGGCGGACGCGAGCCCCGCCAGCCCGCGAAAGCGGCCGTCGCCAGCGCGGCGATCATTACGGACAGGGTCACGGTCATCGTCATGGCGGCCAGATGGCCCTGCGGCCTCGATCGCGCAACATCTTGCCTGACCGTTAACGATTTACGCGTCGTTAACCATGTTCGTCCGACCAAGGGGTATCGAGGGTTAGCCGCTCCTGTCCTGCAATTGGGATGACTGTCCACAGGAAGCAGGGGCGCCGCTACATATTGGGGTTACCGGTGCGTTTACACCCAAGAAATGGGCGTTTACCGTCTTCCGTCATGTGGCGGGGAACGAATCGATGAGCGGGGCGGCGCCCTGGAGCGTCAAGGGCATCGAGCCCCACACCCGGGAGGCCGCCAAGGACCTCGCGCGCCGTTCAGGCATGACTCTCGGTGAGTGGCTGTCCGAAATGATCGCCGAGAATCGCGACGGGGATTCGACCGTCGAGCGCCGCCAGCAACAGCCTCGTCGCTACGACGACGCCTATTCCATCCGAGGCGATGAGGCTGCTGCGGCCTTGTCTGCCATTGAGGCCCTGTCGGCCCGCATCGAGGGCGCCGAGCGCCGCTCGACCCTGGCTATCGACGGCGTTGATCGCGCCGTCACCGGCCTCCTGCGCCGGCTGGAAGTTGGCGAGAGCGATTCGGCGGCCCGCGATCGCCGCCTGGACGAACTTTCCGATTCCCTGCGCGAGGCCCGGGGCCGCCAGCGTCGCTACGAGGAGGAGACCGCTCCGCGCTACGCCGAGGCCTTCGGCAAGTTCGAGGGGGCGCTCGGCAAGCTGGCCGGTCAGTTCTACGACGCTGAAGCGCGCGGCCGCGACGCCTCGACTCAGCTGCGCGACCGTCTGGACCGTCTCGAGCGCGAAGCCTCGCCGGATCGCCTGGCCGACGGCGTGGTGTCGCGCGTCGCCCAGCGTCTTGAAGAGGCGCAGGGGCGGACCGCCCAGTCGCTTGCCAAGCTGGAACAGTCGTTCGCCGATCTGGACCGCCGCCTGTCCCATGCCGAACGGAGCGGCGGGCAGCGTGACGTGGGCGGCCTGGAAAAGCTCGCCGAGGTCCTGACCCGCAAGGTCGAGGACTCGCGCCAGGAAATGATGCGGCGGCTCGATACCGCCGCACAAGACGGCCGGATGGACCGCGTCGAGCGCGCCCTGACCGATCTGGGCGCTCATCTGCAGGCTTCGGAGCGCCGCCAGGCCCAGGCGCTGGAAGCCATGGGTCACGAGGTCATGCGCATCGCCGCCAACCTCGATGGCCGGCTCAAGGAAACCGAACAGAACTACGGAAACATCCTCAACGCATCTCAGGAGCGCGCCCTCAAGGCTGTCGAGACCATGGGCCAGGAGCTGTCGAAGTCTCTCGGATCGGATGTGGCGCGCGTCGCCGAAGCCATCGAGCATCGTCTCAAGCGGGCCGACGATCACCACGCCCTGGCTCTGGAAAAGCTGGGCGGCGAGATCACCCGCATCTCCGAGCGCCTGGCCGAGCGCATCGCCCAGGGTGAGCGCCGCGCTGCCGAGGGCGTCAACGAACTGGCCGACAAGCTGAACCGCGCCTCAGAGAAGATGGAGACGCGTTACGACCGCGCCTCGGGCGAATTGGCCGAACGCATGCGCCAGTCCGAGGAGCGCACCGCCAAGCTTCTGGCCGAGGCCCGCGAGAGCATCGACCGCCAGCTGTCGCGCCGCCCGGCCGATGATGCCGCCGGTGACTGGGCGGGAGAGGCCTTCCCCTCCGCGGCCTTCGAGCCGGAATGGCGCGATCCTGCCTTCCCGTCGGCGGCGATGAGCGAACCGGCCGAGGATGTGTTCGCCTCGGCCATCGCGCGTCCCGCCCCGTCGGCCGCGCCGGTCGTGCCGCCGCCCCCGGCCGTCCCGGATGCGCCCACTATCGCGCCCGCCCCGGTGTTCGACATGGACGTGCCTGAGGCCGCCTTCGCTGATCAGCCTGAGCCACAGGCCCCCGCCCAGGACTTCGCCGCCTTCGGACCGGTTGACACCTTCGAGCCGGAATCTCCGTTCGGGGCCCTGGCTTCCGAGCCTGCCCCGCCCTTCGGCGGCGCGACCGCGCAAGGCTTTGGCGACTCCCTCTATGATCCGTCGGCGGACCTGGACGCCTTCGATGCCGAGACTGACTTTGTCACTGATCGTCACGGTCGGTCCGAGCGGCCGCTGAGCACGCGTGAGGCCATCGAGGCGGCTCGCGCCGCGACACGTCGCGGCGAGGATGCGGTCGAGGGCGAGGGCCGCAAGGGCTTCGGCTTCCGCCTCGGTGGCGGCAAGTCGCGTCTGCAGAAGCGCGTCGAAAAGACATCACGCCAGGGTTCGACCGTCGGCAAGGCGCTCCTGGCCACCACGACCGCGGTCGTCCTGGTCGGCGGCGGCGCCGTGGGCATCATGGGCTATCAGCGGCTCGTCGAGGAAGGCTCGGCGATCCCGGGCCTTCCGTCGCCGGGCGGCCCCGCCCTGGCGGCCTCGGCCGTCAGCCCGACCGACATCACCATCGCCCCGCCGGCCGAAGAGGCCCAGGCCGAGAGCCAGGCCCTCTACGAACAGGCCTTGCCGCTGATCGAGACCGGCGACGCCGAGGGGGTGCGCCTGATGAGCCGCGCCGCAAACCTAGGTCTGCCGCAGGCCCAGTTTGGCATGGCGCGCCTCTACGAGACAGGTGAGGCCGGCGTCACTGCCGACGCGACCGAAGCGCGCCGCTGGACCGAGCGCGCCGCCCGCGGCGGCGAAATCCGGGCCATGCACAACCTCGCCCTCTATCTGTTCGAGGGCGCGGGCGGGGAGCGCGATCAGGCCCAGGCCCTGCGCTGGTTCGAGGCGGCCGCCGAGCGCGGTCTGGTCGACAGCCAGTACAATCTGGCCCGTCTCTTCGAGCGCGGCGCCGAAGGGGTTCCCGCCGACGCCGCCAGAGCCTATCAGTGGTACATCGTGGCGGGTCGCATGGGCGACGCCGGCGCCGACGAGGCCGCGGCGCGCGTGCGCGCCAACCT
This sequence comes from Pseudomonadota bacterium, assembly GCA_023428785.1. GTDB lineage: Bacteria > Pseudomonadota > Alphaproteobacteria > Caulobacterales > Caulobacteraceae > Brevundimonas. Next base: position 16,591 of record JAEYWU010000020.1, read on the forward strand.
CTCCGCCAGCCGTCGCCTGGAAGCCGAGGCCGAGGCCGAACGGTTCCTGGCTGACATCGCCCAGGGCTAAGGTTGAACTCCCGGCGTCGCGTGCGTCGGACCTTCTGATCCGGCGAGGACCGTGGACGTCTATCTGCCCATAGCCGAGGTCTCGGTGAACGCGCCGCTTCTGCTGGCGCTGGGCGCGCTTGTCGGCTTCATCTCGGGCTTGTTCGGCATCGGCGGCGGCTTCCTGATGGCCCCGGTGCTGGTCTTCATGGGCGTGCCGCCGGCCGTCGCGGTAGCCAGCCAGGCCAACCACGTCGTCGCCTCATCGGCCTCCAGCGTGGTCACATACAACCGAGCCGGTTCGGTCGACTACCGCATGGGCGGGATCATGGCGCTGGGCGGCGCCATCGGCGCCCTGTTCGGAGTCGAACTATTCCGCATCCTCCGCCTTCTGGGCCAGGCCGATCTGGTCGTGGCCCTGTCTTACCTGTTGCTGCTCGGATCGATCGGGGCGCTGACCCTGAACGAAAGCCTGAACACCATGCTGCGCCGCAGGCGTGGCGAACCCGCTGTGCGAGCCCAGACGCGGCGGCCGCTGTGGCTGTACGGCCTGCCGTTCCGCATGCGCTTCCCCCGCTCAGGCCTCTATATTTCGGCCCTGCCGCCGCTGGCGCTGGGCGTCTTCGCGGGCATCCTGTCAGCCATCATGGGGGTGGGCGGCGGCTTCATCCTGGTTCCGGCCATGGTCTATGTGCTGCGCATGCGCGCCGCCGTGGTTGTCGGCACGAGCCTGTTCCAGATCCTGATTACGACGGCGGTGACGACCGTGCTTCAGGCCGGCCGAAACCAGACCGTCGATATCCTCCTGTCCACGCTTCTCATGGTCGGCGGAGTGTTGGGCGCCCAGTATGGAGCCAAGGCCTCGGCCCGCTTCCGCGCAGACGAACTGCGCGCCGCCCTGGGTCTGTTGATCCTGCTGGTAGGACTGCAGATGGGCCTCACCCTGTTCCTGCGGCCCGACGATCCGTTCGCCCTCGCACCCGGGGGTGGATGATGTTCCAGGCAGCAGAGCCCCCTGCCATCGTCCAGCCGGCCCCGGATACGCCGCGCGTCTCCGCAGCCCTGACCAACAGCGAGGTGGAGGTCGACGCCGGCTACGCGGGCGCCTCGATCGTGCTCTATGGGGCGGTCTTCAATCCGGGCGACGATCCGGCCGATGTCGTGGTGGTGGTGCGTGGCCCCGAGCGACCAGTCCGGCTGGTGCGCAAGGTGCGGGTGGCGGGTCTGTGGCTGAACAGCCGTCCGGTACTGTTCGAAGGGGCGCCGGCCTTCTACATGACCGCGTCGTCGCGGCCGCTGTCGGACATCGCCGGCTTTGGTGTCCTGCGCCGGCTGGGCGTCGGCCTGGACCATCTTCGGATCGACGCGCCGGAGGAGGAGCGGACGGTCAACCTCTATGGCGTGCGCGACGTTGTCGTCAGCCGTCTGGGCGAGGACTATCTGGATTGGCGCCGGGCCGTGATCCGGCTCAAGGAGACAGACGGCCTCTACAATAGTGATCCCGAGGGCGTCCGCTTTGTGGATTCGGGTCTGTTCCGTGCAGAGATCACCCTTCCGGCCGAGGCTCCGACCGGCGAATACCAGACCGAGGTGTGGCTGTTCCAGGACGGCCAGGCCGTGTCGGTGCGTCGCGATTCCATCCAGGTCCGCCGGGTCGGGATCGAACGGTGGATTCACGACTTCGCCTATCAACAGCCCTGGCTCTACGGGCTGGCTTCGGTGTTGATCGCCTTTCTGACCGGCTGGGCGGCCTCGCGCTGGTTCCGTCGGACCTAGCGCCCCACCGCCAGCTTCTTCCACGAGACGGCGTGGATGCGTTCTCCGCCCAGGATCAGGGCCGTCGGCGGCGCGGCGAACAGACCGGCGAAGGCTTCATCGGCCACGTTCAGGCCACCGGCGTAGGCGCCGAAGGCCGGCAGAATCATGCGCTGGCCATCGGTCACGAAGCACCGTCTGCGGATCCGAGCGCCATAACCGGTGACCGTGGCCACGGGGTGCAGGTGGCCGGCGATTTCGCCGGGTTTGGGCCTTTGGTGAGGTTCGTGGGTAAGCCAAAGTCTGTGTACGGACAGATCGTCGGCAACTTCGCCTGGGAGCCCTTTCGGCGGAGCCGGATCATGGTTGCCGGAGAGCCAGACCAGGGTGCGGCCCCCGGCCAGCTCCTTCAGCCGCGGCACGACATCGGGGCTCAGGCGCTCCTCGGCCCAGCGGTCGTGGAAGGTATCGCCCATCAGGACCAGACGTCGGGGATTCAGGGCCGCCACCTCGGCTTCCAGCCGGTCCAGGGTCGCAAGGGTGTCGTAGGGCGGCAGGAGCTGGCCGCTGCGCGCGCCATAGGCGGAGCCTTTCTCGAAGTGCAGGTCGCCGGCGGCGAGGGTGAGCTCGGCCTCGATCCACAGGGCGCCGGAGGTGCGGGCCACGACGGTGGTTCCGTTGACCTCCAGCCGGCACCCGCCGCAGCTGCTGCGCCGAAGCGGGCTCATGTGTCGAGCTCCATGGCCTCGGCGATCAGGTCCTCCGCGGTCTCCTGCAGGATGGCGTCGGACCAGCTGCCACCCAGCACCGGCTCGCGGCCGATTTCCAGCATCACGGGCACGGCGAAGGGTGAGGGCCGGGTGAGCTCGATGTGGCGCATGCGTCCCTTCACGCGCTGGAGGAGAAGGCCGAGGCGGGCCACGTCGAGTTGGCCCGAGGCCGCGTCGGCGCGGGCGCAGCGGAGCAGGAGGTGGTCGGGCTGATGGCGGCGGAGCACGTCATAGATGAGGTCGGTCGAGAAGGTGACCGCACGGCCGGTTTTCTCGTGGCCGGGCAGGCGGCGCTGGACGAGACCCGAGATAGCGGCGCAGGCGCGGAAGCCGCGCTTCATCATGAAGCTCTCGTCGAGCCAGGCCTCGAGGTCGTCGCCGAGCATGTCTTCCTGGAAGAGCTGATCGAGGTCGAGGTCGCCGAGGGGGCGCATGGCCCAGATGGCGAGGGCGTAGTCGTTGGCGACCATGCCGAGCGGGTTCTTCCCGGCCCGTTCCAGGCGGCGGGCGAGGAGGTGGCCCAGGGTCCCATGGCTGATGCGGCCGTCGAAGGGGTAGCAGACCAGATAGTGGCGCGAGCCGCGCCGGAAGGTCTCAACCAGCATCTCATCGGGCGAGGGGACGACCGAGCGGATCTTCTGGATTTGGAGCCACTCCTGGACGTCGTCGGGCAGCCGTCCCCATTCGGCCTCATCGGCGATCATCCGGCGCACCCGGCGGGCCAGATAGGTCGAGAGGGCGAACTTGTTGCCGCCCCAGCTGGGGGTCATGGGGTCGGCGCCGGGCGGGGCGGGGCTGACGTAGGCGTCCAGGCCCTCGATGTCCGAGAAACGCCAGGACTGGCCCGCGAAAATGAAGTCGTCGCCGGGGGTCAGTTCGGAGAGGAAGCTCTCCTCCATCTGGCCGATCTTGCGGCCGGGCCGCTTGGCCGAGCCGAGGCGGACGTTGAGCATCGGGATTTCGACGATGGCGCCGACGTTCATCCGGTGGCGGGCGGCGGTGTCGGCGTTTCGGACCTTCCAGCGGCCCTGGCGGTCCTGAACGATCCGGCGGTAGCGGTCATAGGTCGAGAGCGCGTATCCGCCCGAGGAGACGAACTCGAGCACCCGGTCGAAGTCCTCGCGGCTGAGGTCCGCGTAGGGGGCCGAGGTCAGGACCTCGGCATAGACGTCGTCGGCGAGGAAGGGCTCGGCGCAGGCGAGGCCCATCAGGTGCTGGGCCAGCACGTCCTGGGCCCCGGGCCGGGGCGGGTCGGCGTCGAGGTCGTTCTCGGCCACGGCCTCCTTCGCCGCCTCGCACTCCAGCACCTCGAACCGGTGGGCGGGGACCAGCAGGGCGCGAGAGGGTTCATCAAGCCGGTGGTTGGCGCGGCCGATGCGCTGGATCAGGCGGGCCGATCCCTTGGGCGCGGCAAGCTGGATGACCAGATCGACGTCGCCCCAGTCGATGCCGAGATCCAGCGTGGAGGTGCAGACCACGGCCCGAAGGTCACCTCGGGCCATGGCGGCCTCTACCTTGCGGCGTTGCTCGGTCGCCAGGGAGCCGTGGTGGAGGGCGATCGGCAGGCCCTCGTCATTGATCTCCCAGAGAAGCTGGAAGGCCATTTCGGCCTGGAAGCGGGTGTTGACGAAGATCAGCGAGAGTCGGGCGCCTTTGATCCGCTCATAGACGTCGCCCATGGCGTGGGCGGCGGTCCAGCCGGACCAGGGGATGGTGCGGCCGGTCTGGGCCATGACCTCGACCACGGCCGGGGCGCCGGGATCGCCCAGCACCAGATCGGCGGGCCGGTCGGGCTTGGCGCTCAGCCAGCGCTGGATGGCGGCCGGGTCCTGGACCGTGGCCGAGAGGCCGACGCGGCGGGCCATGGGGGCGAACTGGCTAAGACGCGCGAGGCCGAGGTTCAGGAGGTCGCCGCGCTTGCCGGACCAGATGGCGTGGACCTCGTCGACGACGATGCAGCGCAGGTCCGAGAACCAGTCCCGGCCCCCCTCCCAGGCGCAGAGCAGGGCCAGCTGTTCCGGCGTGGTCAGGAGGATGTCGGGCGGGCTTTCCTTCTGGCGCTGGCGTTTGGAGACGGGGGTGTCGCCGGTGCGGCTTTCGATGCGAATGGGCAGGCCCATCTCGCGCACCGGGGTCAGGAGGTTGCGCTCCACATCGGTCGCCAGGGCCTTGAGCGGCGAGATGTAGAGGGTGTGGACGCCGGGGGGCGTGTTCCGGGGACCGCGTTCGGACAGCTCGATCAGGCTGGGGAGGAAGCCGCCCAGCGTCTTGCCGCCGCCGGTCGGGGCGACCAGCAGGACGTCGCGGCTCTTGAGCCCGGCCTCGACCATCTCGAGCTGATGGCGCCGGGCGCTCCATCCGCGCGAGGCGAACCAGTCCTGAAAGGTGGGGGGAAGGGGCGAGGCCACGCTCGCCCATAGCACGTTCCCGTTCTGTTTCCAGCGTGGCCGCTACGGCAAGCGAGCAGTCAGCACTGGAAGCTCGGATCGTTCAGCCAGGACTCGGCGCTGAGGGCATCTTCAGGGGTCGGCGCGCTCTCGACGAGTTCACGCATCATCGAGACAGCGCGCCGGCAGTCCTCGGCCGCGATGAGAACCGCGAGATTGTGCTTTGCGACGCGATGGCCCTGCTGCGTCGCCAGTTCCAACCAGCGTCTCTCGTTAGCGGCGTCCGAGGCCGCGCCCGTGCTGGCGAAGGTGTAGTATTGGGCTATCCGAAAGGAAGCTTCGGCATCGCCAGCGACGGCTCGTTCCTCCAGGGCTGGACGCTCATCAGGGTGGATGTCGAAAACGGTCGAGCTGCTGGCGTCTTCCTGGCTGAATGAGGCCGCGTCTTCCGCCGGACTGCTTTGAGTTGGCTGGTCTTCCCGGTCGGAGCACGCCGTCGCGCACGCGAGGATCGCCACTACAGGCCAGAACATTCGCATTGCAGCTTCCTCCGCCCTTTCGGGTAACAAACTAGCTTCAACATTACCCACTGTCAGTGTCGGTGTCGGTCCGAGAACACAGCGACACGACCGACACCGACAGTGGTCGGCCCTAGAGATTTCCAGCACTTGGTTGACGGGAGGGTGTCAGTCCCGTCACTCAGGGTGACAGCGGACTTAGCAGACGATGTCAAAGACCGGTGGAGGCGTCAGTCTGGCGTCGCACAGGACTTGCGGGGATAAGCTGCGCTCGATTTTCGCCAGACGCCTGATCCCGCTGGATAAACGAGCGCGAAATGCGGGGGATCAGGCAAACGGCCCGTATGAATCGGCCGCGCCCCGACCCCATATGGACGCCAGCCCCCCTTGTGTGTGATCACCCCGTCATGAACCTGACGATCGATGAGCGATGGATCGAGGGCTGGCGCGGACCGCTGCTGGCGGCGCTGATCGCGCTGCTCGCGGGCCTGCCGACCCTGATGACGCTCGGCCCGCTGGATCGTGACGAGAGCCGCTTCGCCCAGGCGACGGCCCAGATGATCGAGACGGGCGACTACGTCGACATCCGCTTCCAGGACGAGCCGCGCCACAAGAAGCCGGTCGGCATCCACTGGCTGCAGGCGGCGGCCGTGCGCGTGTTCTCGGACGTGGAGCGGCGCGACATCCGGCCCTACCGCAT